>JBBTYN010000016.1:0-3496 GCA_038061755.1 Patescibacteria group bacterium | reverse complement strand
TTAAAAAAACCACTTTCTTCCCAAAGCTTGTAAATCCTTTTCTCTGTATTTTTTGGGTCGTAAGGCTTAAGTAACTTTTCGTTCATATTCTTAAATAATATCACATTTATCTTGACTCGAGAAGGATTAGAGCCTTAGATTACCAACTGCTTTTATGTCACTTAATTTTGGAACTTTTTTTTTGTTTTTTATATAATTTAGATATCCAGCAATACCGATCATTATAGAATTATCCCCGACAAGTTCTTTTGTGGGCAATAGAAGTTTTATTTTGCTTGTGGTCGTTAGGTCTTGCCTAACGATTTTTTGCATTTCATTTTTTAGATGGGTATTACAAGCGACCCCACCTGCTACTATGAGAGTTTTGATTTGATATTTTTCAATTGCTTTGGCTGTTTTATAAACCAAACATTCAATAGCGGCGTTTTCAAATTCTAAAGCAATTTGTGCTTTTGTTGTTTGGCTGATTTTTTCAATTCCACCTAAATCTCTTATTAAATACAGAACTGCAGTTTTAAGACCAGAAAAAGAAAAATTAAAATCTTTGGTATGAAGCATCGGACGGGGAAGGGAAAAAGGAAATAAGCTTTTTAGGGACTCCGCAGGGCGACGGCCCGAGGACTGAACAAATTTTTTAGCAGAAAAATTGTGACCCGCAAAAGTTTCATTTTCTTTTTCCCTTATACTATCTGCTAATTTTGAAATTTGAGGACCTCCTGGGTAAGGTAAGTCCAGCATTCTCGCGACTTTATCAAAAGCTTCTCCGACTGCGTCATCAAGTGTTTCTCCAATAATTTCATAATTCATAAATTTTTTAGAAAATACTAATTGTGTGTGCCCTCCGGATACGAGCAATGTTAGAATTGGTGTTTTTAGTTTTTGTATTTTAAAAGTTCCTTTTCCTTTTCCAAAAACAGAAAGTACATGTCCTTCCATATGATTGACTGGAATTAAAGGTACTTTCCATTTTTGTGCTAAATCTTTCGCAAAGGTAATTCCTGTCCAAAGAGACATTTCAAGTCCCGGACCATAAGTTATCATTATTGCATCTACTGGCTTTTTCTCTTGATGACGGGCAGGCTTTTTATCTAGCTTAGCTTGTTTTAAGCAAAGTTCTAATAAAATTGGTAGATTTTTTATATGTTCCTGTTTAGCAAGTTTTGGGAAAACACCGCCATAGGGGATATGGATGTTGATTTGAGAATTTGAATTATTTGCCAAAACCTTAAAAAAAGCATTAGTAATGCCTCCCTTAACTTCCATTATACTTATTGCTGTATCGTCACAAGACGTCTCAATGTTCAAAATTTTCATGTGGGCGACACAGGGATCGAACCTGTGACCTTGTCTACGTCAAAGACACGCTCTACCAACTGAGCTAGCCGCCCATTCCATCACTATACTACTAATCTTTCCAATGTTTCAAGTTCTTCTTTTGAATTTACACCTAAGGCTTCGCGTGGATCTATGTTTATAGATTGTA
Source organism: Patescibacteria group bacterium (assembly GCA_038061755.1). Classification (GTDB taxonomy): domain Bacteria; phylum Patescibacteriota; class Minisyncoccia; order Phycocordibacterales; family UBA9973; genus UBA9973. Next base: position 2,013 of record JBBTYN010000016.1, on the reverse strand, counting down.
TTTGATTTTTTTCTTTCATTGCTATTTTTACTAGATCAGTCAAGTAATATTCTTTTTGAGCATTATTAGTATTTAGCATTTTAAGATTTTTCCAAAGCCAGTTTGCTTCAAAACAAAAGTAACAAGGATTTAGCTCTTTTGTTTTTTTTTCTTCATCATTGGCATCTTTAAACTGAACATCTTTTGTGATATTTTCATTTTTATCCCGAATTATGCGAGAGAAATTTTTATAAAATACAGCTCTCCAGTCGTCAAAATCTGGGACGATAAAAGTCGCCATTGTTATTTTTTTAGAAGAAGCCAGATGTATATCCCTTAATTTTTTTATAGTTTCAGAGTTAATAAATGGGTGGTCCCCATAAAGAACCATTACGTGTTCTGTATTATTTTCAAGCCTTTTTTGAGTAATAGCTACTGCGTGTCCTGTACCAAGTTGTTCTTCTTGAACTACGTAATCATAATTTTTACCAAGAGCTTCTATTACTTTTTCTTTACCAAAGCCGACGACAATAACAGGTTTGTCGCTTATGCCAGATTTTTCAATAGATTCGAGTAAATATTTGATCATTATTTTACCTTTTACTGTTTCTAAAACCTTAGGTAAATCACTTTTCATTCTTGTGCCTTTTCCAGCAGCTAAAATAATTATTTTAATTTTATTGTTAACCATATTTGTGACCTTAATTATACGAGATTTGAACCAGTTATTCAACTAAATCAAGGGTTTTTATCTTCTTGAAGTAAATTTATAACTTCACTGTCCTCAACCTGTTCAAATTGCATATAGTGAGTACCGACAGCTCCCATAAATTCTTCCGGTGGTAGAAGTGTAATAATCTCGTCAGCTCCTTCTTCTTTTAGCTCTTGTATAGCTTCTGTTGGCGCCACGGGCACCGCCACTATAATTTTTTTAGGGTTTTGTATTTTTATAGAGCGGACGGCTAGTCGCATAGTGAATCCGGTCGCAATACCATCATCTACGATGATGGCTACTTTATTTTCAATTTCTTTCGGTTGTTGTTTCCCTCTATAAAGAGCAACACGGCGCTCTGCTTCCTTTTGTTCTCGCAAAATTTCTTCTTGAAGCCAATCCTGATTTACAAATTTGATTTCTGACTCATTGCATAAAAGTGAACCCTTTTCGTCCACTACGCAAATTGCGTATTCTGGATTATTGGGATATCCAATCTTGCGAGTAACAATAATATCAAGAGGAGATTTTAGAGCTTTAGCTACTTCATATCCAATAACAACTCCACCTCGTGGTAGTGCAAACACTACAACTTTATTATTTTTATATTTTGCAAGAGCCTTTGCTAAAAGTTTTCCCGCTTCGTGTCTATCTTTAAACATATATAAAATACAGAAATAAATTTTATTTCTTTTGCTTTTTCTTGCGTATCGGATTCATCATGCTATTCTTTACCCTGCCTTCAAGCCGAGGTGGGCGTGTAAGATGATCCATTTCACGTAGATGTTTCTTCTTATCTATTTGGTAAAGTTTTTTCATATTTTTATTATACTACTTTTAAATCTGTAACCCTAATTATACGAGATTGAAACCTTGTTTTCAATCAGATGAAGGTATTTTCCCAAACATTCTTTATAACAATAAACAAAGACCTAGAAGTCAATACAAAAATAAGATAAAGAAAAGGCCAACCTAGATAATATTATGAAATATAAGGAGTAAACATTAAGAAAACCAATTAATTGACATAAAAATCAATATAGTAATAATCCAAAATCTGTCCGTACGCTTCTTTCCAGTAAAATACCACCCAACTTTAAAATATATTTTGCGAATAAACTCTTCTGGCATAAATTGATTATAACAAGATTTTATATGCTTCGCATTCAAAATTTATGTGGTCACAAGTTACTAAATTTTTTACTTCTTAAAATCGTAAAAAATGTAAGTACTTGCCGACCCCGGCTCGGCTATTTTTCTTCTGAAAAATTATGCCTGTGCCTTCACAAAAGCGAAAAAGACTAGAGCAGTCTAGTCTTTTT
>JBBTYN010000015.1:7624-9734 GCA_038061755.1 Patescibacteria group bacterium | reverse complement strand
GTAGATAAAATAAGGGCTGATTTTAATATTTTTAATAAAAAAGACGGGGTGACTCCTATATATTTAGATAGTGGTTGTATGAGCTTAAAGCCAGATGTGGTAGTTGAGGCAATGAATGATTATTATTTTAATTATCCGGCTTGCGCGGGTAGAAGCTCGCATAAATTAGGAGATAAGGTTACAAAAAAAGTAAAAGAAGCGAGAGAGCTTATTGCAAAATTTATAAATGCAAAAGATGAAAATGAAATAATTTTTACACGTAATACTACTGAAGGTTTAAATTTGCTTGCATATTCTTTAGGTTTACAAAAAGGTGATGTTGTTTTAATTTCTAATAAAGAACACAATTCAAATTTAATTCCATGGTTATTACTTCGAGATAGAATAGGTATTGTTGTAAAAATAATTCCTTCAAATGAAGATGGTAGTTTTAATTTAGATAACTTTTCAAAAATGATTAATGGCGTGAAATTAGTTTCAATAGTCCATACTTCAAATGTAGATGGTGTTACAAATCCGGTAAAAGAAATAATAGAAATTGCGCATAAAAATAATTCCTTGGTTTGTTTGGATGCTGCGCAGAGTATTCCGCATAAGAAAATTGATGTTCAGGATTTAGATGTTGATTTTTTAGCATTTTCTGGACATAAAATGCTCGGGCCTACTGGTACGGGAGTTTTTTATGGCAAATATAAATTATTAGAAAAATTAGCACCTTTTATGGTTGGTGGAGATACAGTAGAATTTTCTACTTATGACAGTTATAAAATGCTTCCAATTCCAGATAAATTCGAAGCTGGATTGCAAAATTATGCTGGTATTATTGGGTTTGGAGAAGCAGTGAAATATTTAAACCAATTTGACTTTAAAGATATTGCAGAACATGAACTTAAACTAAATACTTATATTACAGAAGAATTACAGAAAATTTCTAAGATAAAAATTATGGGTCCCAAAGATCCAAAATATAGGTCTGGAATTATTAATTTTTATATTGATGGTATAGATATGCACAAGTTTGCAATTATGTTTGATGAAATGGCAAATATCGAAATTCGTTCTGGTCAACACTGTGTGCATTCTTATTTTGCTGATAAAAAAATTTACAATTCTGCGCGTGTTTCTTTGTATTTATATAATACAATGAAAGAAGCGGAAGCATTTATTACAAACTTAAATAAGATTATAAAAATACTTTAAATTTATGCCTTGTATAATAGCTTTAATTGTTTTTGGGATAATGGGAATATTTAGCGCTTCGCATCGAGCTCTGGCAAAAGAAGCTTTTATTTGTGTTTTTAGAAGAATAACTTTTCGACCTTGTAATACTAATTTTCAAGAAAAAGTAAAAGGAAAAATTTTATCAAAAATAATTAATCGTTCGACTTTTTTGGCGAAGATGGTAAATAAACATTATGAAATATTATCTTGGATATTTTTTATTTTAATGCTGGGCAGTACCTTTTATGTTTTGCGTGGCGGATATAATTTTTATATTTATGGAAGCTGTAATGGCTTGAATGCAAGCGGATTTTGCGCCTTTGATCCAAGCGGGGGAAACAACAAAACAACAGCAATAGGGGACAGTTCTACTTGCGGGATTACTCAAAAAACGGAACAAACTGTAACCTTAAATAATATTAATCTTTCGAGTTTTCCAACTCAAAACATCAGTTCAAAAGATACCATAGTATTTATTGGCTGTTATGCTTGTGATTATAGTAGAAAAGCATATCCCGATATTCAAAAATTAGTAAAAGACAAACAGACTAATTATATTTTTGCTCACTATCCAGCCAAAGGAGATACAACATTTTTGGCGGATGCGGGATATTGTGTTTACAAAGATTATCCGGATAAATATTGGGAGTTTAATGATTATTTATTCAGTGCAGATAAAAATTATGTTCTCAATAAAGCAAACTTAAATGAAATTTTAGGAAAATTTTCTTTTGATGTGAAAAAAATAGATGAATGCGCAAATAGTGTGGAAACAAAAATTGCTGTAGAAAATCAAGTAAAGGAATTAAATAAAACAGGTCTTTATGGTACGCCTACTATTTTCATAAATGGTAAAGCATTTGTGGGACCTAAACCATACAGAGTTTAC
>JBBTYN010000015.1:0-7524 GCA_038061755.1 Patescibacteria group bacterium | reverse complement strand
AATATATGAAAGGATATAATGCAAACATAGAGAAAGAGACTTTAGAGAATACAAATTTTCGCAAGGTTTTATATACAGCGAAGCATTGTCAGTTAGTTTTAATGAAATTAAAACCAAATGAAGAAATTGGCATGGAAGTTCACACAGATAATGATCAATTTTTTCGTTTTGAAAAAGGAGAGGGAAAGTGCATTATTGATGGCAATGAGTATATTCTTCGTGATGGATCGGTAATTATAGTTCCAGCAGGCGCAGAACATAATATTATTAATACATCAAGAACAGACGATTTAAAACTTTACACAATTTATTCTCCAGCTCATCATAAGGATGGAATAGTGAGAGCTACTAAAGAGGAAGCTGAAAAAGATAGCCCAGAATTTGACGGAATAACGACAGAATAAAAAAAAGACAAAAAGTAAAAAGTAGAGTAAAATAGAACTATGTTTTTTTCGGCAATAATTACGATATTAGGTTTGTCTCTTTTTGAGGCTATTTCTTCGATAGATAATGCGATAATCAATGCTGAAGTCCTTTCTACAATGGGAGCTCGCGCAAAACGATGGTTTTTGACATGGGGTATATTTATTGCTGTTTTTGTTGTTCGAGGTCTTCTTCCTTTTATAATAATTTGGGTTTTTAATCCAACTCTTTCTGTTTTTCAAGTTTTATCTGTGGCTTGGTCTAGTAATCCTTTAGTTCAAGAATCTATCCATAAATCAGCTCCAATTCTGCTAATAGCCGGCGGAGTTTTTCTTTTGTTTTTATTTTTGCATTGGTTATTTCTTGAAGATAAAAAGATGGGTTTACCAATGGCAGAAAAATTTTTTATGGCAAAAGGAGTTTGGTTTTATGCTATTGTTTCCATTTTACTCGTAATTATTTCATGGTTTGCTTTACAAGAAAATAATTTGATGGCTTTTGGTGCAGTTATTGGTTCAAGTTTATTTTTTATTACTCATGGTTTTAAACAAAATGCAGAAGAGGAAGAAAGAAGGTTGCTTAGTAGTGGACGTTCAGATCTGAGTAAGCTTTTTTTCTTGGAAATTATAGATACAACTTTTTCTATTGATGGAGTACTCGGAGCTTTCGCTTTTACTCTTTCTGTTCCCTTAATTTTAATTGGAAATGGTTTTGGGGCACTTCTGGTACGTCAGTTTACTATAAGTAATATAGAAAATATAAAAAAATATGTTTATCTTAAAAATGGAGCCATGTATTCAATTCTTGTTTTAGGAATTATTATGATATTGCATAGTTTTGGATTTTCTATACCAGAATATCTGTCTCCACTTTGTACTTTTATTATAATTGGATTTTTCTTTTGGAAATCCAAAGTATACATTGCTTTAAATTTAGAACAAAATTAAGAAATGAAAAAGTTAGAAAAAAATTTTAAACTAACTAAAACAGATTATCTTATTTATAAAGATTGTGAAAAAAATGCTTGGTTGAAAATTCATAAGCCGGATGTTTATTTTGCAACACCCATTTCTTCTTTTGACAAGACTATAATAGAAACTGGTAATGAAGTTGATATTCTAGCCAGAGATTTATTTCCTAATGGTCTTACGATTTCTGATCGAAGTGCCACAGAAGAGACGATGCAGCTTATAAAATCTAAAACTCCTGTGATATATCAGCCAGTATTTGAAACTGATTTATATAAGATTGTTTGTGATATTTTAGTTTGGAATACAAGTTCTAAGGCTTATGATTTATATGAAGTGAAGGCTTCTAATAATGGAGATGAAAAAAAGAAAAAAGATGAACTTTATACTTACGATATAGCTTTTCAATATTTAGTCCTTAGGGAATTGAATGTTCCAATTGGTAAATTAAATTTAATAAGATTAAATAGTGAATATATAAGGGGTATTGATCTCGACTTAGAGCAACTTTTTTCTAAAGAAGATTTTACAGAAAAAGTTATGAGTGTAATTGATGTGGTTTCTAATGAAATGAAAATCGCTCAAAATTTTCTTTCTTCTGAAGAAGAACCATTTGGTTCATGTAAATGTATTACAAGAGGTAGAAGTGCTCATTGTACAACTTTTTCTTATTCTAATCCTCATATTCCAGATTATAGTGTTCATGATATTTCTCGAATAGGAATGTCTAAAAATAAATTAGCAGAATTGATTGATAGTAGTATTTTCCTTATCGATGATGTGCCAGAAGATTTTCCTTTAAGTGAAAAACAGAGAAATCAAGTGGAAGCTGTACAGTTGGATAAAGTTTATATAAATAAAGAAGAAATAGGAGAATTTTTAGATCAAATTTCATTTCCAGTTTCTTTTTTAGACTATGAAACTTTTGCAGCTGGAATTCCAAGGTTCGTTGGCTACTGTCCTTTTAATCAAATAACATTTCAATTCTCGTTACATATTCTTGAAGAAAAAAATAAAGAGCCCAAACATGCTGAATTTATTTTTACAGATAATAAAAATCCAGATGAAGAGTTTATTTTGGTTTTAAAGGAAAAATTACCAAGTAAAGGTTCTGTAATAACTTGGAATAAAAGTTTTGAAATGGGGAGAAATAAAGATCTTGCAAAAAGAAATCCAGAATACAAAGTATTTTTAGAAGAACTTAATTCTCGAATTATTGATTTAATGGATATTTTTTCTGAACAGCACTACATACATTCAAAGTTTAAAGGTAAAACATCTATAAAATATATATTACCAGCGTTAGCACCAGAATTATCTTATAAAGTACTTGATATACAAGAGGGAGCTACTGCTTCAGATGCTTGGAATAAAATAGTTAAAGGAGAATATTCTAAAAAAGAGGTTTCTGAAAAGATAGAGAATTTAAAGACATATTGCAAACTTGATACATATGCTATGTATGCAATTTGGAAACATTTAAACGATATGATATAAATCCTTAGAATAAATTTGTCTCTTTTAATTATGTTATATTTTTGATATAATTCATGAAAGGCACCATATTTAATGAACGAGGAAATTAAAAAAGGCAAAATACATCCGCTTTCGTTGGTTATTAATGAAGCTGTAAAGATTTTTACCGATCTGGGTTTTGAGATTGCTATCGGTCCAGAGTTAGAGGATGAATGGCATAATTTTGATGCGCTTAATTTCCCTAAAGATCATCCAGCTCGCGATATGCAAGATACTTTTTTTATTAAAAATAAACCCGGATATGTTTTACGCACTCACACCTCCAACACCCAGATTCATTTTATGGAAGAATTTACCAAAGCTGGTAGAAAACCCCCTTTTGCGATAGTTGTTCCCGGGAAAGTTTTTCGCAATGAAGCAACAGATGCTGGACACGAAATGCAATTTTATCAGCTCGAAGGATTAATGATAGGCGAAGATGTCAGCGTTGCTAATATGAAATGGGTACTTCTTGAATTTTTTAAAAGATTTCTGGGTAAAGACGCAGAAATTCGTCTCCGTCCTAGTTTTTTTCCTTTTGTTGAGCCGGGATTTGAGGTAGATATAAAACACAATGGGAAATGGATGGAGCTTTTAGGGGCTGGCATGGTTCATCCGAATGTTTTGAAAAATTGCGGGATTGATTCTAAAAAATATCAAGGTTTTGCTTTTGGTTTCGGTCTTGATCGTATGGCTATGATTAAATGGAATATTCCAGATGTAAGATTCTTTTATCAGGGAGATTTACGGCTCAATCAATTTTAATATGAAAATTTCTTACAATTGGTTAAAGTGGTATATCCCGGAAGCTCCCTTACCAGAAAAACTTGCAGATGTTTTTGTTTCTTATCTTTGTGAAGTTGAAAATATGGAAACTATGGGGGATGATACTATTTTTGATATAAAAATATTGCCAGACCGAGCGCATGACTTACTTTCACATAAGGGTGTCGCTCGTGAATTAGCTTCGCTTTTAGATATAAAATTTATTGATCCTACTTCAAAATATAAAGTTCCAGAATTAAAAGCGACAAACTTAAAAATTAAAATAGAAAGTGATAAGTGTTGTAGGTATATGGGTAGGATTGTTCGTAATGTTAAAATTGACCCAAGCCCAAAATGGGTGGTAAAATACTTGGAGTCAATAGGTCAGAGAAGTATTAATAACATTATAGATGCTACCAATATAGTGATGTACGATTGTGGACAACCAACACATGTTTTTGATTTAAATAAATTACATGGTGCAATTATTGTACGAAACGCAAAAAACGGAGAAGAGATGACAACTCTAGATAATAAAGAAGTAAAATTTAAAAACTTAAATATGGTTATTGCGGATGAGAAAAATGTTTTAGCTATTGCCGGAGTAAAAGGCGGAAAAATTGCTGAAGTAGATAATAATACAAAAGACATAATTCTTGAAGTTGCAAATTTTGATCCGATATCAGTTAGAAAAACAGCTCAGGCGTTGAATATTGTTACAGATGCGAAAAAGCGTTTTGAAAACGATTTATCACCAGAATTAGCAGAATATGGAATGTTAGAACTTTCTTCGCTTATTTTGGAAATGTGTCCGAATGCTATTTTTGAGAACATTGTAGATGTGTATCCTGAAAAACAAGAAGAGAGAAAATTAAATTTTTCTGTTGATAAAATTTCTAAAATTTTAGGTTTGAATGTTTCAGTTGATGAAATAAAAGATATTTTGAAGAGATATAATATTGAGTTTCTTCCCCTTGATAAGGGGGATAAAGGGGGTTGTTTCGAAATCGTGGTGCCATCAATTCGTCTTGATTTAGTAATTGAGGAGGATATGGCTGAGGAAATAGGAAGAATTCTGGGATACGATAAAGTAGAACCTGAAATTCCAAAAATAAACTTTAAACCAGAAATAAATGAAATATATTCCAAAATTCTTCTTACTCGTAATAAACTTTTAAATGAAGGATATAGTGAAGTGATGACTTATACCTTTAGTGATAAAGGAGAGGTGAGTGTATTGGCTTCTGCTTCAGATAAAAATTTTCTTAGAACTAATCTAACTGATGGATTGAAAGAAAGTTTAAAATTAAATCAAGCAAATGCTCCACTACTAGGAATAGATAAAGTTAAAATTTTTGAAATTGGAACAGTATTTAAGAAAATCGAGGAAGAGATGCACGTAGCATACAATGAAGGAAATGAAATAATAGAAAAAAATTTATATGAATTTGGAAAGTAAAAAATTTAAAATATGGTCATTGTTTCCTTTTATTGTGCGCGATATTGCTGTGTTGGTGCCACAGGAGATAAAAAGTGTAGAAGTTGCTAAAATTATAGAGGAAAATATGGGTGAAATAGTTGTACGAGGTCCAGAACTTTTTGATGAATTCAAAAAAGGGGATCAAATATCTTATGCTTTTAGATTAGTTTTTCAGTCTTTTGAGAAGACTTTAACAGATACAGAAGTGAACGATATTATGACTAAAATAACTAATAAAATCAAGGAGAATGATGGTTGGCAAGTGAGATAAAATTTGCTATAATATACTTATATTATGAAGGGAAAAACAGTTAAAAAGGGCGAGAAAAGTTTACCCGCCAGTGGTGGGGCGCACCATTATGATGCCTCTGACATTTCTGTCCTAGAGGGCCTAGAGCCAGTTAGGCGCCGTCCAGGTATGTATATTGGCACAACAGGTCCAGAAGGATTACATCACTTGGTTTGGGAGATTTTTGACAATTCACGCGATGAAGCGATGGGGGGTTTTTGCAATGATATTGAAATTGTGCTTCTTCCTGATAATCGTATTCGTGTAGCAGACAACGGCCGAGGCGTTCCAATTGATATTCATAAAAAAACAAAAGTTTCTGCGCTGGAAACCGTTATGACAACGCTTCATGCAGGAGGAAAATTTGGTGGAGAGGGATATAAAGTTTCGGGTGGATTGCATGGAGTAGGGGCATCAGTCGTTAATGCTCTTTCTATTTATTGTAAAGCGGAAGTGCATAGAGATGGTGGTAAATATTTTCAGGAATATTCTAAAGGTAAGAAGAAATCTGCAGTCAAGAAAAGTGGTGCTTCTAAACTCCACGGCACGATCATTACCTTTGAGCCTGATGAAGAAATCTTTGGCAAGATTGTATTTGATTGGAATACAGTCGTGAACCATATTCGTCAGCAAGCTTATTTAGTAAAAGGGTTAAAAATTTTAATAATTGATGCCCGTGGATGGGATAATAAAAAAAGATTAGACGATAATGATGTTTTTTATTTTAGAGAATTAGAACTTGAGCTTCCTTCTGTTTCTTTTTATTTTGAAGGCGGACTGGTTTCTCTTGTAAAATATTACAATAAATTACATAAACCGATTCAAAATAATATCTTTTATGTTGAAAAAGAATTAGATAAGGTAGGAGTAGAGATAGCTTTGCAATATGTGGATGATATCACGGATAGAATTTTTCCTTTTGCTAATAATATTTATACCCAAGAAGGAGGAACACATATAACTGGTTTTAAAACAGCTCTTACTAGGACTCTCAATACTTACTGTAAAAAAAATGAAATGATGAAAGAGTCCGAAGGTGGATTTACCGGAGACGATGTTTTAGAAGGTTTGACGGTTGTTATTTCTGTTAAACTTCGGGAGATACAATTTGAAGGGCAAACCAAGGGCAAATTAGGAAGTATGGAAGCCCAAGGTGCTGTGGCGACGGTTTTCGGGGAGGCTTTTGCAAACTTTTTAGAAGAAAATCCCGATGACGCAAAATCTATAATAAATAAGTCTATTTTGGCATTAAAAGCTCGTAAGGCAGCGAAGGCGGCCAAGGATTCAATACTTCGTAAGGGTGCATTGGAGGGGATGACTCTCCCGGGAAAATTAGCAGATTGTCAGAGCAAAGATGCTTCCGAGTCGGAATTATTTCTGGTTGAAGGAGATTCGGCCGGAGGTTCAGCTAAACAGGGTAGAGACCGTCGTACACAAGCAATACTTCCACTTCGTGGAAAAATTTTAAATGTTGAGCGCGCGCGTATAGATAAAATGCTTGCTTCAAAAGAAGTTAAATCTCTCGTTATTGCTATGGGTACTTCAATTGGAGATACTTTTGATTTGGGAAAAATGCGTTATCATAAAATAATTATTGCCACTGATGCTGACGTGGACGGTTCGCATATTAGGACTCTGCTCTTGACTCTTTTTTACAGATATTTTAGACAAGTCATTGATGCTGGATATATTTATATTGCTCAGCCACCGCTTTATAAAATAAAAAAAGGTAAAGAAATTTTATATGCTTACACAGATGATGAGAAAATTAAAATTATTGGCAAGAGTGCTGATGTAAGCGAGATTGAACCCGTCGACGATGAATCTTTGGCGGGCGAAGGAGTTGGTGAACTAGAACCTAGCACTTTAAACTTAAAACCTAATCGCATACACATCCAACGCTTTAAGGGTCTCGGAGAAATGAATCCAGAAGAACTTTGGGAAACAACAATGGATCCACAACATCGTGTGTTAAAAAGAGTAGACATTGGTGATGCTGAAGAAGCAAATAAGATTTTTGATATCTTAATGGGCTCCGAAGTCCCTCCTCGTAAATCTTTCATTCAATCCAATGCCAAATTGGC
>JBBTYN010000014.1:0-12868 GCA_038061755.1 Patescibacteria group bacterium | reverse complement strand
CAAAAAATACAGAGAAAAGGATTTACAAGCTTTGGGAAGAAAGTGGTTTTTTTAACCCGGATATATGTATAGAAAAAGGAATAACAAAACCTAATGCACCATATTTTTCAATGGTTCTTCCACCTCCAAATGTAACTGGAAATTTACACACAGGACATGCTCTCATGTTGGTAATAGAAGACATAATGGTTCGTCATGCACGAATGAATGGCAAAAAAACTCTCTGGCTTCCTGGCACTGACCATGCCGCTATCGCCACGCAATCAAAAGTTGAAAAAATTTTAGAAAAAAAAGGAATAAAGAAAAAAGATTTAGGACGCGAAGAATTTTTAAAACGAGTAGAAAAATTTGCGAGAGAATCACACGACACAATAGTAAACCAAGCAAAAAAAATGGGTGCCTCTCTCGACTGGTCTCGTGAAGCTTTTACTCTAGATGAAACTCGTAATATTGCCGTAAAAACTGCTTTTAAAACAATGTATGACGATGGACTTATTTATCGAGGACACCGAATTGTAAACTGGGACCCAAAAGGCCAGACAGTTATTTCAGATGATGAATTAGTTTATGAAGAAAAAAAGGGTAAATTTTATACTTTTAAATATGGACCTTTTGAAATAGGTACCGCTCGCCCAGAAACAAAATTTGGCGACAAATACGTTGTAATACATCCAGCTGATAAAAGATATACGAAGTGGAAACATGGCGACAAATTAACTATAGAATGGATAAATGGGCCAATAGAAGCCACTGTTATAAAGGATGAGATGATTGATATGCAATTTGGTACTGGAGTAATGACTATCACTCCATGGCATTCACATGAAGATTTCGCACTCGCTGAAAAGTATAAATTAGATAAAGAACAAATTATTGATAAATACGGCAAGCTCCTTCCTATTACGGGAGACTTTGCAGGAATGAAAATTGCTGAAGCTAGAGAAAAAATTGTCGAAAAATTAAAATCAAAAGGACTTCTAGTCTCTATTGATGAAAATTATGTAAACAGAGTAGCAACAGCCGAAAGAACTGGAGGAATAATAGAACCACAAATAATGCTCCAGTATTTTATCGATGTAAATAAAAAAATCCCCTCTCGAGACAATAAATCACTAAAAGAACTGATGCTTGAACCTGTACGAGAAGGAAAAATAAAAATTCTTCCAAATCATTTTGAAAAAGTTTATTTTAATTGGATAGAAAATTTACGTGATTGGTGTATCTCTCGCCAAATCTGGTATGGACACAGAATCCCTGTTTGGTATAAAGAAAAAGAAATTTATTGTGGTATTGAAGCACCAAATGAGGAAGGATGGATTCAGGACGAAGACACGCTAGATACTTGGTTTTCTTCAGGACTATGGACATTTTCAACTCTTGGCTGGCCCGAAAAAACGAAAGACTTAGAAACATATCACCCAACTACAATACTAGAAACAGGCCATGACCTTATTTTCTTTTGGGTTGCTAGAATGATTTTAATGTCCCAATATCTACTCGGGAAAATACCATTTGAAAATGTTTATTTTCATGGAATGGTTAGAACAACTGAAGGTAAAAAAATGTCTAAATCACTTGGTGAAAAAGCTGTTGATCCGTTAGATATTATTGCAAAATATGGCAATGATGCACTTCGCATGTCTATGATTGTTGGCAACACCCCGGGCAATGATTTAAAATTAAATGAAAATGATATTCGTGGTTATGGAAAATTTACCAACAAAGTATGGAATGCTTCTAGATTTGTCTTAGAACAAACAAAAGATTTTGACCTTATCAAGATATCAGAACTCGACGAAGAAGACATACTAAGTAAAAAAGAATTGGACAACTTGATGGCTCAAGTTTCAAAAGAAATGAACGAATTTAAATTTTCCCTAGTCGCGGAAAAGCTTTATCATTATTTCTGGCACACTTTTGCTGATGTTATTATTGAACGATCTAAGAAAAAAATTTTAGAAAATAAAAATGCTGATTCGGCAAAAACACTTCTTTCCACACACTTAATTACTCTGCTGAAAGCATTTCACCCTTTTATGCCTTTCGTCACAGAAGAAATTTGGTCAATGATACCAAACAATAAAAATTTATTAATGATTGAAAAATGGCCATCTTAACAATTGATCCAAAAATTTTAGCCGTGGCGTTTCTAGGTGGAATTATCCCTTCTCTTTTTTGGTTATGGTTTTGGTTAAAAGAAGACGAAGAACGCCCTGAACCAAAAGGATTAATCACTATCATATTTATTATGGGTATGATAGTAGTTATATTAGTTTTACCAATTCAAAAATTTATACAAGACCATGTAAGCTCGCATGAAGGCCAACTTGTATTATGGGCTAGTGTAGAGGAAATATTAAAATATATTGCAGTGCTAGTTATTTTATATAAAACAAATAATGCAGACGAACCAATAGATTGGCCTATATATATGATCACTGCAGCACTAGGGTTTGCTGCTCTTGAAAATATGTTATTTTTACTTAAAATACTTCCTTCGTCAATTGGAACTTTTGTAAGTTTAAATACAGGTAATTTGAGATTCCTCGGTGCCAATCTTCTTCATGCTATCTCAAGTGGAATAATAGGTATTTCAATAGGAATCTCCTTTTATATGAAAAAATGGGAGAGAAATAGTTTTCTTTTTATTGGGTTTTTAATTGCTATTGCCTTGCATAGCGCGTTTAATTTTTTTATAATAAGAAATGATGGAAACAATTTTTTAAAAGTGTTAGCATTTTTGTGGGTCGTCACAATTATAATTATGTTACTTTTTGAAAAAGTTAGAAGAATGAGTGACAATTATCAACTAATATAAAATAAAATAAATGGAAAATAAAAAAAGGAGTTTTTTTGAAAGATTAACCGGAAGCGTAAATAACGATGAAGAAGTAACATCTAAAAAAAATTTCTTGGGTAAAAATATAAAAGAAAATAATGGAGATAAAAAAAACAACAACTGGATTGAAGAAGAAAATGAAGAGGCAGAATTATCAGTTGATGTTTATCAAACTCCAACCGATATTGTCGTACAAACAATGATAGCCGGAGTAAAACCAGAAGACTTAGAATTATCAATTGCCCGAGATATTATCACAATATCAGGCAAACGTGAAGAAAATAGAAACATTGATGAAGAAAATTACTTTACCAAGGAACTCTATTGGGGTAAATTTTCACGCACCATATCACTTCCATTAGAAGTAGAACCAGAAGAAGTCGAAGCTACAGAAAGACATGGTCTAGTCACCATCAAAATCAAAAAGGTGGACAAAGAAAAGAAAAATACTGTCAAGGTAAAATCAATCTAGAAATGTAATTTTTGTGTGCCTGGGGGGTGAATCGCACACCCGACCTGTCCCTCTTCAGGGGAACGCTCTACTACTGAGCTACCCAGGCAATATTAATTATTTTTAAATAAAACTAATTCCCTATTTTTTTCAAAAAATCTTGAACAGGATTAATGTTCAAATTTTGTTGTTGACTACCTGATACATTATTCCAGATGCTTATGAATTTATTCACAACCGGCTCCAGAAAATAAAACACTCCGAAGGCAACTCCGACTATTATAATAACCTTTAACATAGACCACCAAGTAGCCCATTTTTGAATGCTCCTGACCTTATGGAGCATTTTATTATTCTCTTCCGCAAGAGCAAAGGTTTTTTCTAATAACTTTTTGGATTCAGAATCCATGGTTATAATTTAGCATAAAAATATAAAAATACCAATTCCAAAAGAACCCTTTGTGTGCTAGATTATAAACACAGCCCTCGTAGTTCAATGGATAGAACAGTTTCGTCCTAAGAAATAGATCCCCGTTCGATTCGGGGTGAGGGCACAAATTATATACCCAATAACTGAGAAATTCTTTGCTTATCAAAGCCCACGATTATTTCACTGCCAATAGTAATAACTGGCACGCCCATTTGTCCGCTTTTTTCTATCATTTCCTTTCTTTTTTCTAAATCAGTTCCTACATTGTAATCTGTAAAAACTACTCCATTTGCAGTAAAAAAATCTTTTGCCAGATGACAAAAATGACATGTATTGGTTGAATAAATTGTTATATTTTGCATATTATTTTAATAATTAATTTCTAATACTTTAATTATAGCATGCTTGTCAAGCACCTAAAATAAAGCTATATTTTCTTATATGCGAGCTTGCCCGCCGAAGGCGGGATTGGTTTAGTGGTAGAACGAGTCCTTCCCAAGGATTAAACGCGAGTTCGATTCTCGCATCCCGCACTAGAAAATTTATTTTTTATTTTCCCCTAGCGCCATAATTATTTTGATAACAGTATCAGGATTAAGCGACATACTTTCTATTCCTTCATCTACAAGGAATTGCGCAAACTCTGGATAATCTGATGGTGCTTGACCACAAATACCAATATATTTACCTTTTTCTTTACACTTGTGAATTATTTCAGCCACCAATTTTTTAACTGCCAGATTATTTTCATTTGCAATATGAGTGACTATTCCAGAATCACGATCAAGTCCAAGCGTAAGTTGAGTTAAATCATTAGAACCAATTGACATACCATCAAAAATATCTAAAAATTCATCAGCCAAAAGAATATTTGAAGGAATTTCACACATTACATAAACTTTCAATTCTTTATCTTTTGCTCGATCCAAACCATTTTCTTTCATAACTTCTATAACTTTTTTCCCCTCTTCAGGTGTTCGACAAAATGGAATCATAGGAATAACATTAGAAAGACCCATATCCCCGCGAACAATTTTCATTGCTTTACATTCAAGACCGAAAGCTTCTCTAAACTTTGGATCGTAATAACGTGATGCTCCACGCCAACCAAGCATTGGATTCTCTTCTTGAGGTTCATATAATTCTCCACCAATGAGCGTCCTGTATTCATTCGTTTTAAAATCAGAAAAACGAATAATAACTGGATGTGGAAAAAATGTAGCGCCAATTTTTCCAATACCTCGCGCAAGTTCATCTACATAAAATTGTGTTTTGTCTTCATAGGCATATACTAAATTATCAATTTCTTTTATAAGCTTTGTAATATATGAAGTTTTTTTCTTTTTATTCTCTTGTTTTAATTTTCCATAATTAATTAATGCATTTGGATGAATACGAACATGTGAAGCAATAATAAATTCAAGCCTGCCAAGACCTACCCCTTGTGCTGGCAAATGACAACTCTTAAATGCTTCATCAGGAGAACCAATATTTACCATAATCTTTGTTTTTATCTTTGGCATACTATCTAAATGATGTTCGTTTATCTTAAATGGTAAAATTCCATCATAAACTTTCCCAACTTGACCAGAAGAAGAATCAACAGTCACACCTTGTCCATTCTTTAATACCTTTGTTGCATTATTAGATCCAACAATACAAGGAATACCAAGCTCTCGCGAAACAATAGCAGCATGCGATGTGCGTCCACCCTTGTCTGTAATGATAGCATTAGCAATTTTCATAATTGGTTCCCAGTCTGGATCAGTAATTTGAGTTACTAATACTTCACCCTTTTTAAATGAATTAATATTTTTCGCGCTATTCAAAACACGAACACTTCCTGCGCCAATTTTTGAACCTACAGCAATTCCTTCTACTAAAACTTTGCTAGTTTTTTCTAATCGATATTCTTTTAATACATTTCTGTCTTGTCCTGAAATAACTGTCTCAGGCCTTGCTTGAACTATAAATAATTCACCAGTGTTACCATCTTTTGCCCATTCAATATCCATAGGTTGATAACGATTATGTTTCTTTGAAAAATATTTTTCTATTTGAAAACACCATTTTGCAAGTTTAACAACTTCTTCATCTGTAAGACAAAAATTCTGCTGATCAGTTAATGAAACTTTGTCTTGTTTTGTACCATCTTTTGCATAAATAAGTTTTATATTTTTCTTTCCAATATTTTTTCCAATAATAGGATTTTTACTATTATTTTCCAAACTTGGTTTAAAAATCATAAATTCATCTGGAATTACTTTTCCTTGTACTATAAATTCACCAAGACCATAAATACCATTAATTACTATGACTTTATCAAAACCTGTTTCAGTATCTATTGTAAAAGCTACTCCTGAAGATGAGAGATCCGAACGCACCATGCATTGAATACCTACGGAAAGAGCAGCATCAAAATGAGAAAATCCTTTATCAGCACGGTATGAGATAGCTCTGTCTGTAAAAAGCGAGGCAATACACTTTTTTGTCGAAATGAGGATATTGTCAATACCATGCACGTTAAGATAAGTCTCTTGCTGTCCAGCAAAAGATGCTCCTGGAAGATCTTCAGCAGTTGCAGATGAACGAACAGCTACATCATTGTTTTTTCCATACTTTTCTCCTAATTTTTTATATGATAGAGCTATAATGTTTTGTAAATCTTGTGGTAAACTGGATTTTAAAATTACCTCTCGACATTTTTTACCACGAATTTGTAAATTACGAATATCTTTTGTATCTAAATCAGACAAAATTTCTTTTATTTTTTCATCTAAACCAGTATCTTTAAAAAAATGTCTATAAGCATTAGCTGTTAATGCAAATCCATCTGGTATATTTACACCAAGTGGCACAAGATTGGAATACATTTCTCCAAGAGCAGCATTTTTACCACCTACAATAGGAACATCATCAATCCCAACTTCAGAGAACCACTTTACAAAAATTCCATTTTTTACTTCTTCCATAAATAATTCATACTCATTACTAATAATTTATAATCTTTATTAACCTATTATATTTTACTATTCTTTCTATTTTTGTGGGAGCACCAGCTTTTAAACCAAAAGTATTAAAAGCATAAGCCAAATCAGCTATAAAATCATCATCTGTTTCTCCGCTTCTGTGGCTCACTATAAGCTCTATATCATTTTCTCTAGCTAGTTGCATTGTCTCCAGAGTTTCAGTTAGCGTTCCAATTTGATTTGGTTTTATTATAATAGCATTTATACTCTTATATTCTATGGCTTTCTGTAAAAGTTTCTTATTAGAAACAGTCAGATCATCTCCTACTATTAATAAATTTCTTTTTAGTTTTTTAAATTCTACAAAACTTTCAAAATCTTCTTCTTCAAAAGGATCTTCAATGGAAAGTAAGTTAAATTCTTTAATTAAAGATTCATAAATATCCATTAATTCTTCTTTAGTAATTTCCCTGCCATCAATTTTATACAAACCATCCCCGCCTTGACTCAACGGCGAGGCAGGTTTATAAAAAGAAGAAGATGCAACATCAATAGATAAGTGAACTTCATCTTGCAAATTATTTTGCTTTATTGCTTCAGTTAAATACAAAAGAGGTTTTCTAATATCAGATATCTGCGGAGCAAAGCCACCCTCATCTCCTAAAATAATAGATTCTTCTCCAAGTTCTTTTATAATTATTTTTTTTAAACTATTTTGTACTTTAATTCCTATATCAACTGCTTCTTTAATATTTTCTGTATTTGTGACAAGTAGATATTCCTGAAACGCAATATTATTTTTTGCCTGCCCTGAACCTTGTTGAAGAGTATGTTTTCCACCTTCAATTAAATTCATAAAAAGATGTGGTGTTTTTCTAGATGGTTTAATCTCTTTCAGAGTTCTTAAATATTCAAAAGTTTCCAAACTAGAAACTTTTGCCGCTACTTTAGCACAAGCAATACTAACACCAATTATAGAATTACCGCCTAAGTTATCTTTATTTGGAGTACTGTCTAATTCAATCATAATTCTATCTATTTCTTTTTGATTTAAAACATCTTGACCAATTAAGGCTTTCGTAATTACGTTATTCACTTTATCTATGGCATCTTTTACACCTTTCCCATCAGAGTCTCGTAATTCATGCGCTTCATGAGCCCCTGTAGAAGCCCCAGAAGGCACAGCAAAACTACCTGACATATCTCCAACCCAAACAGTTACTTTAATAGTAGGATTCCCTCTAGAATCCTTTATTTCTTCTGCTAAAATTTTTGTAATTTTAGTTTCCATAATATCTTTATATTTTAACATATTTACTACCTGTGGATAATTATTGACTTCGTATTACAGTTTGCTATACTAATAATGTCTTTTAGTTCTATCTAGAACTTTAAGGGTATTACATCCAAGAATAGCCCTCCGCGAGGAGGGCTATTTTTATTTCTGATTTCTATGTCGTAATTCTCTTCCCCATATATCATCTTCTATTTTTAATACATCTTCATAACCGCTTCCTCCAGTTCGTAATTCCTGAGAAATATTATTTTTTGAAGAAAATATATATACTTTTTTACCACCATTTTTAATATAGTTTACCAAAGCTAAAAAATCAGAATCACCAGTAAAGAAAACTGCTATGTTGTATTTTTTTGAAAAGTGTATTACATCAATAGTCATTTCAACATCCATATTTCCTTTTTCTTCTATCAAATCACCACATCCATCGCTATGAACAGTTATTCTCTTTAGCTCTTTTTTACGAACAGTAAAATTTAATCCCTTTTTCAGATAAGTGAAAAACTTATGTTTTCCATCTTGGTTATAATCCCTGGTGCCATCAGCAGGATAGGCTGTATAATAAAAAACCTGAATTTCATAAGCATTAAATTTTTTCTTTAAATAATTTTTAAGTTTTTCAAAATCAAAAAATTTACCTTTAATTTTTTGCGCCTCCCAAACATTTGATGCATCTATAAAAACATATACAATTTTCTGATCTAAATTATTCATTATGTTTCGTCAATAAAATCATTAAATCTGACACATTCGCACCAGTCGGACCAGTAATAATCATATCACCTGTTTTTTTAAAAAAATTATAAGAATCAAATCTTTCTATATAATCAGAAACATTTAAACCTAACTTCTCAGATTTTTCTATAGTTTCTCTATCTACTACCGTTCCAGCTACATCGCTATTGTCCATTCCGTCAGAAGCAAAAGACATAAAAACAGAATTTTCATCAATCATTTTATCTTTTATCACTTTCAAACCTATATGTAAATTTCTGCCTCCTTTGCCTCCATTTTTAGGAACTACAATACTTGGTTCACCAGCAGCCAGAACAACAGTATTGTTTTTTTTGGCAGAAAATATTTTTTTAATTGCACTCTCATCTTCGTCATACAAATTAGTTGAAACAACATTTACTTCTAAATTAAATTTTTTCACTTTTTTTTCCATCGCTTCTATCGCAGTTTTATTTGAAACAAGAACAAAATTATGAACTTTCTCAAAATATTTATCTTCTTTAGGTGTTTCAATTAAATTAAACTCACCTAAATTGTTTTCTGTAATAATTTTCTTTGCGTCACTTATTGTGGTGTTATCTTTATAAGTTGGACCAGAAGCAACATTTTTAAAATCATCTCCAGGAATATCCGAAAAAATGAGTCCGATAACTGTTGCCGGATAGGCAACCTTCGCTAAACCACCACCCTTCAAAAAAGAAAGATGTTTTCTAACCGTATTGATTTCATTTATTGTTTTTCCTGTTTTTAAAAATAAATCATAAAGTTTTATTCCCTGTTCGCATTCATCTTCCGTAGAGCACAATAATGCCGAACCTCCGCCAGAAATAAGAATAATAATTAAATCTTCTACGCTGGAATCCTTGAGAATCTTGTATATCTTTTCCCCGGCTACAAGGTTCGTCTCACTTGGCCTAGGGTGCGTACCAGCAAAAGTTTCAATATAATTTAAGTTGGCTTTGTCTAATCCAATAACCACGCCTTCTATTATTCTAGAACCTAAAATTTTCTCAATTGCCAAAGCACCATCCATAGAAGCCTTGCCAAAACCTATCACTTTTATATTTTTAAATTTATTTAAATCAAAACTTTCATTTAAAATACTTAATATATTATTTTCAAGTTTTATTTTATTTTTTATTACTTCTTCTGTATTTATAGCATCAAATCCGGCTTCTACTATTTCCAAGGCCATTTTACGGTTTGGGGTCATGGCTAGTTCATTAAAATTTTTAATCCAATGTCTATCCATTTTTATTTTATTTATCCCGTAGTGAGTTTTGCTCTACTACTGAGACTAAATTTATTGGACTACCATTTAAAAATCCTTGTATGTTATCAACCGTCGTTTTTAATATTAAAGCAACAGCTTCACGAGTATAAAAAGCAATGTGGGGAGTAATGATGACATTAGACATTTTCATAAGTTCGTGATTAAAACCAATTATCCTTTTTTCTTCTTCTGTCGCTTTGCCACTAGCTAAAAAACTCGCCCCCTCTTTCATTTTTTTTTCATCTTCCAATACATCTGCCCCAAAACCAGCGATAATTCCCTCTTTTAATCCAAAAACAAGCGCTTCGGTATCGACAAGTTCCCCACGAGCTGTATTTATCAAATAAACTCCTTTTTTCATTTTTGAAATATTTTCTTTATTTATTAAATGACCATCATCTTTATTGTAAGGAGTATGTAGAGTTATAATATCAGCCTCAGACACAACTTCAGTTAAACTCTTATAAACAAAATTATTTTCTTTAGCAAAAACTAAGTCTGGATACAAATCATGAGCAACTACATTCATATTAAAACCTTTGGCAATTTTTACAACATTTTTTCCAATTTTTCCTGTACCAATAATACCAAGTGTTTTATTATTCAAATCAAAACCTTCCATATTTGAAAAATAATTAAAATCTAATGACTCTGTTATGTAATTATTTGCTTTTATAATATTCCTCGAAAGACTTAGAATTAGAGTAAAAGCAAACTCAGCCACAGTATAAGAACCATAAGCAGGCACGTTAGAAACTTTTATACCTTTAGTTGCCGCATAAGCACAATCTATGTGATCAAATCCTGTCGAACGTGTAGCGATAAACTTCAAATTAGACATTGCGTCTATGATATTTTTATTTATCAAAGAAGCAACAAAGACAGAAATCACATCAGCATCTTTTGCCTTTTCAATACTATTTTCATTTAATTTTTCCTCAAAAAATACAACCTCTACCCCGTTAAAAAATTGCGGGAAAGAAAATTGTTCCGCCTTTGGTGCCTCAAAAAATACTATTTTCATAAATCTATTATATCACTTAAGCCAATTTTTCCAAAAAAACAAAAAAGAGAGAGAACCTAAAGATACTGGCTTGGAAACTTTAAGTGCTTTTTTCTCTCATATAATTTTACTTCCAGACATTTCTTTCGGCTGGTCAATTCCCAAAAAACCTAAAATAGTCGGCGCTACATCAATAAGTGATCCTATTGGATTTTCTTGATATAAATTATCCAAATTCTTCTCACTTGAATCTTTAAATTCTTCATTAATAAAAATAATTGGCACATTCGCAGTTGAGTGTTGAGTATCAGGTTTGTTTGTGGCCGGATCAATTAATTCTTCCGCATTACCATGATCAGCAGTTATAATAATTGCTGTTTTTGAAAGATCAGTTTCTTTTACTATTTTTTCTAATGACTTATCAACAATGTTCAAGGCTTTTTTTATAGCAAGAATATTTCCAGAATGAGCCACCATATCAGTATTAGCAAAATTTACAACTATCAAACTATAAGATTTATTTACAAAATCTAAAACATTTTTTGTTATTTCAGGAGCTGACATCTCTGGGTGTTCTAAATAACCCTTTCCCGTAAGAACTCTTGAATATGCAATTATTCTCTCTTCACCTTTGTAAGTATCAAGTTTGCCTCCGTTGAAAAAGTTTGTAACATGAGCTTCTTTTTCACCTTCTGCTAAACGTAATTGTTTCAATCCTTTTTTACTTATAATTTCACCAAGAGTATTAGTAAGTATATCTGGAGGATAAGCGACTAATACTTTAAAAGTATCATCATAGTCTGTCATCGTAGCAACTAAAAGATTTTTTAAAACATGATTCCTGTCAAACTCCTTAAAATTATCAAAAACAAAAGGTGCCACTATTTGTTTCATACGGTCATTTCTAAAATTAAAAAAAATAATTCCATCATCGTCTTCTATTTTTATGCTTTGCCCTTTTTTATCAACAAAATATACAGGTACAATATCTGGATCAGATATTTTATCTTTATAGGATTTTTTTATATAATCTTCAGAAGATTTATATTTTTCTCCTTTATTGTGCACCATCACATCCCAAACTTTTTTTATCAAAGGCCAATTTTTGACACGATCCATCGCATAATTACGACCACCAATTGAAATAATTTTTGCACCAGATCTAGCGAGAGTTTCTTTAATTCTTTCTAAACTTTTTATTCCTTCTTCAGAATTACTATCTTCTCCATCAGTTATCATATGAACACACACATCAGAAAAATTATTCTCAGCAAAAAAATTTAAAAGCCCAATAAGATGACCTTCGTGTGAATGTATTCCACCGGGACTCACACAGCCGATAAGGTGAACCTTGGAATGGTTCTTTTTTACGTGTTCCAGCACTTTTAAGAAAGCTTCATTCTTAAAAAATTTTCTATCTTTAATCTCAGAATTAATTCGAGCCAAACTTTGCACCACAACTCTACCTGTACCCATAGCTCCATGTCCAACTTCACTATTGCCATAAACTCCCCATTCAAGTCCAACCACAAGCCCAGATGCAACTAAGCTATATGATTTATATGAAGAAATTAAATTATCTAAAAAAGGCATATTGAGAGCTGTAATAGGATTCCCTGAACCCCTAGGCGCCAAACCAAATCCATCAAGAATTATTAGTATGACTTTATTTATTTTGTCTTTCCTCATCACTATCCATTATATCTCAATCTCTTTACTAATCCATCCCTTTTTAGTAGATATTGATATCTCTTTTGTTCTAGTAGGTAAAATGTGAGAAGGAGTGTAGGCTTTTAAAGAATAATTTCCTTTAGGTGTTAGCAAGAAATAACGGCCACTATCGTCTGATACAGTAAAGTTCACCCTCTCTC
>JBBTYN010000013.1:9359-15450 GCA_038061755.1 Patescibacteria group bacterium | reverse complement strand
TATATACCGGCTGATTGTTTTTGTCCAACTGCCCCAATAAATCAGTTGCATTCAAAAGATAGGCGTAAGAATTTTGTGCAAAAGTAAAAGATGCCACAAAAACCACAACTAAAAAAATAATTGATATAAAAGATCTAATTTTTGTGTTATTTTTCAATGTTTTGTTTACTTTATTTATCATTTTTAGATTATAACATAAGTAATAACTACTATATGTAAAAATTTAATTTAAAGTGCAAGCCCAGTGATCAAGTGGAAAAGAAAAGCTAAAATTGGATATAAATAATCAGAAAAGAAAACAATGAAAACAAGCAGTAAAATTAGAGAATACTGTTCATAAACAATAATAAAATCGAAAGCTGACTCAGGCAAAAAGGAAAAAAGTATTTTAGAGCCATCTAGTGGCGGAATAGGAACTAAATTGAAAATTGCCAAAGCCAAATTTACAATTACAATTGCTGAAGTTATAAAATAAAAACCGGAAGATAAAACAAGGCTAGAAAAAATAACAGGTGTTAGACGTATAATGATTCCAAAAACAATTGCAATAAGAAAATTTGCTAAAACCCCAGCTGTAGCAACCCATATCGTTCCCCATTTTCTATCACTCAAATTATTTGGATTATAAGGCACCGGTTTCGCCCAGCCAAAGAGAAAACCAGCATGAGATAATATAAGAACTGCTGGTAAAAGTATTGAACCGAATAAATCCAGATGCCTTAATGGGTTCAAGGTCAGCCGCCCGGCATTTCTCGCAGTATCATCACCAAAATATTCCGCCATAAAACCATGCGAAACCTCATGAACCACGATGGACATAATAAGAATAAGGATATAAAAAATTGCGTTGGTTGCGTCCATATAAATTCTATGATAACATGAAACTCATTATGAAAAAAATATGCGCTATAACTAAAAAAAGTTCAATTGTTGGAGGCGGATACTCAAATAGAACCCGTGCCACCAAATTCAATCCAACTGGCA
The DNA here is from genome assembly GCA_038061755.1 of Patescibacteria group bacterium. GTDB lineage: Bacteria > Patescibacteriota > Minisyncoccia > Phycocordibacterales > UBA9973 > UBA9973. Next base: position 14,466 of record JBBTYN010000013.1, on the reverse strand, counting down.
AGAAACGCAAGTACCCAAATCTTCAAAAGAAAAAGCTTTTTATTCCTGAATTGAACAAAACAATCAATATAGAAGTTACTGCTCGTGGTATGCGCACTATGAAAAAGCGCGGCACCTATGCTACCCTCCTTAAAGCTGGACTCGTAAAAGCTAGATAAAAAAATAAAGAAAAAGTTTTTAAGGGGTTTTGCGAGCGACGGCGAGCAAATTTCAGGATTTTTTAACCTTCAAAAAATCCGTACCGACAAAAACTTTATTCTTAATTTTTTTACCCTGGCACAAAAGTCAACGCTGTGCCTTTTTTACCTGAACGGCCAGTACGGCCTATGCGATGCACGTAGGTATCATATGTTTGCGGTACATCATAGTTGATAACGTGAGTAACATCTGGGATATCCAACCCGCGGGCGGCGACATCGGTCGCAATCAAAATATTTATCTGATCTTTTTTAAATGAATCTAAGGTGCGAATACGCTCACGACTTCTTTTGTCGCCATGAATACACCCCACCTTGAATCCCATATGGGCAAGCTCTTTAGTAAGCGTATCCACACTATGTTTCATCTCGCGAAAAATTAGAACTTTATCTGAACCATCTTTTTTTAAAACTTCGTGAAGTTTTTCCAATTTTTCTTCTTTGCTTCGAGTCCGAATCACATCTTGGTCAATATTTTTTAAGGTTTCGCCAGAAATCACAGAAATAAAAATTGGGTTTTTTAAATATTGTTCCGTTAATTTTTTAATCTCAGGAGAAAGAGTCGCGGAAAAGAAAAGAGTTTGGCGTTCTTTGGCGGTTTTACCGATAATATAAACCATCTCATCCCGAAATCCCATATCTAACATTCTGTCCGCTTCATCGAGCACTACTGAATGACAAGTTGATAAATCTAAAACTTTTTTTTCAATCAAATCTCGCAAACGTCCTGGCGTACCAATAACGAATGAAACTCCCATTTTTATTTCTCTAATTTGCTTCATTATCGGCAAGCCTCCCACACAAGCCACAGAAAACATTCCAAAACCAAAAGCGAGATTTTTAAAATCAGATTCTATTTGGAGCGCAAGTTCGCGAGTAGGCGCCATTATCAAAACTGTCTCTCTTTTACTTTGACCTTTTGTCTTTGTAATTTTCTCAATTAAAGGAAGCAAGAAAGCTGCTGTCTTACCTGTACCGGTATTCGCCATACCAAAAACGTCCTTGCCTTCCATTACCGCAAACATTGCCTGATCTTGGATAGGTCTTGGATTTTTAAATCCAGCTCTCGTAATATTTTTGTGTAATTGCGGATTAAAAGGAAAATCCGCAAAAGTGTGTTTAGACACATATGGCTTTTCTTCCACGTAAACATTTTTCTTAATGAAACGAGAAAAATCTATTCGCTCACCACGAGATCGTTTGTTACTTTTACTTGCTCCACCTCTTTTAAAAGAAGGTCGAGAACTATTAAATTTTTTTGCTTTATGGGCAAATTTAGGTCGCCCGAATTTACTCGGAGTTCCCGAATGAGGTTTATACATATTGGGTCACTCCCAATATGTTATAGATGAGAATGATGTTTTTAGAATAGCATTTCTTGATTATTTTGTCAATGATTTGTTTATACTCTTTATTTATTGCTATAATAAGCCGAATGAAAGCTTACTTAGATATAGTGAAAAATGTTTTAGAAAATGGAAAAAAAGTTGAGACACGTCAAGGGACTACTGCATACACCATAGCTGGAGCGATGTTTGAACACGATATGTCAAAAGGTTTTCCATTATTAACAACTAAAAAAATGCCTTTCCGTTTAATTTCAACAGAGTTAGAATTTTTTATAAATGGTATTACTGACAAACAATGGCTTTTAGATCGCAATAATCATATTTGGGATGAATGGGCTTCTCCTAGAAAAGCGCCTTACGGACATGATGAAGTATCAAAAAAAAGAATGTTTAAAGAACGAGACCTCGGACCAATTTATGGTTTCCAATGGAGACATTTTAATGCTAAATATGAAAATTATGATACTGATTATACGGACAAAGGAGTAGATCAATTAAAAAAACTTATAGAAATATTAAGAACAAACCCGCGTGATCGCAGAATGATAGTGAACGCGTGGAACCCTATTCAATTAGAAGAAATGGGACTTCCCCCTTGTCATTATTCTTTTCAAGTCACCACTATTAATGGAAAATTAAATTTAATGTGGAATCAACGTTCAGTTGACACCATGCTTGGTCTTCCCTTCAATATCGCAAGCTATGCCTTACTTCTTAGTTTGCTTGCAAAAGAAGCTGGATTCCAAGAAGGAAAACTTGTTGGATTTTTAGCTGATGTTCATCTTTTTGAAAACCATGTAGAAGGTGCAAAAGAACAATTGTCTAGAAACCCAGAAAAATATCCATTACCAAAAATAGAAACAGAAAATTGGAAATCAATTTTTGATTGGAAAGCTGAAGATACAAAAATAATTAATTATCAGAGTTACGATCGGATACCTTTTGAAATCGCCATATAATTATGATATCCCTCATCGCCGCCATTGGTAAAAATAACGAACTAGGAAAAGGCAATACTTTGCTTTGGCATCTGCCGGCTGATATGAAACATTTTAAAGAAATCACAACACTTCATCCTGTAATAATGGGAAGAAAAACTTTTGAGTCCATTGGCAAACCTCTACCCAACAGAAGAAATATAGTAATTACCCGCAATTTGAATTATAAAATGGATGGAGTGGAACTTGTGTATTCATTAAATGAAGCACTAGATTTATTTCCAAATCAAAATGAAGAAATTTTTATAATTGGAGGTGCAGAATTATACAAACAAACTATGCCTGTTGCTGATAAATTATATATCACCCACATAGACGCTGAAGATAAAGACGCAGATGCATTTTTTCCAGAAATTATTCCAATTGTTTGGAATGAAATATCACACATTGAACACAAAATAGATGAAAAAAATATTTTTCCGTACACTTTTTCAATTTACAAAAAATTCTAAGGATCTTCGTCTGTTTTAATACGTATAAAAATATCTTTACCCTCTGGAGATTTTTCTTTTATATATTTTCTTTTCTTGTTAATTTCAATTTTGCTAATCAGTTCTTTCTCTAGATCAAAACCCATTGTTTCGCACATCCCAAGAATGAAAATCATTACGTCAGCAAATTCTTCCGCCACTCCATGCTGGTTTTTATTATGTTTAGAGAAAGCTTCAGAGAGCTCTTCATAAGCTCGACAAAATTCTTGAGCAATATCTGTCGTATTGAATCCATGCTCAACCTTATTTCTTAACACCTCTTTTTGTAATTCTTTTAGATCTATCATATTTTAATTCGATCAAGCGTAACTTTGGCTTGCTTTAAAATATTTACAGAAAGCCCAGCTGGATAATCTTCTTTGGCAACTATCCTGACTATACCAGAATTAATAATCATTTTTGCACACCAAGAACATGGCGCAAAAGAGGTATAGAGAGTTGCCCCCTTTGTACTTATTCCATGTTTAGCGGCATGCACAATTGCATTTTCTTCCCCATGACAACAAATGCATTCGCTTTTACTATTTGAATCATAATTATAGCTTCCTGAAGCTATTTTCCCATTGTGAACATCATTACAACGTGCACAACCACCATCAAAACAGTTTTTTACCTTGGCCGGAGTGCCATTATATCCAGTAGAAATAATTTTTTTATCAATTACAATTACGGCTCCTTTGGCTGGTCTAATACAATTAGATCTTGTCGCAACAACCTCCGCAATTTTCATAAAGTATTCATCCCAAGAAGGTCTTTCAAATTTTTCTTTCTTCTTCATGTCTTTAATATACTCCCATCAAAGCAAAAAGCCAACAGTTTCCTGTCAGCTTTTTAATTTCTTAAGATTTCTATTTATATTACTTCCACGCCCATACTTCGAGCAGAGCCGGCAACGATTCGAATTGCTCCTTCCATATCTTTTGCATTTAAATCCACCATTTTCTTTTCGGCAATCTCTTGCGCTTGTTTTTTAGTGATTTTTCCTACTTTTGTGGTAGCATTTTTACCTGAACCTTTTTCTACTCCAGCAGCTTTAAGAATTAGACCTGTTACAGGTGGAGTTTTTACGACGAAATCATAACTTCTGTCTTCGTATACTGTGATTTTTACAGATACTTTATCCCCAGCCATTTTAGCTGTGGCAGCATTAAACTTGGTAACGAAATCTCCGATGTTAATACCAGCCTGACCAAGCGCAGGTCCTAAAGGAGGCGCAGGGGTAGCCTTCGCAGCTTGAATTTGTAGTTTTATTTTTTTTGTTATTTTTTTTGCCATTGATTTTGCGAAATCATATCACGCAACCATCCTTTAAGCGCGACTCTAATACAATATATTAAATCTTTTTAACTTGCAAGAAATCGAGCTCTACTGGTGTCTCACGACCAAACATTGAAACAAGAACTTTGACCTTCCCGCGATCTTGATCAATGGTGTTCACCTTGCCCTCAAGATCTTTAAATGGACCATCGGTAATACGAACTGTCTCACCCACCACCATATCAATATTATGCCTGGTAGTGCCAGCATCCATCTTTTTAAATAAGTAGTCAACTTCTTCTTTTTTTAATGGAACTGGATTTACCCCTGCACCAACAAAACCAGTCACTCGTGGGGTATTGCGTACCACATACCAAGAATCATCAGTCACAATCATATCCACTAAAACATAACCCGGATAAATTTTTTCTTCCACTTCCACGCGCTTACCAGCTTTGATTTTTATTTTCTTTTCAACTGGCACAATCACATTAAAAATTTTGTCATTCATCCCAAGAGAATCTATACGCTGTTTCAAATTGCGAAGGACAACATTCTCGTATCCAGCATAAGTATGTATTGCATACCAATTTCTAACTCCTAGTGTTTCTTGTTTTGACATTGCTTTAAGGATTTATTATTTTTGTTAAGCCTTGTGAAAAAATAAAATCAAAAATACCCAAGTAATACGCAATCACCACAGACAAAACAATAATTATAAGAGTATAATATAAAGTTTGATTTCTGGATGGCCAAATCACATGTTTCAATTCTGTTTTTGTCTCTTCTAAATATTCAGTAATTTTTGACATTGA
>JBBTYN010000013.1:0-9259 GCA_038061755.1 Patescibacteria group bacterium | reverse complement strand
ATTATTTTAAAAAAGCCCCCTTTCAAGGGCTCTTTTAATAGTACTCTTTTTACAAAAATAGTCAATCTAAGAAAAAATATATAAGATTACCTAATTTCATAAGTTATCGTCACATCTGAGCTGATTGTATTCTCACCTTTTGGAATTACCGCCGGAGCTGGAGCTCCACCTACAGCAGAATCCATCATGGCAGACTTGGCATACATAATAGGATAATTTCCATTTTCACTGAAAGAAGTAATTTTACCTAAACGCACACCTAAATCTTTCGCTAACACTTTAGCTTTTATTTTTGCGTCATCAATGGCCAATTTTCTCGCTTGTGCTTTTAGTGCATCTTCTTTATCAATAGCAAAATTCGGACCATTCAAATCAGAAACACCAGTAATCCCAAGACCTTGCATAATATCACCGACACTATCTGTATTCCGAATTTTCACTGTGATGCTCTCGCTAGCTGTATAACCAACAAGCACTTGCTTGCCACTAGGAGGACAATAACCTTGCAAACAGACAGCTTGTCTATATTCATATTTTGGATAAAAAGATGCATTCGCAGTTTTAATATCTTTATCAGCCACACCTTTCGCTTTTAAAAGATCTAAGGCTTTTTTCTCTATTACCGCTACTCCAGCCTGAGCGTCTTTGACTGTTTTATCATCTTTAGTAATTGTGAAATAAATATTAGCAATATCAGGTACTGCCATAACCTCACCATGACCGGAAAAAGATATTGTATTGGGTATTTTGTTTTCATCTCTATATCCCCTACCTTCAAATAAGGTATTAGCAACCCAAACAGCCAAAAAAACAACAAGCGCAATTTTTAGTCCGCGGTATAAACTTACTTTTTGTTCTGATAATATTTCCATATATTTACATTATTTTTTAATTGCTAATAATTCAACATCAAAAATCAAGGTTGAGTTTGGAGGAATCGGTCCCTGTCCATTTACTCCATATGCATCTTCTGGTGGTATCGTAAGAGTCCTTTTCTCTCCCAATTTCATTCCGACAATCCCCTTATCCCAGCCAGGAATCACTTGCCCAGAACCCAATGTAAAATCAAAAGGTTGCACGTGATTAAATTTAGGATCAACATTAGAATCAAAGACCATACCATTTTCCAAACGACCGGTATAATTCATAGAAACTGTATCACCCACTTTTGCTATATCTCCTGTAGGAACCATATTATTAGTATTATTATTTGAAGCCATATTTTCTTTATTTTTTATGCTAATAAAAACCAAAACTCCAATTAATGCCAAACATATTACAACTGCCAAAACGATATTCATATTATTTTTTTTTGTATTTTCTTCTTGCATAATTAAAAATATTTATTTTTGTAATATGTTAATTATAAACCTTTAAATTTTTTACACAATATTGACTTCAGGTACTAATTCTAAGCCAAATTTTTCTTTTACAGATATAATTATTTTGTTTGCCAATTCTACAATCTCCAAACCAGTTGCTTCCCCATAATTTGCCAAAACCAATGATTGTTTTTCATACACACCGACATTGCCTCTTTTGTGTCCTTTCCACCCACATTGTTCAATAAGCCACCCAGCAGGAATTTTTATAATTTTTTCATCCTCAAAAAAAGGCATATTGGGATAATTTATTTGCAAAGCTTGCAATTGTTTTTTTTCTATAAAAACATTCTTAAAAAAACTTCCAGCATTACACAGAATTTTTGGGTCTGGCAATTTACTTTGACGTAAAGACATTACAGCATCACTAATATCTTTAGGACTATTATCCTCTATTTTATTACCACCACTGCTGGCAGATTTTTCTAAATATTCTTTTAAAATTTTATAAGAAAAATTTGGTTTTGGTGTTTTGTTTAATTTTAAAGTGACAGCTAAAATAAAATATTTATTTTTTAACTTACTTTTAAAAACACTATCTCGATAGCCCAACTCACATTCTTCTTTAGAAAAAATTTTCTTCTTGCCTGTTTCAATTTCAAAAGTTTCAACATTAAAAAGAACCTCTTTGAGCTCTGCTCCATATGCTCCAATATTTTGTATTGGGGCAGCACCGACAGTACCAGGAATAAGTGCTAAATTTTCAATACCCCAATACCCCCCATTGACCGCAAACATCACTAAATCGTGCCAATATTCTCCACCCACCCCTCGAATATAAACATTTTCAGAATCTTCTTCTGTAATTGATATACCTTTCAATTTATTTAAAATAATAATACCGTCAAAATCAGTAATAAATAAGACATTACTTCCTCCACCAAGAAACATTTTTTTATTATTTTTAAATTCTGGCAGATTAAAAAGTTCTTCTAGGTCTTTTTCTAATTCCAGTTCAATAAAAAATTTAGCAAAAGCTCTAATCCCAAATGTATTTAGTTCTTTTAAATCATAATCTTTATATATTTTCATTATGGTATAATAAATATACCACTGCTATGGAAAATAGTGAAATAAAACAAAAAAAAAATCATTTTGGACGTTTTTTGAGAATACTTGGTCCAGGTATTGTCACAGGAGCAGCTGATGATGATCCATCTGGTATTGCTACCTATTCTCAAGCAGGAGCGCAGTTTGGTTTTATGATGCCTTGGACTATGCTCTTTACTCTTCCGCTTATGACCGCCGTACAGGAAGCTTGTATGCGCATAGGAGCTGTTACCGGCAAGGGATTGGCAGCTGTAGTTCGTGAACATTATCCCAAAAAAATATTGTATCCCATTGTATTATTGGTGGTATGTGCCAATACACTCAATATTGGTTCAGACATTGGAGCAATGGTGGCCAGCGCTAGGCTCATCATTCCAAGTATTCCATTTCCAGTTTTAGCAATCGTATTTGCTTTGCTTATTATTTTATTAGAAGTGCTTATTCCTTATCGCACCTATATACGCATTTTAAAATGGTTAGCTATGGCTTTATTTGCTTACTTTATTACAGCATTTTTAATTGCCGTACCTTGGGTAGACGCATTGAAATCTACACTTATACCTCAAATTCAATTCAATAAATCTTTTTTATATATTATTGTAGGTATTTTTGGCACCACTATTTCCCCCTATTTATTCTTCTGGCAAACAAGCAATGTCGTTGAAGACAGTATTGCTAAACATAAAATTCCACAAAGTGGAGGAATTCCCAAATTAACAAAATCATATTTAAAAAATCTGCGTATTGATAATGTAGTAGGTATGTTATTTTCCAACGTGACTGCTTGGTTTATTATCATAGTTGGAGCTGTGGTACTTAACCATAATGGAATAACAAACATAAATTCTGCCGCTGATGCCGCCCGAGCCCTTGAGCCATTAGTGCATACATTCCCAAACGCCGGTTTTCTAGCTAAACTTATTTTTGCTATTGGTATTATTGGTATTGGTCTTCAAAGCATCCCAGTCTTAGCTGGAAGTTCTGCCTATGCAGTAGCGGAAACATTTAGTTGGCGAGAAGGATTGTTTCATAAATTCAAACAATCACGCAATTTTTATTTCGTAATTATCGTTGGTACTTTAGTCGGGCTAATTTTTAATTTTATAGGTTTTGATCCTATCAAGGCGCTTATTTTTACAGCTGTATTTAATGGAATTGCCGCAGTGCCACTCATTTATTTTATCACGCGACTTTCCAGCCGAAATGATGTAATGGGCGAACATAAAAGCGGTTACGCCTCAAAGCTTGGACTATGGACTGCTTTTATAGTAATGGGTGTATTTGCCATAGCATTACTTATATCATTTTTGTAATTACTTTCTTATTCTCTAATGGTGGTTACACTTCCATCGTTATTTAATTTTATCACCTTCGATGCTTTGCCTAAAATGTTTCCTCCATCTACATACAAAGCAACTCCATTACCTACCTGCGCAGGCAGGCCAAAATATTTTTTTGCTTCATCAATATTTTGCGCCGGGAGCAAACTCTCTATATTTGCCGATGGTGCAATAAGTGGACCTGTTTGAAATAACAACTTTCTTAAGTCTTCACTTATAGGTATTCTAAATGCGAGAGTACTTGTACCTCTATGTAAATATGAAAATTTTTCATCAGGGCAATCTAAAATAAAACTAGTAGGTGTAGAAAAATTTTTAATAATATTCTTTTGTTCTTCTGATAAGTTTATAGAAAATTTTTGAAGTTCACTCAGATCGCTGATTAATATAATACAAGGCTTATCGGGGTTTCTTTTGCGCAAAGCATAAATATGCTCAACTACGACAAGATTCTGCGCTTTGCCGACAATCCCATATAAAGTATCAGTCGGCATTACTACTACACCGCCATTTTGTAAAACTTTTATTAAATTTGGATTATTCCACACCATGGAAATTATTCTACTCTTAGTGTATTATTAATACAATATGATAAAAAGATTTTTAAATTTTTGTGAAAAAATAGAAAATAAAATAAGGGAAACATTAAGTCGTTACCAAATTATATATGCGTTTATTGGAGGTACTGGTGTAGTGCTTTTCTGGCGAGGAATCTGGCACACAGCAGACGATATAAGTATGAGTAGCAGTGCCTCTCTTCTTGCTGGAATTTTAATTCTTCTTGTGACAGGATTATTAGTTTATGAATTTATTGGAAACCGTCTCATCATTTCCGGACTTATTGGTGAAGAAAAACTTGTAAAAAAAGAAGGGGAGGAAATTAAAAAAGAAGAAAAAGAAATTCAAACAGAAGAAGTCCAGCTAAAAAATTTACAAAACACTCTTTCAAGATTAGAGGAAAAGCTAGACCACATAGACGGTGAAAACCATATAGACGGTGAAGTGAAAAAAAAATAAAAAGTATTAACTTTTTGGTGCGACATCACTCAGACTATATGAAAATAAATTTTCATAAGCTCTTCGTTAGTCGACATAAATGGGTGGTTATCGGGGGTTGAACCCGAACTAAAAGCTCCACAAGCTTTTGTGCTACCGCTACACCATAACCACCATGTATTTTTAGTTATACCAAAAAATATTTATAAATGCTACTTTTAAAAATTGATTTGTGCGCGGGAGAGGATTTGAACCTCCACGCTCTTGCAAGCACCACCACCTCAAGGTGGCGAGTCTACCGTTTCTCCACCCGCGCATATCATGAGTATAGCAAGAGATTAAAAAAAATTAAATAAAAAAATATTCTACTATTCTGCAACTTTTTCAGAAACTTCATTTGCTTCCTCTGAGTGAGTAACTGAACGCATTTTTTTTCGAACATCTTTGACAGCTTTAGTGCGAATATAGTAAAGTTTTGATCTGCGAGCGTGAGATCTTTTAGTTATTTTAACTTCTCCTATCATTGGAGAATATAATGGAAAAATTCTTTCAACACCAACGCCAGAAGCAATTTTTCTAACAGTAAAAGTAGCACCTGCTTCAGTTCCGTGCTTGCGAGCTAAAACTATACCTTCAAAATCCTGAAAACGAGATTTACCTTTTTCATCTATAATTTTTGAAGAAACAGAGACCGTATCACCAGCCTTGAAATCAAGCTTCTTTCGTTCCTCAATATCCACTGGACTAAACTTTATTTTATTGATTTTATTTCCTGCCATAGTGGACTTAATCTAACATAAAAGATTTTCAAAAGCAAAGTGGGGAATATATTTTATTTTTTCAACTCTTTTATCGCGTTGAGTATTTTTTTTAAATTATCGCACTGAATTTCTGAATCTCGATTATTAAAGTTTTTTACCAAAATATGAGCTTCTGGATAAAGACTAATCGCCCTATCAGAAGCCCTTACTTCTTTTTGTAATAGCTTATCTTCAAGATAATTTCCCTCACGCTTTCTATATACTAGCTATATACTAGCTAGGACAGTCCTAGCTAGTCTTAGCTAGTCCTCACTCTTTTATAGAAAATGAACCAATAAATATTTTACAAGAAAAATTGAACCAATATGAAATGTCTGGAGCAAATGTTCTATGCATACACTATACAGGGACTAACTGGAGAAAGTATCGTAGTATGTTATCCTTAATAAAGATCCATATTCCTTTATTGCTCATTCTTTCAAAACAGGAAAAAATTCCCAAACTTGATAAGTATGATCAAATGATCGAATATATTCTTTACCCTAATCAATTATATAGAATAGCTATAAGTTCAATAGAAAAATCGATTTCTCTTCAAAAAGATATGTCAAACGAATTTATATACTAGCTAGGACTGTCCTAGCTAGTTCCTAGCTAGTCCCTAATTTCATAAAAATCATTTTTTAAACTGAAGAAACTCATTTTTTTGCAACCATGACCAAAGGATATCGGCACTTCTACCTTCCTTGACTTCTCTTTGTGAAAGTTTATTAAAAATCTCCTCAGCAGAAAGAACTATGGTTTCAATATCTCCCTGTTCTTCTTCTTCAAGCTCTTGTTCTCCAATTTCAGAATTCTTAACTACAAAATAATATAAATCCCACTCAACAGAAGCTCCCGCTTTTGAAATTTCAATGGGTATATATTCACCGCCAGAGATACCTGCCTCTTCTTTTCCTTCTTTTTTTGCGGCAATTTCTGCAATCGGAGCAATATCATCTCCAGACTCTCTATATTTATCCAATTCACTTAGAGAATCAAAAACCTTCCCTCCAGGTAGACGAAAATCATAACCATCTGCCTCACGTCTTATTTCTTTCGTCATTAAAAGAGCCTTCATCCCATTCTTTTCTGTTTCTATAATAAGCCTAACCCCAGGAGCACGAGCTGCGGATTCAAATTTAACCCCTGGTTTTCCTTCCCAAGTAAGAATTTCAAACATCTTTCCACGATAAGTAATCTCAAATTTTGGTTTCATTTCTAATTTACTTTTTTTGGGATCTATATCTATATTCTCCATATTATTCGGCATTTAACTGCCACTTGTTAATTTAATTCACTGTTTAATAATACCTTATAGTATCACATACAATGTGAATATATACAACTTATTTTTTGGTACATTCAACAAAAAGTCATTTTAGACACAGATAAACTATTCTCCAGACGTTGGACGTCTGGAGCTTCTTAATTCTACCACTTCATTAAATTCTTTTGGTATATGTGATTCTACTTTTATTGTTTCACCTTTTAAATTCTTAAATTCTATGGACTTTGCATGAAGTGCCATACGCGAAATACCTTTTGGGCAAGGATTATCGGGATTATAGAGAGAATCGCAAACAACGGGATGGTTTAAATATTTCATATGTACCCTAATTTGATGCGTTCGGCCAGTTTTAGGTCTAACTTCAAGATATGTAAAATCTTTAATACGTTTTAATACTCTATACTCAGTAATTGCTTCTCTAAGCTCCCCTCTCGCTCCCCTTCCAGCCAGCCATCTTCTAAAGTCCCGCGGACTTCTACCAATGGGTTTATTTATCACTCCACGATCATTTTTTACATTCCCAGAAACTATTGCATGATAAATTTTTTTAATTTCTCTATTCTTAAATTGATTTTTCAAAAACTCATACGCTTTTTTGTTTTTTGCCAACAACATCACACCAGAGGTTTCTCTATCTAGTCTATGCACTATTTTTACTTTTGGATATTTTTTAATAAAAATATCCAAAATAGTTTTCTGTTTATCTGAACCTACCCCGTTGCGAGCTTGCTCTGCTGCGGGATGCACCAAAATCCCAGATGGTTTGTCTATGGCTAAAATATTAGCATCTTCATATAAAACTTTTATTCTTGATAATATTCTTGCTGGCATTATAATTCAACTTTTTCTACAATCAAAGTATACACAGTCTTATAAACTGAGTACATAAATATACTAAAAACAATAACAAAGATCAATGGAGTTCCCATATAAATAAAATCAGCTGAAATATTAAATAATTGTTTTATAAAATTAAATGGATCTAAAAACAAATCCCAACTATTCCATCTTTCAAATCTTCCAAGATATACTCCGAAGCTTGAGACAAAACAAATAGCAAAAATGATTATCTCCGAGATCAAAATACTAAAATGATTTTTTAAATATTGATGAATGTGAAAAAGAGAAATCATTCCTAAAAGCAAACCGATCCATCCAAAGAAAAAGAAAAGTAAACTGTCAAACCACATGAGTGATTCAGGGCTTGAAGCTATATGAATAACATCAGTCACTAAATATGGAGCATTGGGGAAAAATAAAATCCATAAAATAAAAAGTGGTATAAAACTATTTATCGATGTATCTTTTTTAATAAAATACAAAGAAATTATGTATGGTATCCATGCTAAAAAAAGATTCCATATTAAATATAAAGGGGTTGTCATACCCAACAAATCAAGACGAGCAAGATCAAAAACGACAGCAATGATTGAAACTACGATGAGTATTTGAGTTATTTTTCTAGTTTTCATATTTAATTAATCAGGTGTAAATATATTCTTAACATGTGCTCTTGCTCGGTCTCGGAAATTGTAAGGTTAGACATTTTAAGGGTTTTTTGAACAATTTTAGTATATCACATTTAACCCTCTCGGTAAGTCTACTTTTTTAAAAATGTTGTTTTTAATTAAATTTTCCGTTATCATAAAAGTGTAGATGAAAAAAATACTTTTAAATCTTAAAAATGACAAATACAGGACTGCTAGAGGTGGACACTCTCGTTTTTTGAATTTATACTGCGCTAGTTGTAAATCTAATTTGCTCTTATATCAAAAAGACGGACCAGGTGCCCTTAAACGACTCTATATAGATAGAATATTTTCCAAAGAAATCTCAAAAAAAGGAAAGGAACTTACTTGTAAGTCTTGTAAAAAAGTCATAGGAACTTTTTTTATTTATAGAAAAGAAAACCGTCCAGCAATTCGCTTGTATCAAGACGCAATTTTTAAAAAAGTGAGCAAAGGATTCTTATCGCCACAATAAAAATTCCAATTTACTACCCTTGTATACTAGCTATATACTAGCTAGGACAGTCCTTATACTAGCTAGGACAGTCCTAGCTAGTTCGTCCTAGCTAGTTCTAACGTTGAACACGTTGAGATCGCCGTCAGAATTTGTATAAGATATCATCTATTCCACCACCTCTTGAATACTCTCAAGGTTGTATATTATTTGTGAGCAAGACTCACCCAGTACCTTATACCAAGTATCTTCATTTTTTGAAGTGCCCGCCCGAACAACTTCAGTCGGGCAGGTCTGCATATGCCACTCTATCTTAAGCCATAACCGAAGATATTCTCAACATATGGATACTGGATTCGGTGGCACAAAACCGTAGCCGTGTGCTGATATTCACCTAATACCGTTTTTATTATATAACAATTTTTTAGAAAAAAATCC
>JBBTYN010000012.1:11811-13684 GCA_038061755.1 Patescibacteria group bacterium | reverse complement strand
TGTTCTTCTTTCCATGACTTGGTGATGTCTTCAATTATAAAATCTACTCCCACTAATGGGTCTTTCAAAAATTTACCAACATGCTCTAACATTTCTATATTATCAGGATGAATAATATCGGTGACTTCTGTGGTGGTACCACCACAACCACGGCTTGTTTTTTGGGAAAAAGTTACTATTTTATTTTTTTCCAACACATTTTTAAGTTTCACATTTTGCCTTTTCAATTCTTCTTCTGCCTCTAAGTTCATGGTTATTTTATGGAAAATTGGACCATTTCTCTCAGGTCTTTTATTTTCTTCTTCTAATAATTCTTGTATTGTGTGAATTTCATCACCAATAACTTCTGGTTGGTCGCGTTTTATTACTCCAACTAATTTTCCACCAATTAAAGTTCCACGGAAAAGATATCCGCTCAATTCTTCTTCAACAACTACTAATGGAGAAAGTTTTTTTGCTTTTTTAAAACCTACCATTAAATCTTCCGGTGTATTTATATGGATCATTGTATGTCGGCTTCTTGAACCTAAGTTTGGCTTAGTGATAACAGGTTTGGTTATACTATTAAAAATTTTAAACGCAGTTTTTTTTGTAAAAGCCACTCCGCCACGCGCCACAGGTAAGCCTTCTTTTAGAAATTTTACTTTCATTATACCCTTATTGTCC
This sequence comes from Patescibacteria group bacterium, assembly GCA_038061755.1. Taxonomy (GTDB): domain Bacteria; phylum Patescibacteriota; class Minisyncoccia; order Phycocordibacterales; family UBA9973; genus UBA9973. Next base: position 13,018 of record JBBTYN010000012.1, on the reverse strand, counting down.
ATCCATTTTAATGCAGGGGATTCTTTTAGTCCTGGGCGAGGCAAGCCGTCAAAAGTTATTGTTCGGTCATTATACTTAGCCACGAAACCATCTCGAATTGGACCCAAATGAAATTCACGCATTTTTATTCCGCGTCTTTTTGCTTCTTCCCAAAAACATTTTGTTCTCCAAGTATCTTTGTTATCAGGCTCGTCGGAAAAATATCCTAACTTTAAAAAAACCATTAGATTAAAGAAGGGAAGAGTAATTTTATCAGAAATTGTTTCAGCGGTATTTTTAAAAAAATGCTCAATTAAGTCAAAAAAAGGTTCATCTATCCAACCTAAAACTACTGATATGTAGGCTATTAAATGGTTTTCTTGCGCAGGTTCGCAGTCTTTACAGTGCTTCATAAGATTCATTGTTGCTTTTTTGAAATAATTCCCAGTCTTTCTTAAAGAAAAATTTGCAAATATTAAAAATACTATATGTGATGAAAAAGGCGGAAAAAACGTCAATAGAGTAATGCAGATGACCTAAAAGTACCACAATAGCAAATATCAGAGAGAAGCTAAAAAAAATATAACGCATTTTTTTATCAACATTCCAAATCATCAAGGCGAGGAGAAAAGGAATGCCGGTGTGTCCGGAAAAGAAAAGATCATTGCCGGTAAAGATGCCATTAAAAATTTCTTTAGTAAAAAAAGTTGAATCTATCAATATGCGGGTAGGGAATGGGCTGATATGTGTGAGGCTAATAAAAACTGATCTTATTAAAGTAAAAACAGCGATGCTTTTAAAAGCAAACGGAAAATAATTTGGTTTTTTAATTCCTATAAAAATTCCTATAAAAGTTAACAATACCACTCCCCACACAAAAATACCCCCTACGTCGTAAACTCGAATATTGGAAAGTATGATGTCGGTAACGGATTCGCTGACCGAGCTGGTGACATAATCGTTTATAAAAAATTGAGCCACGAGACTGATGGCTAGTAAAAAGAGACCGCTTAAAAGAGAAATTAAGTAATTTTTGTCGGTGAAATAAGTTTTATAAGCTTGCATATAGTTATTATAGCAGATTTTTTTTATTTTTTTCTATAAAAGACTCTATAGTTTTTGATATTTCTTTTATGGCATTGTGATGAATATCATGGTCAAAATTTGGAATACTTACAAACTCAGCATTTTTTATTTTTTTAGAAAAGGCTAGAGCATTTTTTACTGG
>JBBTYN010000012.1:0-11711 GCA_038061755.1 Patescibacteria group bacterium | reverse complement strand
TTACAAACTCAGCATTTTTTATTTTTTTAGAAAAGGCTAGAGCATTTTTTACTGGGACAAGAGAGTCCTTTTCCCCATGTATTACTAAAGTTGGCACATTTATCTGATTCAACTCGTGTTCTTGTTCTTTATTAAAAGATTGACGTAGGGTATAAAACTGAGCGTGTAAACCTGTGTTGTGAAAGTCTGCCCAATTTCTTTGGGGGCTCCAATCCCAATTTTTTATTTTGCTATAGTCTACATGCCCACGAGGTTTCGTATTAAATGGTATAAATTTAGCGATATTTGTAGTTAGCGCTAAGAAGGGTCGTATGATTTTTAACATAAATTCATTTTCTTGATAGTCTTCCGTAGATGTAAAGATAAGGGCGAGGACTTTGTTTCTGTGTATTTTTAAATATCCTCTAGCTATTAATGTGCCAAAAGAGCTACTCCACAGAATAAATTTTGATATTTTTAAATGTTCTAGTAATTCTTTGAAATCATTTACAAAATTTTTCACTTCATAATCCTCATAATTGGGGTATTTTTTTGACATTCCGTGTCCGCGAATATCATAAGTTAATAGATTGTATTTATTTTCAAATATTTTTTCATATGGCCACCAAGCAGAAGAAGAGCCCGAAGCCCCATGTATAAGTACCAACGTTAGTCTGTCTGGTTTAAAATCATTGGTTCGATAATATATTCTGTCGTCAAAAATATGTTCTTTCATTTAATTAGTTATTATTTGCTAGTGACTAGGTGCTAGAACCTAATGCTTTATAATAAACTTCTTCCAACAATAGGACACTTTTGTGTATATCATAGTGTTTACTTTTTTCGAGACTAATTTTTTCCATTTTTTTACGTAAGTCTGAGTTGGTTATTAATTTAAGAGTTTGGCGCGCTAAATCTTCATGATTTTCTGTTTCAAATAAAAATCCATTACCATCTATAAAAAATCTTGCAGCATTCATTTCTGCATTAGGCACTATGATTGGTTTGCCACAAGCCATCGCTTCTAATACTGTCATTCCTTCCAGCTCTGCAAATGATGGTGAGATAAATATATCACATGCATTATAAGCCAATATTTTATCTTCATCACTAACTAATCCTAGAAAAGTAACATATTTTTTTACATTTAGATTATGAACTAATTTTTCTAATTTGGGCCTGACGTGTCCGGCGCCAGCTAGCATTACATGTATATTTTGATATTCTTTTAGAATATGCGGGATTGCTTTTATAAGTGTATCAATTGATTTTTCTGGATAAAGTCTTCCGACATATACGATGTTTATTGTATCTTTAGGAATATTAAATCTAATATGAAAGTCACCAACATTTTTTGGTCTGTATCTTTCAATATTCACTCCATTAGAAACAACCATAAAGGGCTTTTGTTTTTCTGTTAGATGATGCAGAATTTCATGTCCGAGCTTTGACGGATAAATTATTACTTCTGCTTTTCCATAAACCCAGGCTAGCCATTTATTCCAAAGCTTGCCGAGCGTCGGCTGGATTATTTTTGGCATATCCATAAATAAATTTTCTGGTTGAGAATGTGAATGCGCCACAATTTTTATATTTAAAGCCTTGGCTGCTTTAATAGCCATTATTGCTCCCGACATCGGCAGAAGGATATGCACTACATTTATTTTTTCTTCTTGAAAAACTTTTTTTAATTCTTTAACTGTTGGGAAAGCCAGTCGCCAGCCGCCAGACTTTGGCACAGGCAAACCACGATAGCGATAAGCCTTTATTCCATCGTGATAACTATGATCTTTGTGTTCTTTCAAACGCGCGGCGATAAAAATAACATGATGCCCTCTGTCTTTTAGTAATTTTGAAAAACGTAGAGTTGAAACAACCACTCCAGACTTATTACTGCCGATAGGATCGCAAACCATAGCTATCCTTAATTTATTTTTTGGTATTTCTGTCATATTTTTTTGTTTTGTTTATATTTTCGGATAAATACAAAAAATAATAAAAATGCTATTCCGAGTACACTTACTCCAGCTGCATAATAATTAAAGTATTTTCCAATTATTATATATGCTTGTCCAAAGAATATACCTAAAATAATCATAATAAAAGATTGTCCAAAAGAATACAAAGCACATGTTTTGAAATATCTTTTATAAGGCACATGCAAAGCTCCGGCGGCAATTAGTCCGGCTGTTCCTATTCCCCACATTATTTTAGATGCAGCGATTGCTTTGTTGTGATTTTCTTGAAAATATATTTTTGCTTTTTCTATTTTTTCTTCATTTATTTTAAAATAATGGAATAATTTTTTTCCTTTGTATCCAATAAAATAAAATATTCCATCTCCGATTATGTCTCCAATAATCATTATTAAAAATACTAAAAGAAGATTTAATACTCCTTGTGTAGTTAAAAATCCAGCAACCACGCTTACAATCGGACCTTCAATAATAGAAAGGGGGATTAAGATAGCGTATTTGTATGTTAAAAGCAATTGAATTATGGGCATTAGTAACAATTATAGGGTATTTTGTGTTGTTTTGTAAAATTTCTAATGCGCCACGGTAAAAGCGATAACTTTGCGGGCGCCGGATTGTTTTAAGGTTTTTCGCGCTTCGCTCAATGTCGCGCCTGTGGTGGTGATGTCGTCTATTAAAATTATATTTCTATTTTTTATTAAATTAATTTTTTCTGTGTTTTTTATACCAAAAGAGCCAATTAAATTTTTCAATCTTACATTTCTATTTTTAATTCGTGCTTGGTGCTCAGTCTCTTTTATTTTTATTAAAATATTATTTTCTAAGCTTAATTTTAAAGAGACAGAGCCTAAAGCATTGTCTAGACTCTGTCTAAGGTTATTTATTTTAATTAATTCTTTGCAAATCAATTCCGCTTGGTTATATCCGCGTTCTCGGTATCTTTTAGGCGAGAGGGGGATGGGAATTAGAATGGGTTCAATAAAATTCTCCAATATACTCAATTCTGAAAGTTCTTCTAAAATTTTCTCATAAATAATTTCTGCAAAAACATATGCTAGTCTCTTTTTGCCTTTATATTTTAAAAGCCACAATGATTTTTTGATAGCCGGATGACGATAATCATAGAGAGGGAAAACCCATTTGGCGCTTTCCCGTTCGGCCATAGGAGCCTCTTTTAGGCAGTCTAAACACAGATCTACTTCACTTTTTCCGCACAAGATGCATTTTGCGGGAAAAACTATGTTTAAGATAGTGTCTAAAAAACTCATATATGTTATACTTAAGAGATATTTTAACATATATTTACAATGAGTGATTTATTGAAAAACCTTTTTTCTGGTTTTAGTAAAATTGTAGGTGGAGAAGAAAACAGTGTGGTCGGTATTGACATCGGTTCTTCGGCGATTAAAGTAGTTGAAATTAAAATGAAAGGAGGCAAAGCTATGCTTGAAACTTATGGATCAATAGCGCTTGGCCCTTATGCTGATACTGATTCTGGGAGTGTTACTAATCTTTCTGTTGAAAAAAATATATTAGCCTTACAAGAAGTTTTTAAACAATCTGATGTGATAAGCACCTCTGTTGCTATTTCTATTCCAGTTCAATCAAGTTTAATTTTTGCTATTGAACTTCCAGCTAAAATAGGGGAAAAGGAAATAGCTGAGATTGTTCCCATTGAAGCTCGTAAATATATTCCAGTTCCAATTACTGAAGTTTCAATTGATTATTTTATAATACCTAAGAAAGAATCTTCTTTTGAGGAAATGAACGCTGTAGATGTGCCAAAAAAAGAAGAAGAAAAAATGAATATTTTAGTTGTTACAACTCAAAATGACGCAGTGGCGAAATATCGTTCAATTGTTTCAGGTTGCAAGTTCAAAGCTTCTTTTTTTGAAATTGAAATTTTTTCTTCTATTCGGGCAAATTTTGAACATGAGCTTTCACCAGTTTTATTGATTGATTTTGGTGCATCACGTACCAAGCTTTCTATCGTTGAGTTTGGCATGGTCACAAGTTATCACACGATAGAGAGGGGAGGAGCCGATATATCTAATTCTATTTCTAAGTCTCTTTCCATTTCTTTTTCTGAAGCAGAAAAAATGAAGAAAGAATTTGGCCTTTTTGGAAATCCTGCAGAAAAAAGTTTGGCTGATATTATAAAAGTGCATATTGATTATATATTTTCCGAGACAAATAATGTATTATTGGGATATGAAAGGAAAAATAACAGGACTATTAGCAAGGTAATATTTACCGGTGGTGGCGCATTAACAAAAGGTCTTCAAGAAGTCGCAGTTAATAACTTTCGCGCAGAAATAGAAATTGGGCATCCTTTTTCAAAAGTTAATGCGCCGGCATTTTTGGAAAAGGTTCTTTTGAATATGGGTCCAGAATTTGCAGTTGCTATAGGTTTAGCATTGCGAAAATTGAAATAGAAGAAGTTATACACAATTTGTTTCTTTAAAACTTTCTTTTGTTATATAATAATAAGGATAAGTGCAATAATATGGAACAAAATTTTCAAACATCATTTATACCTAAAAAACCAATACTAAAAGAAAATGCCACTTATGTGCGTTCGGTTAGTATTTTTCTTGTTATTTCTATTTTGATTTTATTTACAGTATTGATTGCAACAGGTGGATTTTATTTTTATAAAGGAATTTTGGCAAAAAAAATTACCGATATGGAAAATACCTTAAATTTAGCCTCAAATCGCTTTGAGCCTTCAAAAATAACTGAGCTTCAAAATTTTGATAAACGTTTAATTTCCTCAAGTGAAATTTTATCTAAACATATTACCATCATTCCAATTTTTAATGCCCTAGAACAACTCACTATGAAAAGTGTTCGTTTTACTAATTTTAGTTATAGTTTAGGAGAGGGTAAAAATGATGCAGATGAAAAAATAGATGTAAAAATGTCTGGAATTGCTATTGGTTATCGTTCAATTGCGCTTCAGTCTGATTTATTTGCTAAAAATAAAAATTTAATTGATCCTATTTTTTCAAATTTAACACTTGACAATAGTGGCAATGTTATTTTTGATTTAGAGTTTTCAGTTGACCCAAGTTTTGTTAATTATAAACAAACACTTATGACTAAAAGTTAAATTTATGATGAGATTTATAATACCAATTATTTTAATAGGAATTGCCGGATCATTCTTTTTTGTATTTACTAATCCTATTTACAATGATGTGTCTGCATTAAATAGAGATGTTGTATCCTATAATGGGGCGCTTGATAATTCTAAAATGTTTGAAAATGAACGTGATAAATTGACGTTTAAGTATAATTTAATTAATTCTGATAATTTAATCAAACTTAAAAAACTTTTGCCTGACAATGTTGACAATATTCGTTTGATTTTAGAAATAGGACAAATAGCCTTGCCTTATGGAATGGTCTTGAAAGATGTAAAATACAATACGATAGATACAAATACTGTAACAACAGAAGCAACAGGAACGACCATTAAAGGTGGATTAGTCGCTAAAACATCAAAAGACTATGGGATTTTTGATTTGGAATTTTCCATATCGGGAACTTATGATAATTTTATTAATTTTACTAAAGATTTAGAAAACAATCTTAGAATTGTAGACATATCATCTATTACTTTTTCATCTAATACTGCAAGTACTGGCAGTAATCCAAAAATAAATTCTTCTGAAATTTATAAATATGATTTTAAAATTAAAACTTATTATTTAAAAAATTAACTTTTAAAAAATATTTAAAATAGAAATAAAAAAATGCCAAAAATTAAAAATATTATAATATTTATATCAATTGCCTTAGTGTTCTTTTTAATTTATATTTTTTTTCTTAAACCGTCAGGAGAGCAAGCTAGTTTAGTATCATCTGGAGTAGGTTCTACCTTGCCAAATATGGATGGTTCTACTCTCAATACAAGTACTTCAAATACAAACTCTTTTATTTCAAAAGATTTTCTTGTGTTAGTTTCTAATATTAAAAATATAAAACTAAATGATTCTATCTTTTCTGATCCAGCATTTAACAGTTTGCATGATTCTAGTATTACTCTTACGCCAGATGGTACCGAAGGTAGACCAAATCCTTTTGCTCAATTTGGTAACGATGCTGTGCCTGTTTCTGTAACTACTACAACTCCAACTCAAAATTCTTCAACTAATGCTTCAACTTCAGCGCCGACTAATCCTTAAATATAATTATTATGAGTTTTTTAGAAGAATTAGCTAAAAAAGGTTTAATAAACGAAAGTCAAATAGGCGAAATCAATAATCGTGCAAAAAAAGAACACGATGGAGATGTTGAGGAAACACTTATTGAATTTGGTATTCCAGAGGAAAAAATTCTTGAAATAAAAGGAGAATATTTAGGTATACCAGTAAGAAATGTAAATTCTAAAGAGATTTCTTTTAGTGTATTGAAATATATTTCAGAAGATTCAGCTCTCCACTATCACTTTGTTCCTTTGGCTTTAAAAGATGGTGTGTTAGAAGTAGGAATTATGGATCCAGAAAATATACAGGCGATGGATGCATTGCAATTTATTTCCACCAAGATAGGCATTCCTTTTAAAATTTTTTTAATTTCTAAAAGTAGTTATGAAAATATTATGCAAGCCTTTAAAGGCTTAGGGAGTCAAATTGAAGAAGCCTTAGGAGAGTTAGATCAAGAAGAAATTACTAATATTAAAAATTTAAATGAGGGAAATTTAAGTAAGGAAATTAAAAATTTAAAAGAAGGCGAGGAAGTAAAAATTATAGAGGATGCGCCAGTTATAAAAATTGTGGCTGTTATATTGCGTAATGCCATAGAAGGAAATGCTTCAGATATTCACATTGAATATACAGGCGAAAAAGTGAAGGTGCGTTTTCGTGTAGATGGTGTGCTTCATACAACAATAGTATTACCACCAAATGTTTATGGTGGGGTTGTTGCGCGTATAAAAATTCTTTCTAAATTAAGATTAGATGAGAAACGAAAACCTCAAGATGGATCTTTTAGCGCAAACATTAATGGACGCAAAATTGATTTTCGTGTTTCTACAATGCCGGCATATTATGGAGAGAAAGTCGTTATGCGTATTTTGGATTCTGAAAAAGGAGTTAAACCGCTAGACAAACTGGGTTTATCGGAAACAAATTTAAATATAATTAGGGAAGCAATCAAGAAGCCGTATGGATTAATTTTAATTACCGGCCCGACTGGGTCTGGAAAATCCACCACCCTGTATTCCATGATGAATGAGTTGGATAAAGAACAAAAAAACATCGTGTCCTTGGAAGATCCGGTGGAGTATCATATGCTGGATATTAATCAGTCGCAAATGATGCCGGAAATTGGTTATACATTTGCTACAGGACTTCGTTCAATATTGCGCCAAGACCCGGATATCATAATGGTTGGAGAAATTCGTGATAAAGAAACAGCTCAACTTGCAATTCAAGCCGCTCTAACTGGACATCTTGTGCTTTCTACTCTACATACTAATAATGCAATAGGCGCAATTCCTCGTCTTGTAGATATGGGTGTTGATCCGTATTTAATTGCGCCGACGTTGATTGTTTCTATTGCTCAACGTTTGGCTCGAATGACTTATCCATCTTCACGAAAAGAAATACCTCTGGATGAAAGTGTAAAAAAGCAAATTGAAGAGCAGTTGAAAGATTTACCAGATGCGTTTAAGCCAGAAATAGGAAACAAAATGTACGATATTATTCCATCTCCCGAATGTCCTTCGGGAACACAAGGACGTATTGCTGTTTTTGAAATGTTTAAAGTTGATAAAGAAATGCAGGCTGTAATTTTAAAAAATCCCACAGAAATAGCAATTTATAAATTGGCTAGGAGTAAAGGAATGTTGATGATGAAAGAAGATGCAATGTTAAAATCTTTGCAAGGGATAATTCCTTTTACCGAAGTGTATAATTTTAGCAATGATAATGAATAGTGTTGCAAGGTATTTTATGGTATTATAAAGATAATATGGATCCTGTTAGAAATATTGAAAATATTGAAAATGGGATATGTAAATAAGTATTATTAATTAATATAAATTTCTAACGGGATGGATTATAAAAAAGAACTTGAAGATCTTATTTTAAATGTTATTCATGAAGGTGGTTCAGACTTGCATTTAGGCGCTTTGCGGTTGCCGGCTATTCGTGTGTCCGGAGAACTTATTTTTCTCACTAGGCATTCAGTTCTTACGCAGGAAGATGTATTTGGAATTTTGGGTGAAATATTAGAAAAATCAAAGATTGACAGTTTTAAAGAAAATCTTGAAGCTGACTTTTCTTATGATTTTCGCGGAGAAGCAAGACTGCGAGGAAATGCTTTTTTTCAAAAAGGTTTAATCAATATTGTTTTTCGGCTGGTGCCAAAAGTTCAAACTATAGAGCAATTACATTTGCCACCGATTTTAGCTGATTTAGCCCGTAAGAAACAAGGATTTTTTCTAGTTGTTGGTCCAGTTGGACAAGGCAAATCAACTACTTTATCAGCAATGCTAAATGTAATTAATAATGAGCAAGCGCGCCACATAGTAACCATTGAAGACCCGATTGAACATATATATATACCAAATAAATCTATAATTAATCAACGAGAAGTGGGCATTGATACTAAAGATTTTCATGTGGCGCTTAAAGAAGTTTTTCGTGAAGATGTAAATGTAATTATGGTTGGAGAAATGCGTACACCAGAAACCATTGCAACTGCCGTAACTGCGGCTGAAACGGGACATCTTGTGTTATCAACTCTTCATACGAACAATGCTTCTCAAACCATAGATAGAATTATAGATTCTTTTCCAGGAGATCAACAGGATCAAATTCGCGCTCAACTTTCATCTTCTTTATTAGGTATTTTTTCTCAAAGACTTATTCCTAGAATTGTAGGAGGACTTATTCCAGCTTATGAACTTCTTTTAAATAATAATGCTGTTTCTAATTTAATTCGTGAAAAACGCACACATGAGATAGATGTGGTTATAGAAACAGGAATGGAATCTGGTATGGTGGATTTGAACCATTCTTTAATTGAGCTTTTGCGTGCCGGAGAGATTTCTATTGAGAATGCTTATCAGTATTCACTAAATCCAAAAGGACTTGAACGTCTTATTTAATATATGTTATTTAAATACAAAGCGATAGATGAAAAGGGTGTAAGTAAAGAAGGGGAAATTGACGCGCCAAATCGCGATATGGCAATTAGCGGACTTCAACATCGTGGTCTTGTTGTTATTTCTATTAATGAAGAAACGGAAAGTAAATCATTTTTTCATTTTTCTTTTTTTGAAAAAGTAAAAATGAAAGATATCGTAATTCTTTCTCGCCAAATTTCTACTTTATTTGAAGCGCAAGTTTCCGCCTTGAAGGCTTTTACGATGCTGGCGACGAATACTGAAAATAAACTTTTAAAACATAAACTTACTCAAATTGTGGATGATATTCAGGCAGGAGTTTCTATTTCAGGAGCGCTTTCTCACCACCCAGATGTATTTTCTGATTTTTATGTGAATATGGTAAAAGTGGGTGAAGAAACAGGTAAACTTAACCAAACCTTTTTACATTTAGCAGATTATTTAGATCGTCAATACGCTCTCACTTCTAAAACAAAAAATGCGCTTATTTATCCAGCTTTTGTTATCGTTACTTTTTTCGTTGTGATGACGCTGATGTTTACAATTGTTATTCCAAAGTTGGCGGTTATTATTCAAGATTCTGCCCAAGAAATTCCCTTTTTTACTAAAATAGTGATTGGGATATCAGATTTATTTGTTCACTATGGATTTTTTGTTTTGATTTTTTTGGTGTTTTTTGGAATTTGGATTTGGCGTTTATCTACTACTGCTCAAGGGAAGGTATATCTGGATACATTGAAACTCTCTACCCCAGGTATTGGTGATTTATATAAAAAACTTTATCTTTCTAGAATAACGGACAATTTGAGCACTATGCTTGATTCTGGTGTTCCTATAGTTCGAGCAATAGATATTACTGCGCAAGTCGTAGGATCTTTGGTATATAAAGATTTATTAGGATATGTGGTGGATGATGTGAAGTCAGGTTCTTCTTTGTCAGAGGCATTTGGAAAACATAATCAACAAGTATCTGGGATTTTAGTGCAAATGATTCAGGTTGGAGAAGAAACAGGTTCTTTAGGATTTATTTTAAAAACCTTGGCTGATTTTTATAAACGTGAAGTAGATTCTGCGATTGATACATTGGTAGGTTTAATAGAGCCTGTAATGATTGTGGTTTTGGGTTTTGGTGTAGGAATACTTTTGGTTTCTGTGTTGATGCCTATTTACAATATGGCAGGCAGTATAAGTTAGAGATGTCTGCAGGGTAGTGAGTTTAGCTCTACTACCTTGTGGATAACTTTCTTGTGTATATGTTATAATGAATATATTAAAAATAAGTCGAAATTGTAGTTTAAATTATTATTATAAATAAAAAAGTATGAAAAAAATGAAATTAAGCAAAAATTTTAAGTCGGGTTTTACGTTAATTGAACTTTTGGTTGTTGTTGCTATTATTGGTATCTTGGCGTCAGTCGTTTTGGCATCACTTAATACTGCGCGTGCAAAGGGTGCTGATGCGGCGGTAAAGGCCAACTTGACCAATACTCGTGCGCAAGCAGCTATATATTATGATAGTTCTACTATTCCTACATATTTGGCAGTTTGTACTACTGCAACTACTGGAATTGGTGCAGGGGTACAAGCAGCTTCAACTGCAGCTGGAACCGGAACGATTGTTACTACTTTGACTACTGCAGGAACATCTACGACTACTGTTTGTCACGATACAGTTGCTGGTTATGCTGCTTCAACACCTTTAAAGCAAACAGGGACGCAAAGCTATTTTTGTGTAGATTCAGCAGGAGCTGCTATGACGACAACAAATGTGCTTGCAGCTAGTGCAGTTACTTGTTCATAATTTTGATTTAATATAGTTTTTACAAAAAACCTCCTTCGAGATATCTCAGGGTGGTTTTTTGTTTTTTATATGTGATATAATATAGATAATATGAAAATAAATTTTAAGAAAGTGTTTACCTTGAGGAATTCGAAAGGTTTTACTCTACTTGAACTTTTGGTCGTTGTTGCTCTTATTGGTCTTTTAACTACAATTGTTGTGGCATCGTTAACTAGTGCTAGAAATAAAGGTGGAGACGCGGGAGTTAAATCAAATTTAAGAAATGCTATTCCTCAAGGAGAAATTTTTTTTAACACCAATACAGTTGTTCCTAATAGTTATACAAATGTTTGTACTATTGGTTCGACTAATGGCGCCATTGCAGTGGGTGCTTTTATTTTAGCCGCTGCTAAAACTAATGGTTATACTTATACCGCGACTGCTGGTACTGATATGGATGTTGTTGGTTCGACTTCTACTGCGACTTGCAACGATAGCTCAAGCGCTTGGGCAACACAAGTTCCGCTTAAGTCTGCGGGTGCAAATCAAATGTGGTGTGTAGATAGCACGGGAAAATCTTTGCAAACGAATGGTTCTACTCTTACTACAGTTGCTGATGTTGCTTGTAATTAATAAACAAAAATGATTCCAATCCTTACAATTATTTTTTTTATCCTCGGACTTATTATAGGAAGTTTTTTAAATGTTGTTATTTTGCGACTTAACACGGAAAAGTCTTTTGGTGGGAGGAGCATTTGTATGTCGTGCCAGAACAAACTTACTTGGTACGAGCTTATCCCTGTCTTTAGTTTTTTGGGTCTTGGTGGAAGATGTAGGA
>JBBTYN010000011.1:0-8437 GCA_038061755.1 Patescibacteria group bacterium | reverse complement strand
GGCAACGTCGGCATCGGAACAACGTTGCCAACGAGCAAATTACAAGTTGCTGGACTCCAAGATTATGTAGATAACGCGGCAGCGAAAAGCGCTGGACTTACAGCAGGGGCTTTCTATAGAACCGCCAGTATAGTAAAAGTTGTTCATGATGATCCTTAACACGGAACTGGGTAGTAGCGATTGTGACAAAATTCAATATTGGGCAACGTCGGCATCGGGACGACAGATCCCAGCGCGCAGAAATTAGTAGTGGCTGGAAACGTCCGCGTCGGCACCGACACCACCGGTTGTGTGGAAGATGCCGACGGAACTTTACTTGCTGGAACTTGTTCTTCGGATGAACGGTTGAAAAAAAATATCACGCCATTCTCTCCGGTGCTTGACCGTCTGACTCAACTCACTCCTGTGACATACAACTGGCGCGCAGATGAATTTACCGACAGGCATCTCGGCACTTCGCTTCAGACAGGACTCATCGCTCAAGAAGTTGAGTTGCAATTCCCCGAACTGGTTGTGACCGACGACAAAGGATTTAAACAAATTGTTTTCCAGTATCTGCCGTTCTATACAATTCAGGCAATCAAGGAATTGAATTTGAATCTAAATAGCATCGCTGGCACGATTACTCCTCTCATTGGCTCGGCGGGAGAATCTTTTGTCACCAGTTTCTTCTCTAATCTATTTTCAAAAATCACTACTTGGCTGGCGGATGCTGCGAATGGGGTGACAGATGTTTTTGCCAATGTATTCAATGCTAAAGAGAAAATATGTGTGGATGGCGAGTGTTTAACTAAAGATGATATTAGTGCCTTGCTCTTGTTGGCGCATCCTACAGGAACGACCACTCCGTGATACAAGAAAAACCTTACTTTTTTTAGCTATGGTACAATACCACCTATATGAAGAAAGAAGAGAAAAAAATAACCATTAATGAACTAGCTATTATTACAAAAAATGGTTTTGACGGGGTTGATAAAAATTTTCATAAAATTGATAAAAAATTCGACCAGCATGATAAGATTTTTGATTTGATGCTTAAAGAAATTAGGACTATCCACTTGGAACTGAAATAAACGTGCTAAGCATCTTTGAAATAAATACAGATTTATTTTAAATAATTGTTTTTAACAAGAAGTTCAGCGTTTAAAATTCCACCACCAGCGGCACCACGGACAGTATTGTGGCTCAAAGCCACGAACTTATAATCAAAAATCTTGCATTTTCTTAGACGGCCGACGGTTACAGCCATACCTTTATCGTTATCTCTATCTTTTTTGGGTTGGGGACGATTTTCTTCTTCTATGTAAATAATCGGACAAATAGGAGCGAATGGGAGTTTTAATTCTTGCGGCAGTCCTTTAAAATTTCTCCAAATTTCTATAATTTTTTCTTTATTTGGTATTTTGTTTTTAAATAAAATATTAACGCAAGCAGTGTGTCCATCTGTTACTGGAACTCTAGTGCAATTAGCGGAAATTTGGAGATCTTTTCTTTCAATAAATTTGCCATTCTTGAGATTGCCTAAAATCTTTAAAGGTTCTTCTTCTGTTTTTTCTTCTTCGCCTCCAATATAAGGAATGACATTATCAATCATATCAATGCTGGGAACTCCAGGGTAGCCGGCTCCTGAAACAGCTTGAAGGGTAGTAACAAATATTTTTTTGATAGGATAGCCAGCTTTTTCTAAAGCAAAAATAGGTGTTAGATAGCTTTGCAAACTGCAATTTGGTTTTACCACTATGAATCCTTTGTTCCATTTACGATTTTTCTTTTGCTGGTTAATCATTTCTAAATGCTCAGGATTTATTTCTGGAATAATCATCGGAACGTCGAGAGTGGGGCGATTCGCAGATGCATTTGAAACAACAGGCAATCCTGCTTCGGCATATTTTTCTTCTATTTCCTTGACTATTTTTTTGTCCGGAATTTCAAACGCTGAAAAAACAAAAATACATTTATTTTTAGCTTTTTCTATATCAAGCACGTCTTCCACCATTATATTTTTTATATTTTCTGGAATTGGCGAATTCATCTGCCATCGTCCCGAAACAGATTCAGCATATTTTTTACCGGCTGAATTTAAAGAAGCGGCTAAATATGTGACCTCAAAATAAGGATGATTTTCCAAGAGGCGAATATAATTTTGACCAACCATACCAGTGGCGCCGAGAATTCCAACTTTAAATTTTTTCATATTTCTTTTTTATCTAATAAATTCTTTATGTAAGACTTTGATTACCTTATTTATATTATCAGTTTTAACCACCGCTTTAAGCATAGCGCAGTTTTTATAAAGAAAAGTATTAGGATTTAAATCTATTTTTAATTTAATTAACAAATTATTTAAATTATTTACATGTTGCGCATCAAAATTACCAAGCATGAATATGGTGTCTTTTTTATAGCTGATTATTTTTGCGCCGTTTTCAGGTTGTTTAATTTTACTAACTTCTGTTTTTAATTCTGGATTAGTGATAGAAGCTATTTCAAGCGGAGTATTGAATAATTTAACATATTGAATCGCTTTATCGTGAATTATTTTTCCAGCTCTTTTGGCTTCTTGATAATTGATATTCTCAATGGTTTTTGCCTCAGGCACAATTTTGGGATCAGTAGACAAAACCCCATTGACATCTTTCCAGAGAATTACTTTTTCTACGCGAAGAGCAGAACCGACGAAACAAGCAGTGGTATCTGTTCCACCTCGTCCCAAAGTGGTGGTTTTGCCTTCTGCTGTTCTGCCAGTAAAGCCGGGGATGACTGGAATTACTTTTGAATTATAAATTTTTTCCTGAAGATTTTCCTGAATGTTTTTCTCGGAAATTTCGTAAACAATATTGGCATTTTTAAAATTATCATCAGTAATGATAGGGATTTCTTCTGCTAGAAATCTTTGAGCTGGCAAATTAAGCATATTAAGATAAAAAGTAAAAATAGTAGCTGATAATTTTTCTCCATAAGCGATAATCTTATCTTCGTTTGCAAGAACGGTTTTTGTTAATTTTAGGTCGTTTTTTAAATCTGCAAATAATTTATTTAATTCAATTTCGGCCTTTTCTAGCCACTCTTTATTGAAATTAATATCTGTCATTATTTGAATATGCTTTTCTTTTAATGTTTTTAAAAAAGATTCATCGGAATTTTTTAAAAGCTCGTCTGTAACTCCAGGCAACGCAGAAATAACAACGATTGGACTATAGCCATCTTTTATTTGTTCTCGCAAACGTTCCACCATCAAAGGAATAAAATTTTTGATTAAAATTCCTCCACCAAATTTATTTACAATAATTTTTTCAGGTAATGAGCCTTGTCCCATTTTTTCCATTTCTTTCTGTTGTAAATATAATAATAGGTTAAAGTGTTTTCTATGTCAATACTTTTTACGTTTTTATTGACATTGGGGTAGTAAGTAGTAAACTATTCTTATTATTATTTTATAATTTTTTTTAAAAAAATATGTCTAGAATTCTTGTGATCGGGTGCGGGAATGTCGGCAGAGTTGGCCTTCACAAAATGGCTCAATACCCTGAGATTTTTTCTGATATCCATGTAGTTAGTCGGACCACTAAAAATTGTGAAGCAGTTAAGGCTTCAATTTTTAAAAAAACGAGAGGAAAAGTTGAATTAACTATTCACCAAGGGGATGTTGGTAATAAAAAATTTTTATTGGCTTTGCTAAAAAAAGTTAATCCTGAACTATTAGTGCATTTTGGATTTCCCTATGATAATTTGGTTATTATGGATGCTTGTTTAGAATTAGGCGTTAAATACATTGATACCTGTTGTTATGAAAACCCTAAAAAATATGGCTTCTCCTATAAATTACAATTAGCCAAAAATGAAGATTTCAAGAAAAAAGGACTTTTAGCAATTACTGGTTTAGGATTTGATCCCGGAGTTACAAATATATTTTCTGCTTACGCGCGTGATTACCTTTTTGATAAAATAAATACCATTGATATTATAGATTGCAACGGCGGTTCAAAAGATAAAAAAATAAAATTTGCTCCAAATTTCAATCCAGAACTCAACCTACGCGAGCTAATTTTACCGATTCATTTTTGGCAAAATGGTAAGTGGCAGACACGAGGGCGTTTGATTGATGAAGATGCAGCTTTTTTTGAATTTGATTTTCCAGAGGCTGGTAAATTTACGCCATATCTGATGTATCATGAAGAAATGGAAACCCTTGTTCACAATATCCCAGGCCTCAAAAGAATTAGATTTTGGATGACCTTTTCACCGGCTTATCTTACTTATTTGCGAGTATTGTATGATGTCGGTATGACTAGAATTGATCCAGTTGAATACAATAATTGCTCAGTTGTTCCGGTAAAATTTTTAAAGGCAATTTTGCCTACAGGTGATGATTTCAATAAGGGTTACAAAGGAAAAACTAATATTGGTAATATTATTTCTGGAACTAAGGATGGCAAGAAAAAGGTAATTTATATCTACAATGTCTGTGATCATCATAAGGCCTTTTTAGAGACCGGTGGCAATGCGATTGGATATACCACAGCCATTCCTACAGTTACTTGCGCTAAGTTGATGTTAGAGGGCAAATGGACGGGCAGTGGGGTGAAAACTCCTGAGGATAAGTCGCTCGATTCAAAAATATTTTTGGAAGAAATGGTTAAAGTGGGTTTAAGTTGGGTAGTTAAAAATCTAAAAAATATTCCAGTGCCCCTTAAGAAAGATTATTAATTAAATTAAATAAAAAGTGTCTAATTGTAATTCGTGTAATTCAAAAGAAAAATTTATTGAGTATTGGGCGAGTGACGAGGGTTTTGAAAAACTAGATTTAAAAAATGTAGAAACTCCTTGTTATATTGTGAGCGAGAATATACTTGAACAGAATTTAAAAATTTTAGATAAAGTTCAAGAAAAAACAGGAGCCAGAATTTTAATGGCTCTTAAGTGTTTTTCAATGTACTCTGTTTTTCCATTGATAAAAAAATATCTAGCAGGAACAGAAGCCAGCTCTGTAAATGAAACGCATATCGGATATGAAGAATTTGGCAAAGAAAATCATGTTTTTTCTCCTTCTTATGCAGATAATAATATTTTGGAATATATAAAATACGGGGATCACTTGGTATTTAATTCTTTTTCTCAATGGGATAAATTTAAAAAAGTTATTAAAAATTCCAAGAAAAAAATATCTTGCGGAATTAGGGTTAATCCGGAACACAGAGAAGGGAAAATGCCTATGTATGACCCTTGTGTGCCTCGTTCACATTTTGGTGTTACTTTGGCTAATTTTGAAAAAGACAATTTAGAAGGAATTGAAGGATTGCATTTTCACACTCTGTGTGAATTAAATGCTGACGCGCTAGAGCGTACCTTAAAAGTTTTTGAAGAAAAGTTTGGTGGTTTTTTAGAAAAAATGAAGTGGGTAAATTTTGGTGGTGGGCATCACATTACTCGCTCTGATTATGACCTTGAGTTGCTTTGTAAAATTATTTTTGATTTTAAAAAGCGTCATTCGCACCTAACGGTATATCTTGAGCCCGGAGAAGCCGTAGCGTTAAATGTTGGAGTGCTGGCTACCACAGTCGTGGATATATTTAATAACGAAGTAGATATTGCTGTTTTGGATGCTTCAGCATCTTGCCATATGCCAGATGTATTAGAGGCTCCATTTTTACCGAAGATTGCGGGCGCTAAACCATTAAATGGCGACATAAAAGGAGAAAAAAATGTTTATAAATTAGTTGGACCAACTTGCCTAGCCGGAGATGTTATCGGCTATTATTCTTTTCCAGAAAAATTAAAAATTGGGCAGAAATTAATTTTTCTTAATATGGCGATTTACACGATGGTAAAAAATAATACTTTCAATGGAATAAATCTGCCAGCCATTGCTGTAATGGATAAAAAAGACAAAATAAAAGTTATCAAAAAATTTGGCTATAAGGATTTTAAAGGAAGATTATCCTAAAAAATAGAAAATCCCCCGCTTTGGGCAGGGGATTCTCATTTCTTTGTAGGTATCTATAAGCCGAATTTTGTTTTCTAACCGAAGTTAGAATGATAGCAATTTATCTAGGTCCCGTATTACTACTGGACTCAAGCGATTCTTCCCTCGACTACGCTCGGGACTAGTCCTGAGGAATTCGAAGGACACGATCTTGCACAGGAGTAAGTATTTAGCCGTTTCAGCCGGACTTAACCGGGTCGTTTCTGTTCGCAACTCCATATCGCTATGGGAGGGAATTACCCTCTACTTTTCCAGACTAAACTGGTCTGTGTTCGGACTTTCCTCTCGCCGATGAGGCGAGTAGCTATCCGATACCTACCTTTCTATTATATCACACTTGCTTATTACTTGCATTTTTTTTGCAAGTATGCTATGCTTTTTGTGTGAGTGTAAGGGTTATCTTACATTAATCGTAAACAACATAAGTGCCGCAAAAAACACCGCAAGGTGTTTTTTGTTTTATAATTCTACTGCTGTGGACCCAAGGAGACTCGAACTCCTTACCTCCTCATTGCAAATGAGGCGCTCTACCAGATGAGCTATGGGCCCAATATTTATATTTGAATGGGCACTTATTCAATAAAACTATTCTATCTTATTTTACTAATAATGCAAATTATTTTATTATTTTTTAGTGTACAATAGTATGATGCTTTATAAATTTTTTACCAATTCTGAGCGGGCATGGCAGGCTATGTTTGACAGCGTAAGCAAAGCCCAAAAATCAATATATTTAGAAATGTATATTTTTGTAGATGATATGCAGGAATTTAATTTTTTAAAATTACTGAAAAAAAAAGCAAAATCTGGAGTTAAGGTAAAAATAATTTTAGATTCTTTTGGAAGTTCTTCTTTAAGTAAAGAAGGAATTTTAAGCTTAAAAGAGGCAGGAGTAGAAGTTATTTTCTTTAGTTATTTTTTACACCGTACGCACAGAAAGATTTTGATAGTGGATGAAGAAGTAGCATTCATAGGAGGAGTTAATTTAGAGCAGAAAATGAGTCAATGGGTAGATTTAGTAGTAAGGATGGAAGGTAGGTTGGTTAAAAGTATTTCTCGATCTTTTGCTAAAGCTTATGTTAAATCTGGTGGCAAAGACCAAGCCTTAATTACTTTAAATAAGGAAGTTGTTTTAAACAAAGCTAAGACTTGGATTATGGAGCATTTTCCAATTAGTAATAAATTTCATTTGAAGGAGATTTACAAGGAGGCATTAAGAGATTCAGAAATAAATGTTCTTTTAGTTAGTCCATATTTTATTCCCAAACGTTGGCTCATGGGAGCTATGCATCAAGCTGTACTTCGTGGGGTAAAAGTTGAAGTGATTATTCCTAAAGTTACTGATAATTTTTTTGTTGATTGTGTCAATTATTTTTATATATATAAAATGTCTAAACTTGGGGTGAGCTTTTTTCTTGAGTCAAAAATGAATCACGCTAAAGTGTTGATTATAGATAAAAAAGAGGGGATGATAGGAAGTAATAATTTAGACAATTTTTCTTTTGAATTTAATTCCGAAATTGGGGTTTTTATAAAGAATATTGAAGCAATTCGTAAACTTTTAAATATAACAAATGAGTGGAAAAGTGAATCTGTTTTATTTGATCCTAAATTATATAAGCCAAGTTGGATTGATTATATATTGTCTCCATTATTTCGTTTATTGTTTTTTCTCTAATTTCTGATAAGATTATGAAAGTTCTTTTTAAGAAAAATAAATTCCGGGGTAGCTCAGCGGTAGAGCGGTCGCCTGTGTCAGAGGTTTGTGGTATAATCTACTTGTGTATACCAAAAAGAAAAGAGTAGAAACCCGAACCTATGCCGATCGTCGAGAATATATGGTTATGGCTGTTAGTCGAAGAAGAAAAAAACTTCGTGAAATGGCTAGAGATCATAAAGGCGGTAAGTGTATTTTATGTGGCTATAAGAAGTGTCAGAGAGCTTTAAGCTTTCATCACATTAATCCAAAAGAAAAAGAATTTGATCTTTCTTCTAGAGGGTTAACGAGATCTTGGGAACGCATTAAAAAAGAAATTGATAAATGTGTTCTCTTGTGTGCAAATTGTCACATGGAAGTGCATGATGGTATTACGCAGCTTCCTATCAAAAGATAGGTTGAAAAACAAGGTGAATTCGGGGAAGCCCTTCGAGCTAAACTCTCAGGGTAATCCCGAGCCAAGCTTCGACGTAAAGTTGGAGAAGGTGTAGAGACTATCCATTTATTGGAGTACATCGATAATTTGTCGGTGGAAGCGCCTTGCTCCTAAGTCCTTAAGGAAAGATTATTTTAAGGATATGGAGATGATATAGTCCACACTTCTAGTAATAGGAGATAAAGTGTAAGCGATTGGTCGTAGGTTCGATCCCTACCCCCGGAGCCAGGTTTTTTGACTAGGGTTTAAATCACTCTTTTGTATTGAAGACATAAGAGTTTTTTGCTGTTCATAAAGCGAG
>JBBTYN010000010.1:0-13672 GCA_038061755.1 Patescibacteria group bacterium | reverse complement strand
CTTCATCCTGAGATGACATTTCTACGAATCCAAAACCTTTTGAACGACCAGACATTTTGTCCATAATAATCACAGCAGAAACAACGCTTCCTGCTTGTGCGAAGAGCTCCTTAAGAGCATCTTCTTGTGTGCTGTAAGGGAGTCCCCCTACATATAGCTTTGTAGCCATAACTTTACTTCTCCCGTTTTAAAAAATCGGGCAAAAACTATTTATAAACGTAGAAACTCTATTTCGCTAAATGAGACTCTACTAAACAAGCATAACACATACAAAACGAAAAGCAATTTAAAAAAATGTGCTATAATTTAGATGTGAATTTTAGTTGTGTATATTCACAAAAGTATTTAATTATAACTTATAAAAAAAGTTAAAAAAGATACTAGAATATAAAGAGGAAATAAAAAATGGTTTGAAGGTGGTATGGACAAATAAGAAAAAACTCAAAGGGATATTTGATGCACAAAATAAAAAAGTGAGCACTGGAACTATAAAGTATTAAGAAATATAATAAAAATATGCCATTTAATTCAGAAAAAATTATACAAATACAAAAATTAATTTATCCATACCTACAACAACAAAAAACAATAGATACTGAACTTGTTCAACAACTTTGCGAAGTATGTGGTTGATAAAAAAAGGGGGGGGTAACCGATTGGTCACCCCCCTTTTTTTTTGATCCTGTAGACTGATATATCTACTAGCTGTCCTCACTAGTACCTAAAATAAAAAGAGAAAGGAGTTGAAAAAGTTGCATCAGCACCTTGATAATTACTTACCTTTTTTGAATCAAAAATGGTATCATTTTCTCATGATAATTTTATATTATATACTAATATTTATTTTGTTTTTAGTTATGTTTTTCTCTCTTTTTTTTCTTTCATCCTCTCTTTTCTAAATAATGTTTGGCGTTTCTTTATCTTTGCCTATTTTAAGATTAAAAAAGATAGGTTCTAGGTTCTAAATTGAAGTGCAATGAAACAAAACGCTTATTTTGAAATATCGCGAATAATTAATTCAATATTTGGATAATTTTCCTCAAATATTTCCTTGATTTTGGATGCATCAATGGGATAATTTTGTTTCTTTAAAATATCAATAGAAAACTTTTCAAAAAGACAATCTACAATTATTTCTTTTTCCCATTGCCCTATTTTATATTTATCTATTAGATTTTGAATGTGTAAATGAATTGTTTCATGTAGAATAGTTCTTATTAGTCCAATATTGAAAGATTTTGAGATATTGACTATGGCAACATTCGGAACATTATAACTTCCCGTAGTTCCATATTTTGTCAATCTTATTTCTATATTTAGCAGTACCTCAAGATTTATTTCAAAAAAATAATCTGCTAATTTATTTAAATACTCCGGTAATAAAGAATTTACGGCTTGTTCGTGTGGTTTGAAAATTTCTTCTTTATATTCCTCATTTACACATTCAATTATTTCTTTTTCTGATTTTTTATCCAATTCTTCAACACTTATGTTTTTAGGTAAAACGGAATTACTTAAATTATAACCATTATCAAAATACCATTTGAGTTTTCTCTTAATTGTCAGAGCCCGCTGGATTTCAAGTTCACTTGAATATTTAATTAAAAATTTTATTTTTTTCATCATGTATAATAATATACCCCATAGCAATTTATTGCTATGGGGTATGATGCTACCTACGCTCCGCAGTCGCAGTCGCAGTCGTCGGGATTTGAGCAATCGTCTGAGTCGGGAGAGCAATCGCAGTCTCCTGAATCCAGGAACAGCTCATGACCAGCGTTGGGTCTTTGAATCCCAGTCACCGAAATCAAGTTCATCAATTTGTCCATTTTTTTCACCTCCTTTCTATCTTTCTGTTGTATTCCAACCCGGAATACATTTTTCAGGGTCATATACTGACCACATTAATGGGCAGCCGCCATGGCACAGAGAGTTGATGGGACAATTTACGCATATTTCTGACGGGTACGAATTAATGTGGTTGTAGACCCTAACCACTCTGTCGCTATTAAAAACTCGAATCAGAGATTCGGCATTGTCATAGTCTTCGCCAATCATCCCCATCGGAAAATTGGCTAAACTGTTACAAGCTGATGCTTGACCCGTAGGATCAAATATAATTCCTGACCTGTGTTGGAATTGGCACGTTGATCGTATCTGTTTCCTTCTTATGAGTTTTTCGATAAAATCTCGTGGCCAAATACATAACGGGGTTTTGATTGCAAAGGTCAATTTCCCAGCAAAAAGAGCGTTTATCTCTTTATACTCAGGAACGAAACTTGCAACCAACTCTCGCGGTTCAAGCATTCCTACGGTATCCACCACGTCTTTTGAAAACGATGGGGTACAAGGACTTATGGCTACTGTCTGTGCCCCACATTCACGGGCAATCTTTGCCAACGACACCAGATTGCCACTAGCAAATGAATTGCACAGAAATGAGACTCCGCTGTTGAAGTAGAAAATCGCCCTCCTTAGTCCGATTTTCATGGCTTCAAAATTGTTTATCCCAGCAAACTCCATTGCTGATTTGTCGTCAAATGCTTTAAGGGAGACACTGATTCTATCGTTTGGGTTTTTATGTATTCACCCCAAAAGTCGTCGTTGCTGAAACGATAGCCATTTGTCACCAAAGATGACTTAATGCCTATCTTCCTGCACTCAGCATTGAAATCAAGTAGGTGTTTCCAGAGAGTGGGCTCACCACCAATCAAGGTGATACGTTTAATTCCCACCTCCTTGGTAATTTTCAGAAGCCTCAATGCAAGTTCCATTGTTAGCGTTTGCCTACTATCAAATACAGCATCTTTTGCATAGCACCATTTACAACGAAAGTTGCAAGATCTGTTTACTGTAAACCAGGCAGTTGTCGGCACAGTGTCCATATTTAACCCCCTCATCATTAGATTTTTTATCTTGTTCCTCCTTTTTAGTTTTCAAAGAGACTTTTTTACAGTCTACCCGCCCCTGTTGTCAAAAGTCAAGGGAAATGTTTTAATCTCACCTCTTTTTTATAAAGGTTAGGTTAGAATAAGGTAAATTATTCCTCTTCCTCTCCCACTACCCCAGATTCAATATCATCAACAATATCTCCTATTCCCCCTTCTAAAATTTTTGGCAAATTATGCCAAGATTTCTTTATACGATGGTCCGTCACGCGGTCTTGAGAAAAATTATAAGTACGGATTTTTTCAGAACGGTCACCAGTGCCAATTTGTCCCTTACGAATACCAGCATGCTTACTCGCCTCTTTTTCTTCTTCTAATTGTTGAAGTTTTGCTGTCAAAATCATCATTGCTTTTTCACGATTTGCAAGCTGACTTCTTTCATTCGTAGAACGCACATCTAGCCCAGTCGGTTTATGAATAATCCGAACAGCTGTTTCAACTTTATTTACATTTTGCCCACCCTTCCCACCCGAACGGGAATATTCCATTTCAAATTCAGCTGGATTTATTTGAAAAGTTATTTTCTTTCTAATTGGAAGTACTGCTACTGATGCAGTAGAAGTGTGCACTCGGCCATTTTTCTCAGTTGCTGGAATTCTTTGTACTCGATGCACCCCTGTCTCATAACGCATTTTCTTGAAAACATCCTTGCCTTTTATTTCAAAACTCGCTTCTTTGTATCCATTCAAATCACTTTTTGATTCATAATTTACTCTCCACTGCCAACCTTGTATTTCAGAAAATTTTTCATACATATGCGCAAGTTCCCAAGCAAAAAGTGAAGCCTCGTCTCCACCTGCCCCTGCTCGCACTTCCAAAACTATTTCATTTGGAAACTCTTCTGTTCCAGATTCTTTTGTTCCCCCACTTTCTTGATTTTTTTTCCATTCTTGCCAATCCATAAAAATTGATTGTTGTATTAGTAAAAAATAAAGTTCTATAATTTTTTAGAATGGTCTGGCTGGGATAGGGACCCAGAGAACCGAGGACCTTATAAAAAATTGATAGAACTTTATTTTTTTCTTACTTCTTGGCTTTCGCTTTAGTAGTAGCGACAGCTCGTTTTTTGAAACGTTCTACGCGTCCAGCAGTATCCATTATTTTTTCATTTCCAGTATAAAAAGGATGACATTGGCTACAAATTTCCATCGCAATAGATGGCATAGTAGAACCAACTTCAAAAATAGCTCCACAAGCGCAGGTGGCTTTTGTTTTTAAATCATATTTTGGATGTATATCTTTTTTCATTGATTTTGCGAAATCAGATCACGCAAGTCCATTAAGGCGCGATCAAATTAAAAGATTAGCACAATTTTAGCCTGAAAGCAAATCAATGTTAGATTGTATTGTTTTAACTCGTTGCATTACCTGATTACCATAAAAAGCATTTATTTTTTTATTCCAATTAGATCCAGCATAATATTTAAGTGCTGCAGTACGCTCTGCTGTATATCCTCCGGCATTTGCACCTAACTCGCCTAAATAAATGGATGAGGCCATAATAGCATCTTCTGGAATCCATGGATCAGGTAAATTTTTTCCCAATGCATTTGCTATTTTTTGCTTAATACCATTCCATGTTGAAGGTAAAAACTGTGTCGGTCCCATAGCCCCCCCATACCCTCCACTTGCTAGTGGACAAGAAACTCGTGTAGTTAACGGATTTCTACCAAGTCCTTCCACGATACTCTGCAAGAATGGCAGGTCTCTGGTTGAATGTATGCCGTTAGGAAAAACAGTCCCATAATTAACACCTTTAGTTTCTCCGGTAGAAAGATTAGTAATTACACAAGAACCAACATCTGCTCCCATATTAGATTCTTGTTGCAGAATCGCTAAAACAAAAGCAGGTCGCACTCCGGTTTTCTTTTGCGCATTTTCAGCATAAGTCAGAGCTGTACCGAATGGTATCGCTTGACTGTCACGAAGTGGAAAAAGTGCTGCGCGAATTTTATCCGCTTGCGCTTTTTTTTGCGCAGCTAATGTTTGATAGGCAACTTCCATATTTTTAGAAATGGCCAATAATTGTTTTTTATTAACTTCCGCTTTGGCTGTGCTTTTTTGCGCACTTTCTAATTCTGCCTTTGCATCTGTTTCAGCATCTCGTTTTTTTTCAAGACTTTGTTTTTCAACTTCAGTTTGTATTTTTATTCCATTAATAATATCAACAGAATTTTTTATAGCTTTTTTTATTGAATTATAAGATTCTAAATCACTATAAAAATTTGAAATGGTATCATAAGACAATAAAAAAATTATAGAATTTTGACTATTAAATTCATTAGTATTTCTAAGTAATTGAGAAAGCGACGCATGCTCGCGATCTATTTTTCTAGAAAGCGATTCAATCGTCGAAACTTTCTCTCGTATTGAATTTTTCAACTGAGCGATAACAACACCTCGAGCTTTTATTTTAGTTTTAAGAGCATTTATTTGTGTAGTTAAGGCCACTACGTCGCCTTTTAAGGTACCAGTTTGTTTTTGTTGAACTTTTAATGTTGCTTCAAGGTCAGCTAACTCTTTTAAAAATACTTCCAATTGGTTTTGACAAAAATCTCTATCTGCTTGAGTAATAATAGTGGCTGATAGAGAGCAATTAACCACTGCAAAAACCTTTTTGACAAAAAAGCTCAAAAAACTAAAAGATATAAATATTACAATAAAAAAAGTTATGACTATCTTTCGTGTCATAACTTTAATTATATCATAAAAAAATTTATTTCTTTTCCGTTTTTTCTTCTTTGGCGAGAACAGCGACAGTCTCAGTTCCTTCTTCTTCTTTCTTTCCTTTCTTTTCTACCTCAATTGCAGATAAATCAACTGGTACCACAACTTCTTCTTTTTCTTCCACTTGTTCTACGACAGAAACCACGACATCGGTAGGCTCATTAATGACTACTACTCCAGATGGAAGTTTTACATCAGAAACAAAGATTTGATCATTTAGTGTTTTTAATTTAGAAATATCAACAACAAGATCGTGAGGCAAATCTGAAGGCAATGCTTCAATCTCAAATTCATGCATAACTTTAACAAGATTTCCAATTCCACTTTTAACCGCATCTGATATGCCCTCAAAGACAAGCGGTACATTTACACGTATTTTCTTTTTCATATCAATAACCAGGAAATCTACGTGTATAGGCTCACTGGTTACAGGGTCAACTTGTACTTCATGAATAAGTACATCAATATCACCTTTCAACGTTCCGATTTTAATAGCGGAAGATTCTCCAGCTTCTCGCCAGACCTTTTTAAATTCAATTATTGGTATAGAAATAGAAGTCGTGTCTTTGCCGGCTCCATAAAAAACAGCCGGAATTTCACCAGACTTCCTTAAAGCATCTAATTTAATGCTTTCATCTCTATTTTTAGCTTTGATTGCAAACATGATTCAAAGTATACAGAAAAAATATAAAAAAGCAAATTTATTTTATCCCATTAAAAAGTTTCAATCTTTCATAAACTACTTTTTCTATAGCATCTACAGCTGGTTGAAGAATTTTATATGGAGTAGTCTCATTTGGATTATCTAAAATAGATTTTTTTAATGCTTCATCATACGCTAAACGAATTTCAGTACTGATATGAATAATTGAAATACCTGCCTTGATAGCATTAGTGAAATCAACATCACGAAGTCCCGACCCACCATGCAACACTAGTGGAACTCCAGTTGCTTTTTTTATTTCAGCCACAAGTTCTCCATCAATATGCGGTTTACCACTTTTTATCAAACCATGAATACTACCGACAGATGGCGCAAGCATATCCACACCTGTTAACTCCACAAATTTTTTTGCATCATCTATTTTTGTTAAAATTCCAGCGCCTTCGGGTACTGTTTCTTTAATATTTGAACCTGAACCAATATATCCAAGCTCCGCTTCAACAAGGATTGTTGAATTTACACTTCTCGCATATTCAACGCATTGTTTTGTAATTTTTACATTTTCATTAAAACTCAAATTTGCCCCATCAAAAATAACTGAATCAAAACCAGCATCTATGGCAAGCTTCACGCGCTCAAAACTATAATGATGATCTGCATTAAGGAAAATAGGGAAATTTTCTTTTGCTCTAATTTGTTTGATTATCCCTATCGCTTCATTCCTGCCGACAAAATCTTCTTCACCTTCAGAAAGTCCGATGATAACTGGAACATTTAATTTCTTAGCTGCATTATAAACACCATGAAATCCTTCTAAATTTGAAATATTAAAATGTCCAATAGCTACACCTTTTTCTTCTGCTTCTTTTATGTATTCACGAAGTGTTTTCACAGTTATCATACTGCTTATTTTAGCATTTCTTTTAGTAATTTAATAACGATTTGAGGATTTACGGAACCGTTGGTTTCTTTTATAATTTTACCAACCAAAGACATAATAGCGTTTTCTTTACCATTTTTATAAGAATTAACTACTTCAGAATTCTCTTTTATTATTTTTTCTACTATTGTTTTAAGTGCATTTTCATCGCTTTGTTGTAATAAATTCTTTTCTGTAGCAATTTTAAGCGGAGATTCATCTTTTATTAAAATCATTGCAAAAATATCCTTTGTTGCTCGAGAAGAAATTTTATTTTCAGAAACCAAACTTATAAGCTCAGCAAAATTCTTTGGACTAGGTAATTTAATATCTGGATTATTTTTTTTGAATCCAAGATAATCTGATGTTAGATAATTCGAAAGAATTTTTATACTTTCTTTTTTATTTAAAATTTTTGCCACATCTTCAAAATAAACACCGAGTATTAAATCATTAATATAAACTTCTATATCCTCGTCTTTAATTCCAAAATCTTTTTGATATCTGACGCGTTTTTCGGCTGGCAATTTCGGTAATTCAGTTTTCATTTTTTCCAAATCAAAAGCTTCGTGTAGTTTCATTTTTGGCAAATCAGGGTCTGGAAAATATCTATAATCTGCACTTCCCTCTTTTTTCCTCTGAGAAAAAGTTTTTTGTTTTTCTTCATCCCATCCACGTGTTTCCTGCACAATTTCACTTCCTTTTCCTTCTTCCATGAGTTCTGTCATTCTATCAATTTCATATTTAATAGCGCGTTCAACACTCCTAAAAGAATTTAAATTTTTTACTTCCACCTTCGTACCTAATTTATTTCTATCCGTGGAAATAGAAATATTGGCTTCCACTCTCATTTCTCCCTTTTCCATATTCGCTTCGGATACGCCTAAATACCATAAGACAAGCTGAAATTCTTTGGCGAACTTTGTTGCTTTTTTAGCTATTTCTTCAGCATCTTCAAAAGTATGCGGTTCTGTTACAAGCTCCATTAAAGGCACTCCGGCACGATTGAAATCGATTAAAGAGTATCCTTCTTTGTGTTTATTGTTAGCAGTATCTTCCTCCAAATGCACGCGGGTAATATCCATATCCGCTAAATGTCCGCCGGAAACTATGGGATATTTATATTGTGAAATCTGATAGCCTTTTGGAATATCAGGATAAAAATAATTTTTACGATCAAATTCTGAAAAATCTGCAATTTTTCCACCAATAGCCAATCCAACTTTTATCACATTCTCTATTGCTTTTTTATTTATCACAGGTAAAGCTCCCGGATGCGCCATGCAAACAGGACAAATATTTACATTCGGACATTCTTCATCTGTGTCATTCTTACAGCTACAAAACATCTTGGTTAAAGTTTTAAGCTCAGCGTGAATTTCTAATCCAATTGTAGAAAAATATTTAGTCATATAATTTACTTGCCCCGTAGTGAGCTTTACTTTACTACTGGGGTTTCTTCTTTAATATTTTTACCAATTCGTCTCCAAACTTCTTCACTATTTTATCATCAAATAAAGATAATACAAAAACTTTTTTACTAAGTTTTTCAAACTTTTTCACTTCCCTTTCGATAATTTTACTACCTTCTATAAAATCGCTTTTAGTTAAAATTATTATTTCTTCTTTCTCTCCTAGTCCATCGTTCCCTAAGCCTAATTTTTTATCATATTTTTCTAACTCCTTACGAATTTCTTTATAAGCTTTAATCATACCAGTTGAACCCATAGATAAATTTTCAAAAGATACAAGATGCGCAAGCATTTTTGTACGTTTTATGTGTCGTAAAAATTTTATACCAAGTCCTTTGCCTTCTGACGCCCCTTCGATTATCCCTGGAATATCAGCAATTATATAACCATAAAAATCTCCCAAATTTGGATCAAGAGTAGTAAAAGCGTAATCCCCGACTCTCGCTTCTGCATTGGTTAATGAATTCAATAAAGAAGTTTTCCCTGCATTCGGAAGCCCAATAAATCCGACATCGGCAAAAAGTTCTAATTCTATTTTAAAATTTCCTTTCTCACCCTCTGCGCCTTCACGCGACTCCTTTGGAGTAGTATTAGTAGAGCTTTTAAAATGCTCATTTCCAAAACCACCATAACCACCCCTTAAAATCATAAATTTCTGTCCTTCTTCGGTAAACTGCCAGTTTTCATCAGTCTCAAGATTCGTAATAATAGAACCAATTGGCAATTCAAGATAAAAATCTTTACCATTTGCGCCATGTAAGCTTTTATTTCCGCCATCCTCTCCGCGTCCGGCAGAAAAACTTTTTTTCGCTTTATATTTTGAAAGTATGTGAATATCCCGCACAACCGAAACATAAAAATCTCCGCCACGTCCACCATCTCCGCCTGCAGGTCCGCCTTTAGGTATAAATTTTTCTTGACGCCAACGCACGACACCATTTCCACCATGTCCCGCCTCCGCATATATTTTTATTTCATCAATAAACGCCATACTTAAGATTCTACCGCAATTTGTGCTAATTTGATAGCTCCTTCTTTAGATTTAGCAACAGCCATAAAAAGATTCCTGTGACAAAAAACTGCATCTGATACACCAGTTATACTTTTTAATTCTTTTTCTTTTAAACCTCCCCAGCTTGTTGGAAAATTTTTTCTATTTCCAAAGCTATTTATTTCTTTTCTCATCGCCACAACTGACCAATCTTCACTATCACCATAAACAACAAAAAGAGGTTCAGAAAAATCTTGTAATGCATCCCAAATTTCATATCTAGAAACTTTCGGCTTGTCTACAACCACTAATTTTTTATCTAAACTATTTTTATAAAAACCCTGAATAATTTTTGTGATTTCTATTTGATCATTAGTTTTTTTTATTTCTCTCTTTAAAATTTCTTTGGCCCAAACAAGCGCTTTAAAAAATTGCTCGTCTTTATCAAAATTCTCCAATGCTGTTCCAGAAAAAATAGACAAAACATCATTTACTGTATAAGGTAAAACATTTTTAAAATTATTTTTATATAAATCAATACCATTATCCCCTGCATCAATAGAGGAAACTAGTTTTTGATCTACAAAATCCACTACTTCTTGTATGCCACAAATTTCTAGACCAAACTTTTTCCACACCAAACCGAAAGAAGAATACTCTATTCCATTTAGTCTTCCACCCGCTCCGCCCTTTTGATGATGGTCAAATCTATTCTTTTCCGCATCATAAATCCCACCCACATCAAAAACATAATCACCATCTTCTATTATTTCTTTGTCTCTATTTCGAATAATTTCAAATTTTTTATCTTTTTTTTCCAACATCAAAGAAATCGTTGCACAAGCAAAGACATCATCGGCATGAAAAGATCCATTGTGAGTTACTAATTTTAATTTATTCTTTTTTATCATAAAATTCTTCAAATAATTCATAAAGCCAAGATACTAATTTATCAAAAATGACAAATGCTATAAATAAAATAAGGACAACCTCCAGAAATCTCCAAATCTCTCGACTGACATGTAGTGCAGTATAACTAAAGAAATAGCCAAGAAACAACATAAGTGGCACCCAAATTATTGTAGCAGATATTTCCGCTTTTAAAAATTTTTTATAATCTATCTTTTCATAACCAGAAAAAATAATAACTATATTATTTGCCCACATTATAAATTTTGAAATAAAAATAGACCAAAAAGGTTTCGTCTTAAATCTGGGCAAGATATTATATACCCGTTTTTGAATATATTTAAAAAAATTATTATACTGAAACTTTCTGAATAAAAACTTCCCCAGCCAATACCCTATGAAAGTTTTAGACAACGCTCCCAAGAAAATAAAAATAATAGAAAGCCATAAATCTAAAGCTTTGAGATGAATTAAAATTCCAGTAAAAATTATAAAAAATTCCCCCTCAAAAACTGACCCTAAGTAAATTATTAAGTAAGCGAGAACTTGATGATTTTCCACTAAACCAGTTAAAAGATTTATTGTATGCATAATAAAAACTAAAATAAGCTATCCACAACTTCTTTTACCACCATTCCATCTGCTTTTTCTTTTAAATCTTTCATTAAGACAGACATCAATATACCTTTTTTAGTAGCATCAGTAATTCCAAATTCTTCTTTTTTAGCTTTCGCAATTTTTTCTACTTCGCTCTTGTCCATTAATTTTGGCAAATAAGTTTCAAAAATTGCAAGCTCATCTTCTTCTTCTTTTACTAAATCTTCTCTTCCACCTTTTTTAAATTGTTCAATAGAATCTTTTCTCTGTTTAGCGAGCCTAGTGATAACTACAAGGGCCTCTTCATTAGTAAGCATTTCTTGCGGTTTTTTATTCTTTGACACAAGTTCATTTGTAAATGCTGCAGACATTGCGCGAAAAGCCTTTAGGTGCAAAGCATCTTTTGCCATCATCGCTTCTTTTATTCCACTCCTTATTTGTTCGTGTAACATAGCCACATTATAGCAAATTATGGTAAAATAATAAAATGTCTAAATTAATATTTTTTGATACGGAAACCACTGGCAATACAGAAAAAGATTTTCTGGTTCAAATTGCATACAAAAACAAAGATGAAAGTTTTACGGGTCTTTATAAACCTGAAATAAAAATTCCACCAGAAGCTTCGGCCGTACATCACATAACAAATAAAATGGTAGCTGAAAAACCTACTTTCAAAGAAAGCACTGATCAAATGTTTATTAAAAAACTTTTTGAAGATAAAGATTCTATTGTTGTAGCTCACAATGCTTCCTTTGACTTAACAATAATAAAAAAAGAAGGTATTGAACCAAAAAAATTTATCTGCACACTTAGATTAGCTAGATATCTTGATAAAGAAGAAAAAATAGATCGATACAATCTCCAATATTTGCGCTATTTACTTGATCTTGACGTAGAAGCGACAGCTCACGACGCAATGGGAGATGTGCTGGTGCTGGAAAAACTATTTGAAAGACTAAAGAATAAAATGTCGGAGATTCTAAAAGAAGGAGGAAAAAAATTGAATGAAAATGAAATTATAGAAAAAATGGTAGAAATTTCTTCACATCCATCACTACTTCATACTTTCAAATTTGGCAAACATAATGGCAAAAGAATAGAAAATGTAATAAAAATAGATAGAGGTTATTTGCAGTGGCTCTTAGATCAAAAATTAAATGGTGACGGCATAGATGAAGACTGGATTTATACTTTAAAACATTATTTAGAGAAATAATTTTTAAATTGTAGTAAAATAAATATATGCAAAATATTCTTTGGATAATATTAGGAATAATAGCAGGAGGAATAATTGTTTACTTTTTTTTGAATAGAAAAAAGGAAGAAAAAAAAGACGACATAGGCTTAAATCTTATTCTAAATCAAATAAATGAACTCTCTAGGACAGTAGATAGTAAAATGGGTGAATCGCATAAACAAGTACGAGAAAGCTTACAATTCCACTCCTCTGAATCAAATAAAATAATTCGCGATGTAACAGAGAGGCTTACTAGGTTAGACGAGACAAATAAACAAGTCATCTCTTTTGCTGACCAACTTCAAAGTTTAGAAAATATTTTAAAAAATCCTAAACAACGTGGAATTTTAGGTGAATATTATCTAGAGACAGTTTTAAAAAATGTCTTGCCTCCTGGAAGTTACCAAATGCAATACCCTTTCCCTGATGGCACAATAGTAGATGCAGTAGTTTTCGTTAAAGAAAAAATAATTCCCATAGATTCCAAATTCTCGCTGGAAAATTATAATAAAATGGTTGAGGAACACGACGGAACAGAGAAAAAACGACTGGAAACAGTTTTTGTAAATGATTTAAAAAATCGTATTACTGAAACAGCAAAATATATTCAGCCGACTAAAGGCACCACCGACTTTGCTTTTATGTTTATTCCCCATGAAGCTATTTATTATGATTTGATTACAAACAAAGTCGGAGCGGGAGATGATAATGAAAATCTAATCCAACGCGCCGCAGGAAAATATAAAGTTATTATTACTTCCCCTACTTCCTTCCTCGCTTATTTACAAACCGTCTTACAAGGACTCAAGGCTCTTCAAATAGAAGAATCAGCCAAAGAAATAATTAAAAAAGTAGAAGATTTAGGTAAGCATTTAAAATCTTATGATGAATACCACAACAAACTCGGCAATGCTTTAGGCACCGTAGTAAACCACTACAATGCTTCAAATAAAGAACTAAAAAAGATAGACAAAGATGTGCTTCGCATCGCCGGCACCTCCCCTGAGCTTGCGCTTCTCGAAGTAGAAAAACCAAAAATTGAAGAGTAAAAACATTTTTGTCGTCGGGTGTTAAACACCCGACGCCAGGATTTCTTTAGTTTTAGACTAAAAAATTCTATATTTTTTCTATTGGCCTCATCGTCTAACGGCTAGGACGAGTCCTTCTCAAGGATTAAATCGGAGTTCGATTCTCCGTGAGGTCAC
>JBBTYN010000009.1:2651-5025 GCA_038061755.1 Patescibacteria group bacterium | reverse complement strand
TGGTACGAGCTTATCCCTGTCTTTAGTTTTTTGGGTCTTGGTGGAAGATGTAGGAATTGTAAAAATAAAATCTCATTTCAGTATCCTTTAGTAGAAATTATTACAGGTTTAGTTTTTGCTCTTTTGTTTTTGAAGTTTCAAGATTTTTTCTTTTCAGATACGCTTACTTTTAGTTTTAATTATGCTTATTATACTGTAGCATTCTCGCTCTTGATAGTGATTTCCGTTTATGATCTTCGACACAAGATAATTCCAGATATTCTTTCTTTTGTTTTTGGTCTTTTGGCTTTTGCGGGCTTATTTTTCTTAAATCCTAGTGGTTCTTTAGGATTTTCTCTACATATACCCACTTTTTTAGGATTTTTCGCTGGTCCGATAGTTGCTCTCCCTTTTGCTTTTTTTTGGCTAGTGTCTTCTGGAAGATGGATGGGATTAGGGGATGCAAAGCTCGCAATTGGTTTGGGATGGTTGCTTGGTCTTTCACAAGCGCTTTCTGGTGTAGTGTTTGCTTTTTGGATTGGAGCTGTATTTGGTATTACTCTTGTTATCTTTTCTAAAAAGCATGGAATGAAAAGTGAAATTCCTTTTGCTCCATATTTGGTTTTGGGTGCGATGTTAGTATTCTTTTTTGGTTTATATCTTTTTTAAATGAATAAAAAAATACAAAAAAATAACGGCATGACTTATGTAGAGCTTATTGTAGTTTTAAGCATTTTTTCTGTTTTGTCTTCTGTGGCTATTTTTAATTATGGAGCATTTCAAGATAGGATAGATATTAAAAATTTAGCCAGTGATATTGCCTTAAAAATTGTTGAGGCGCAAAAATCATCTATAAATGGTTTGTTGCCACTTGCTGGTTATAATTCAGATACATGGAAACCATCTTATGGGGTTTATTTTGATATTTCTGTACCAAAACAATTTATTTATTTTGCTGATTTAGATAATAATAATTTTTATAATGGTCTTTCAAGTTGTACCACAACAGAATGTTTGGATAAAATTATTATTACAAAAAATAATGTTATATCCAATATAGACAATTGTTCTAGTAATCCTTGTACACCAAGCTCGATAAATCCTTTATCTATTACTTTTCAAAGGCCAGATTCAAAAGCTGATTTTTTTACCAATCAAATATTAACTCTTACTGGTTCTGGGTATATTCAAATTACCATTCTTTCACCTAAAGGAGCAAAAGCTTTAATAAAAATATATCCTTCGGGAAGGGTGCAGGTGAATTAATGCAAAAGGACAGTCCTTAAGAAGTTTCCCCAAGGACTGTCCTTAAAAACAAAAATGCGAAATAAAAATAACAACAAAAAAAGTGGCTACACAATCATAGAAACGATGATTGCTGTTTCTCTTTTTACAATTATTGTTATGATAGGAATGGAAGCTTTATTAAATGCTAATTCAGTTCATAATAAAGCGCAAAATATGCGTTCAATCTTAGATAACTTAAATTTTGTTATGGAAGATATGTCTAGAAATTTAAGAACAGGGTATAGCTATCATTGTCTAGTTACAGGTGATAGTTTGCCAGTTGCTAGTGTGAGTGCTCCAAAAAATTGCGCCAGTGGTTGGGGTATTGGTTTTGAATATGTTAATGGTAATCCTAGTAATAATGATGATCAATGGGTTTATTATATAAATAACGGTAAAATTTTTAAATCCACCCAAGGTCCTTCCAATCTTTCTAATTTTATTCAATTAACTCCAGACGAAATTGTAATTAATACAACAGCTTCCAGTTTTACAGTAGTAGGCGCTGAACCGCCACCGGAATCACCAGGTCCAGATCGACAACCTTTTGTTACTATTAAATTAGTTGGAAGTATAACTACTTCTAAAGGAGTTATCTCGCCTTTTTCTTTACAAACTTCTGTATCTCAAAGGAAGCTAGATATATGAATAAATTTTTAAAACAAAAAAATACAGCGTTCACATTAGTAGAAACACTTGTCGCTATTTCAATTTTTACTATGTCAATTTTGGGTTTAATGTCAATTTTGGGGTCTGGTATTTCTAACACCACTTATACCAAGCAGAAAATGACAGCTATTTATTTGGCGCAAGAGGGAATTGAATATGCGAGAAATAATCGGGATACCGCAGTGCTTTATAATGCTGGTGGTGCTCAAGTTGGTTGGAATACATATACGGCTATTCCTTTGCCTAAATCAATATCTTGCCCTGTTTCTACTTGCCCTGTTTCCAGCTCTGATTTTGCTGGTTTTACACGCACGATTACAATGGCTTCAGTGCCTGGAACTTCAGATGAAGTAAAAATTACATCAACCGTTACATGGACTCAGGGTTCGGGACAGAAGAGTATAACTCTTTCAGAAAATTTATTTAATTGGATAGAATA
>JBBTYN010000009.1:0-2551 GCA_038061755.1 Patescibacteria group bacterium | reverse complement strand
TTTGTAATACTTTTTGCAGTTACGCTTTCCGCTATTCTTTTATCTATAGCTTTAGGTGTTGCTAATATTGCATTTAGAGAAATTAAATTTGGAACTTCAGCCAAAGATTCCAATGATGCTTTTTTTGCTGCGGATATTGGAATTGAATGTGCAGCGATTAATGATAAATCTACGAGTACTGTTTTTAGATCTCCTTTTGCATTATCTATGCCATGTCTTGGTGGTTCCGTTAGTTTAACTCCTACCGGTTCACCACCCACATTTTGGAGTTTTACTCTTTCTGGACTAGGTAGTGGAGGACAAGGTTGTGCTAAGGTAACTGTGGATAAAAGATCATCAGTTGAACCTACCACGACTATTATTTCTAAAGGATATAATAACGGGGGAGGTACTTGTACATCTGGACCAAATACTGTTGAGCGGGAAACAGACTTAAGCTACTAAATTTGGTTATGGATAAAAAGGAGATTGAAAAAAGAATACAGAAATTACGTGCAGAGATTGCACGTTTGAGAAAAGCATATCACGTAGAAGACGCGCCAGAAGTTACTGATGATGTTTATGATTCTTTGACTCGTGAGTTAAAAGAGCTTTTAAAAAAATATCCGAAATTTGAGGATGCAAATGCAGAAGAAAACAGAGTTGGAGGAAAACCACTTGATAAGTTTGTAAAAGTGAAGCATAAGACTAGGATGCTTTCTTTGAATGATGCTTTTAGTGAGGAAGAATTATATGATTGGGAAAAAAGAATTAAAAAACTACTTGGGAGCTTAGCTCCCAAGTTGGATTATTTTTGTGAGGTTAAGTTTGATGGGTTAGCAGTGTCACTTATTTATGAAAATGGAAAATTTGTGCGAGGAGCTACTCGAGGTGATGGATTTGTCGGTGAAGACATCACTCAAAATCTTAAGACTATAAATTCAATCCCTCTTTTACTTAAAAAACCATTTCCAGAATTTTTAGAAGTTCGGGGAGAAGTTGTAATGTCTAAAAAAACTTTGCAAAAACTAAACTTACTTAATCAAAAAGAAGGAAAAGTTGCTTTCGCAAATACTAGAAATGCTGCTGCTGGAAGTTTAAGGCAACTAGATCCAAAACTAGCCGCTGAAAGAAAACTTGATTTTTTTGCTTATGATATTGCGGAAGTAAAATCTACTAGGCAAGACCTAGCAACCCATTCTGATAAACATAAATATTTAAAAAACTTAGGTTTTCAAGTAGATGAAAATTATAAGGTCTGTAAAAATTTAAATGAAGCAATAAGTTTTATTAAAAAATTTGAAAAAATAAGACCTAATTTTTCATATGGCACAGATGGGATTGTTATATCAGTGAATGATTTAAAATTACAAGAAGTTTTAGGTGTTGTTGGAAAAGCTCCGCGCTATATGGCAGCATTTAAATATCCAGCTGAAAGAGCAACAACTATAATCAAAGACGTAATAATTAATGTTGGTCGCACCGGGGTACTTACCCCTTTGGCAATTTTTGAGCTAACACTTGTTGCAGGTTCAAAGGTATCAAAGGCAACTTTACATAATATGGACCAAATAGAACGGCTTGATTTAAGAATAGGGGATACGGTAGTAATAGAAAAAGCTGGTGATGTTATTCCAAAAGTAGTAGAAGTTTTAACTAGAATGCGTACTGGTAAAGAGAAAAAAATTAAAATGCCTGAAAATTGTCCAGCTTGTGGAGGAAAAGTAGAAAAAAAAGAATTACCATCTCAAGCATCCGTTGCTTACTATTGTTCTAATCCAAAGTGCTTTGCGAAAAATGAGAGGTATTTAGAACATTTTGTTTTTGTATTTGAAATTTACGAATTAGGTCCTAAAATCTTAAGAAGATTTAAAGATGAAGGATTGATAACCGATGCGGCTGATATTTTTTCTCTTACTAAAGAAGATATTGCACCCTTGGAACGTTTTGGTGAAAAATCAGCGGAAAATATAATCAGAGAAATAGAAAATAAAAAGAAAATTCCACTTGCGCGTTTTCTTTGGGCGCTTGGGATACTGCACGTGGGAGAGGAAACTGCACGAGATTTAGCTACACATTTTGGAACTTTAG
Organism: Patescibacteria group bacterium; assembly: GCA_038061755.1. Lineage (GTDB taxonomy): Bacteria > Patescibacteriota > Minisyncoccia > Phycocordibacterales > UBA9973 > UBA9973. Next base: position 481 of record JBBTYN010000009.1, on the reverse strand, counting down.
AAAAATTAGTTTCTTGCGTTAGGCAAGATCTAACGCAAATAGATATCATAGAAAATATTGGTCCCGCAGTATTAAAAAGTATAAGTAATTTTTTTAATGATAAAAATAATTTAAATTTTATAAATAAATTAGAAAAAAATGGCGTAATTGTAGAAAAAATGGAAAAGAAGAAGGCTGGAAAATTAACTGGTTTTAGTTTTGTTTTAACTGGCACATTAACTCAGATGTCTCGTGAAATAGCTAAAGAGCGTATTCTTGCTTTTGGAGGAAAAGTCGTGGGTTCCGTATCAAAAAATACTTCTTATGTTGTAGTTGGTGAAGATCCAGGCTCTAAGCTTAAATCGGCAGAAAAATTAGGGGTAAAAGTATTAAACGAGAAAGAATTTATGAATATGCTAGGATAGAAATATGGAGGCGTCGGATAGCGGTTTATTCCACCACCTTGGAAAGGTGGCAGGCTCGAAAGGGTCTCGAGAGTTCA
>JBBTYN010000008.1:0-7736 GCA_038061755.1 Patescibacteria group bacterium | reverse complement strand
CTATCCGCTTACCCCTGTTCCATTGGTGTCAATTTTAGGTAACGGCAACGTCGGGATTAGGACCACCTCGCCAACTCAACTTCTTTCTCTCGGCGGTACATCTGCTCGAACTATTTGGATGGAAAGAAACACTACCGCTGCCACAGCTGGACAAGGATTAACAGTGTCTTCCGGTGGAGCGATAGCAGGCACAGCTGATTTGGCAGGTGGTGATTTAACCTTGAAATCAGGAATCTCCACAGGGCTAGGAACTTCCGCTTTACATTTCTTCACCGCTACCGCAGGATTAACAGGCATAACAGACAACGCTTTGACAGAAAAGATGACGATATTAGGGAATGGGAATGTGGGGATCGGGACAGCCACTCCAACCACCAACAAACTCGTTGTCGTCGGAGACATTCGAGTCGGTACTTCTGGTACCAATGGTTGCATAGAACAATTTGCTGGCACAGCGCTCGTCGGAGCTTGTTCGTCTGATATCAATTTAAAGAAAAATATTGTACCAATTACAAACATTCTAGAAAAGTTCACTCAACTTCAACCAGTAACTTATGAATGGAGAACTGATGAATTTCCAGATAGACATTTCGGCACCGAACCGATAAAAGGATTGATTGCCCAAGAAGTAGAAAAGTTATATCCAGAACTTGTAGGTATGGATGGTCGTGGTTTCAAAACAGTTGATTACGGTATTGCTCTTCAGATGATGTCCATTGAAGCTATTAAAGAATTGAATTTAAATCTAAATGCAGTCTCAGGCACTGTCACACCTGTCACTAACTCAGCCAATGAAACTTTTGTGACAGCTTTCTTTAAAAATATTTATGCGAAAGTCAGTACTTGGCTCGCCGATGCTACGAATGGGATAGGGGATATTTTTGCAAAACAAATCAATACTAAAACATTGTGTGTCTCGGATGATAATGGCGCAAAAACTTGTATCACTAAATCCCAACTTGATTCTCTACTCGCAGGAGCAGGAGGAAGTTCTAGTGGTGGAAGCTCTACTCCGATTTGTATTGCTCCGCAAACTTTAGTAAACAATGTCTGTACGGATCCCGCGTCAGCTACATTAGAAAGCATTGCAATCACCACTCCAGCAACAAAACTTTCTTATACAGTTGGCGACACATTAGATATCACAGGTTTAGAAGTTACTGGAACTTACAGTGATACTACTACAAAAGTAGAAACTATCACTACGACCGACATCTCTGGTTTTGATAGTATCGCACCTGTTACTGGTCAAACTTTGACTATTACAGTTGGAGGGAAAACGACTACTTATACGATTGATGTAGCGGCAGTAGCGGCAGTAGCGGCAGTAGCGCAGTAAAATACAAATAAAATATGGAAAAAGATTTTGATACGTGGAATAGTCAAAAGAAAAATATACACAACGCAGGAGAAAATAAATTCTATCACCCTAGGGATATTTGGTGGTGTCGTTTAGGACTAAATGTTGGTTCTGAACAAGATGGCAAAGATATCGATTTTGAAAGACCTGTTCTCGTCTTGAAAGCCTTTGGTAAAATTTGTTTAGTTGTACCACTTACCACTTCTCACCAAAAACACGAATACAGGATTCCAATCGGACTGATTGAAGAAAAGGAGGCAGTGGTAATCCTGTCGCAAATAAAAGTAGTTGACACGAAAAGATTTTCTGAAAAAATCGGAGTTCTTAATAAAGAAATATTTAGCAATATACAAAAACACCTCAGAAGTTTTTTCTGAGGTGTTTTTAACTTGTCTCCCTTCTTGCGAAGGGCGAGCCCGAAGGCACTTGTACTAGTAGTATAGCAAACACAAACAATATGTCAAGCAAAAAGACTAGAACCAGAACCCACCACAGCTCCAGCTCCTACTTCAACAACAAAGAAACCCTAAATAATTTAAGGCAAATAATACGGAAATATGCTATAATATATGATATGAAAACTCACGTAATACCTAGGTTTATTAGCAAAAAGAAAATTCAAAATGCTGTTTCATCTTCTTCAAAAATAGAGGGGATTGGTTTTGCTCGCGCTATAAAAAATAATCTTATAATTAAAAGATTACAAAAATATGGCAGGGCATTCTCGATATAATGTTACAAATAAGAGGGCTGGTATTAAAAATTTCTTAAATAAAATTTTTCTTACTTTTTTAATTTTTATCTCAGGAGTAATGTTTTTTACTTTTGCTTATGCTGATTTAACCAGTACCAGTTTTCAACTTGAGAATCCGATAAATATAATTCAGGGAGGAGAGTCATCATCATCCAGTTTTCAATATCTTTCTAGTACGGGACAGCTGACGACTGGTCAAAGTTCTAGTAGCAGTTTTTCACAAAATGTCGGTTTTTTATATTTTCCGACGGCAACTTCGCCCGTTGTGACGGCCACTTCGGGTGATAGTCAAGTATCACTTTCTTGGACTCCGTCCACAGGTATTTTAGCTAATATTACAAGTTATGAATTGGGAACGAGTACTAGCTCTGGTAGCGGTTTTACTTATGTTTCGGTTGGAGGCGTGTTTAATACCATAAAAACATCTTTAACAAACGGTACGCCGTATTTTTTCAAAATTCGCTCTTATGCGGCTGGGCTTTTATTAAGCGAATCGGCGGAAGTCAGCGCGGTTCCAACTTCCGAAGGAGAAATTCCGCCACCACCTCCGCCTGGTGGTGGCGGTGGAGGTGGCGGGGTAACTCCGCCACAGACGGGGGTTATGTTTTCCGGTCGGGCTTATCCTTTGAGCAAAGTAAATATTTTGAAAGACGGACAGCTGGCCCTTTCAACTATTTCTGGACCAGATAGTAATTTTACTGCTACATTGGGTGGTCTTTCCTCTGGCGATTATACATTTTCCGTCTATAGTGAAGACAAAAATGGTCTGCGTTCAACTTCTTTTGTTTTTCAAGTTTTTATAACTTCTGGAGTGACTACTAATATTGGTGGCATATTTATTGCTCCAACTATTGCCATAGATAAAAGCGAAGTAAAAAAAGGGGACAATATAGCTGTCTTTGGGCAAAGTTCTCCTTCGTCGCAAGTTGTAATAAATGTTAATTCTGACCCAGAGTTTTTTGAAAGCACAAATAGCGATGCAAGTGGCGCATATTTATATAATTTTGACACATCTGTTCTTGCATTAGGGCGACACTCAACAAAATCAAAAGCATTGAAGAGCGGAGAGATAAGTAATTTTAGCGCTTCTATTGGTTTTCTGGTCGGCACAAAAAATGTGCTGGCGGAAGCCATGGAAAAAGTTTCCAAATGCGATTTGAATGAAGACAGTCGCTGCAACCTGGTGGACTTTTCAATTGCCGCCTTTTGGTATAAGCGTCAGTTGAGTCAAGCTTTCATCCCCAGAGAAATAAAATATTTAAACGGAGATGGAAAAGTTGATTTGGTCGATTTTAGCATCATGGCTTATTATTGGACAGGGTAGTGAATTTTGGCGAGCAAAATTATGAAAAAACTTTTTATTTTATTTTTATTATGTTTTATTCCTTCAATATCTTTTGCGTCCGAGATATTTTTTTCTACCGATAAAAATGTTTTTTTTCAAAACGAGGAGTTTTTAGCACAAGTATTTTTAAATACAGAAAATATAACAATAAATGCGCTTGAGGGAATAGTGGCATTTCCGGCTGAATTTCTGGAATTGAAAGAAATAAGAGATGGCAATTCTTCTGTTAATTTTTGGATAGAAAGACCGCAGAGTGTTGCTAAGGGGGAAGTTTCTTTTTCTGGCATTACTGCAGGAGGATTCTCTGGTCCAAAGATATTTTTATTTGGAATGGTATTTCAAACAAAAAAAATGGGGAATAGCTCAATTACTTTTAAAAATGCGCAGGTTTTGCAAAATGATGGCATTGGCACAAAATTGTCCGCAAAGATGATACCTTTTTCTTTTTCAATTTCTTCAAAAACAACATCAGACACTAAAAGTGGTATTCCGGTGATAGTGGATAGCGATATTCCGGAAAATTTTAGTCCATCGGTCGGTAGCGATCCAGCTATTTTTGATGGAAAATATTTTTTAGTGTTTGCAACACAAGATAAAGGGTCAGGTATTGACCATTATGAAATTCGTGAGGAGCTAAATAGTGAATTTATTATTGCGGAAAGTCCTTATCTTTTGCAGAATCAAAAATTGGATGAAAAAATTTTTGTAAAAGCTGTTGACAAAAATGGTAACGAACGAATTGTAGTCATTTATCCACCAAATTGGCAACCATGGTATAAAAACAATTGGATTTTTGGTATACTTATACTGATTATACTATTTGTTTCATATGTCGTTAGAAAATTTTATGGTAAAAAATTCTAAAATTTTATTTATATTGTTGTTAACTTTTTTATTTACAGGTATTTTACCTGTAAATGCAGAAGCAACAAATTTATATTTTTCTCCGGCCTCGGGCGTTTTTAATAAAGGCGAAAATTTTACCGTCAGCATTTATATTGACGCGGAAAATCCGATTAATGCCATTCAAAGCTCTGTCGTTTTTCCAACGGAATATCTGGAGGTAATCAAAACGGAGAATAACAATAATTCCATTATTGATTTATGGGTTCAAAGACCTTCTTTTTCTAATATTGGTATTTCCGGCAATGTGCGGTTTGAAGGCGTCGTTCTCAGTCCTGGATTTTCTGGAGTAAAAGGGAAAATAGCCGATATTGTTTTTCGTGTACGAAAACAAGGGACAGCGAGTTTGGATTTTTCTGAATTTTCTGTTCTTGCGAATGATGGACTTGGCACGAGTCTTTCTGTTTCTAGAAATCAGGCCGACTTTGTTTTAGGCGCAGCAAGTATTCAAACCGTAAATAATAAACAAACGATAAATAAAGAAGATATAAAAATAATTGAGGAAAAAGTAAAAGCAGTCGTTGAGTCTCAGATGAAAAATCTTGATTCTCGTATCCCATATAGAGCTACTGGTGAGAATTCCGACAGTTTGATAGCAGTGTGGGGGACACTGCCATCTTGGTTTAGGATAAGTATTAGTATCTTTGTCGGATTAGCTAGTATTCTTCTTGCTCTTATATTTCTTGGTTTTGCAATTATTGTTCTCATCTGGTGCTGGAGCTTTATTGGAAAACATCACAAGGAATTTTTTGATAAAATTTTATTTTTCATAAAACGATTTAAAAAATGGCTAAAACGAGAGGAAAAAAATATTGAAAAAGAAATTAGCGAAGATATAAAATATAGTACTGCTAGAATACGAGAAGAAGTTAGAGAGTCTAGAGATGATGACTCAATAAAAGAAGTTTTGAGGGATTATTGGATTCTGGTCGGTAAAATATTAAAAAGATTTTTTACCAGAAATCGATGATTGTGTGTTGTAATCACATATATTTAGAGGTGAACGTGGTATAATTAAAGGTCGAATAAAAATTATAAATTAATCGACTTAAAACGTTTATGGATAATGAAAATATTAAAGGAAAATATATTTGGGGATTATTAAGGTTGGGGCTGGGCTGGACTTTTTTTTGGGCTTTTATTGATAAAGTTTGGGGACTTGGTTTTGGCACGGTGGCTGGTAAGGGATGGATTGATGGCGTTTCGCCAACTTTTGGATTTCTAAAGTTTGCCACCATTGGTCCGTTCAAAGAATTTTATCAAGGGTTGGCTGGCAATCCGATTGTTGATTATCTTTTTATGGCTGGTTGTTTGGGTATCGGCATTGCTTTTATTTTAGGTGTTGGTATGAGAATCGCCTGTGTTTCAGGGGTGTTGATGTATGTCTTTATGTATACTGCCGGTTTTATACCGCCTGCGCATAATCCCTTTCTGGACGAGCATATTATCAACGCATTTCTTTTAATTGGTTTGACTTTAGTAGGTTCAGGTCAGTGGTTGGGGCTTGGTGGATGGTGGGCGAACACATCTCTTGTTAAAAAGCTTCCATTTCTAAAATAATGAATTACGCCGAAGATCAAAATGTTCTGAATTTAGTTGTAAGTAGGGAAGAATTATTACAAGAAACTTTTTCATTCATTGTTTCTCATTATGATTTCGGCTGTAATTTATTAAGTTTGGGTTTGCAAAAATTCTGGAAAAAACGATTAGTAAAAATCATTGCTCCCAAAGAAAATGAAATAATTCTTGATGTTGGTTGCGGAACGGCTGACATTCCAATTTTAATTTCCGAAAATTTTCCAAAAATAGTCATTTACGGAGTTGATATAAATAAAGAAATGTTGGATGCCGGTCGGGCAAAAATAAATTCCTTACCAATTACCAATGTTGAATTAAAAGAAGCTTCTGTTTACAATCTTCCTTGGCCATGTGATTATTTTGACGCTATTTCCATCGCTTTTGTTTTAAGAAACATTGATGACCAGAAAAAGGCGTTGGCGGAAATATATCGCGTTTTGAAGCCTGGCGGAAGGTTGGTTTCTTTGGGATTTTTTATGCCTCCGAAATCTATTATCAGACCGGTAGTGGAATTTTGGTTATTTAAGGCTGTTCCTTTTTTGGGAAAATTGATCGCCAAAAATAAAATACATTATGAATATCTCAGTGAATCAATAAGATGCAATATTCATCCAAAAAACAGGGTTAAATTATTTTCAGAAATGGGATTTAAACGGATAAAATATTATCAAAGTGTATTACCATATGCAATCCATATAGCATTTAAAAATAAATCATGAAAATTTTAATCGCTTATTATTCCAGAACTAGTAATATCAAGGAGCTGACTTTGGCTATTGCCAAGGAATTTGAAAACAGGGGGCATATTGGAAGGTTCAGAATGGGCTGTATTTTCAGAAACAGGCTCGGTAGGTTCTTTGGAGGCTTAGTGTAATAGAGTTTTTTTTGGATTTGATTTTGGCGGGAATTCAGCCCAATCATCGGTGCTTCGCGCCAACGCATTTTTTCGCGGGAATGCTTCTCCCGAATTTTTGCGGAGCCGGGCGGATTCGAACCGCCGAGGGGTTTTGAAGCCCCTGCCTCTTTAGCAAAGAGGTACATTAGACCGCTCTGACACGGCTCCTTTACGTATTGAATAACTTAATTACTCTAGCATATTACTGCTCTTTTTCCATTTTTTATATGTTATACCCATACACTTATTTTTATTTTAAACTTTGAATAAAATAAATGTTGGGGTATACTTTCCTAAGTTGGAGAGATGGGTGAGTATTTGAATCAAGGAAAGTTTAGGAGAGATGGGTGAGTGGCTTAAACCAACAGTTTACTAAACTGTCGTCCCCTTAAAGGACCGAGGGTTCGAATCCCTCTCTCTCCGCCCCAAAAACTATGACTTCTTTTGATAAAATTAAACAGAAAATCTGGACCTTTATTTACAGTTTTTTCTTGCCTGTTAGAAGATTTCTTTTAAGAATGGGCATTGTTTGGCACAAAAAAGGCAGGCAACGATACCATATTGGTTGGCTTTCACCTAGAAAAACTTTAGAAGATTTTAAAAAACATCTTCATAATAATTGGGGTTTTGGTAATCATTTCATAGCCTGGATAGATGAAGATCAAGTTTTAAGCTGGAGAAAATTAACCAACTTTCAAGATCAATACCATTTGCGGGTTTATAAAGATGGAGAAATTTGTGGACATTTTGAATTTACTCCAGAGGCTCACCCTTTAGAGCACATGGAAGAAAAAGGAGAGATGGATAAAAAAGAAGATTTTTTAAAATTTTTAGGCGACTTTGTAACACAAGAAAAATATATATCGCATTTAAAAATAGATCCAAATGCTTTTGATCCAAA
>JBBTYN010000007.1:8370-36153 GCA_038061755.1 Patescibacteria group bacterium | reverse complement strand
GTCGGAGCTGTGCCAAAAGTTAAAGCTCCTGTGCCTGTTTCGTCAGAAATAACTCCAGCCAGTTGAGCTGATGTTGTGGCGGCAAATTGTGCTAGAGTTCCAGTTGTTAAAGCATAACTTCCAGTCGCCTGTTTTCCATTTAATTGTGTTTGAATAGCTGAAGTAACTCCTGCAACATAATTAAGTTCTATACCTGTAGCAGTGAGAGCTGTCGCTCCTAGAGTAATAGCTGGAGTTGTAAGAATACCTGTAAATGTTGGTGAAGCGATAGGGGCTTTGAGAGCAATATTTCCATCTACTTTCTGGAAGGTTTGTAATATTGTGTCAGTCGCCACAACAGCACCAGAACCAGAGATAAAGCCGGTGATTGGTTGATTGATAACATCGGTGAGTAAAGCCAGTGTTCCCGTTATAGTTGGCAAAGTTAGAGTCGGAGTTCCCGCTATGGCATTTACGTTAATGATTGCTTTACCCGAAGTCAAACCAGCCAGAGAAAGTTTTCCTGCTGTTGTTCCTGCTAGACCGAGAGAGAGGAGTTCAAGTGGCGCTGTCGTCCCGATGCCGACGTTACCCTGTTTTAAATAAAAAGTATTCGCAATCGCTCCAGTATTTTCTGAAGTTAAAACATTGACCGAGTTTTGAGATAAAGTAAAATCGGCACCGGGAGTAAGACTGGTAATACCAGTTAAAACAAGAGCAGATGAAGCTCTGTTGATTGCAACTTGCGTTGTTCCAATATACATTGTCTGTCCGACATCGGCTTTGGATGCGGCTAAACCGGAATATTGGGTATTGGTGGCATTGTCACCTGTGTTGGTGCCGGAGTTTATTCCCGTGATATCTGATGTGAATGCCAATGTGCCACTAGCATCTTTCAATGTGTAAACTCTGTCTGCTGTATTTGTATTTGTAAAACTTCCATTAAATGTATTTGCAACATTTCTTAATAAAAGTTTTGTATCATTAAATGTTTTTGCTCCTGTAATTGTTTGAATTGACGCGAGAACCATATCACCCGCACTGGCTGATACCCAACTTGGCGCAAGTGTTGTTCCATTGCTTTGTAAAACTTGTCCAGCTGAACCATTAGCAAGCATCGCAGTAATTCCTGTGGCAGATTGGTATGGAATTTGCCCACCAAGTCCACCGTTTAAATTAGTTGCAGTTTTTGAATTTATCGCATAACCGGCAGAAACAATTCTCTGACGAGGACTTAAAGTTTCGTATGAACCATCAGCCACGCTTGCGCAAGACCCGCCAGAAGAATCCGCCACCTGAATATTTAAATAAACTTCATCGGTACTATTGAAATCAAAATTCAACGCATCTCCTTCACCACCTACCGAAGTATTTCCAATATCAACATTTAAAATTCCATTCTTCACATTAACAGTCATTTTGGTGGGAGCGCTAGATGGCCATAATTTTGCCCCAGATCCTACTGTGGCATTATCGTAAAGTGAAAATTTAAAACAATAATTTGTACCAGAAGAACCACCCAATAAACTTCCAGATGAATTAAGCAAACGCCCTTGATGATGTAAAAGAGTTGGTACACCAGTAGTAGCAAAAACACTATTGGAAAAGAAAAAAGAAAATAACAAAAACATTAACAATACACCCGTAATGCTTTTTTTAAAACTGAATCTTTGTATTATTTTTTTTATCAGATAATTCACTGTGTGATTGAGTAAACAAAATGCTCACCACTTATAAATTATAAATTAATTTGTTAATTCTGTCCAAGTTGTGGAAGTTATTTGGCAAAGAATAATAATTAATTTACAAATTTTATAATACTTCTGGCTCGTCGGAAGATCTTTTTACAGGATGTTGCCCAAACTCTCCACGCATTGTGGAAACTACTTTTCCTTGATAAGATGGTTTTTTTTGTGAGGCTTCTCTCACATCTAATGACGCCCGAATAACTGGCATTGATATGTTTTCTCTCTTCCCTGCTTCTACTGTCCAATGACCTTCTCCAGAAGCAGAAGCTTTACCTGAAATTTCATTCAAATCTTTTCCGTATTTCTTATATCCATCATGCATCCAAGAAACCAAACTAGAAGTAACCACACTTCCATGAGAATACACTTCTGTTATTTTTTCCAAATCCAAACTAAATTCTCTTGAATGTCTCATAAGATCAAAACCTTCCGCGATGGACTGCATCATTCCGTATTCAATACCATTGTGAACCATTTTAACAAAATGCCCAGCACCAGATATACCAAAATGTCCCCAGCCTTCAGGCTTACATGTATCCTTAAAAAATCCACTTTTTTCAAGCCTGTCATATAATTCTTTTTTCCCACCTACCATCATACAAGCGCCTTTGAGCGATCCTCCCGGTCCGCCAGAAACACCAATATCTAAAAATTCAATTCCTTTCGCATTTAATTCTTTTGCTCTGCGCATTGATTCCTGATATGGAGAATTACCACCATCAATAATCAAATCACCCTTTTCAAGTAATGGTACTAATTCATTTATCATTTCATCCACCGCTTGATGAGAAACCATTACCCATACAACACGAGGAGAAGGAAGTTTTGAAACTAATTCTTTTATACTGAAAGTTCCTACAGCTCCTTTTTCTTCTACCTCTTTTACGCTTTCTGGACTTCGGTTATAAGCAACAATATTCCACCCCGCATTAAGCAAGCGAAAAACCATATTTTTGCCCATTTTTCCAAGCCCAATATAGCCTATTTCTTTTTTCATAACAACAAAAATTAAAAACTTAGACGTTTTTCTTTTTTAAAATTTTAACTGTCTTTTTAACTATTTTATTTGCGCCTTTCCATTCAGCCTTCAATTTATTCGCAACAGCTTTTATATCTTTCTCATGGAGCTTGTATTGTTTAGCATAATTTTTTGACACAATATCTACAGCTTTATGATAAAGAGGCACAGTAACTACTTTAGCTTTCCTTACCTCACTCGCTACTTCTTTTTTCATCTTACCAATCAAAGCTGACATTTTTTTCTGATGAGCCTTTGCATTGGGCCCCAATAAATAAAAAGCTCCTGCACCAACTGCTGCTAACCCCGTTCCAATTGCTACCTTACTACCTACTGACATTTTTTTGTTATTTTTTTTCATAATTTTTATTTACTTATTTTAAAAATTTTTAATCTTCACGACCTTTTCGATTTTTTCTTTTTTCTAAAAAGAAAATTAAATACTACACTATCCCTTACATCATTTAGCATTTCTTTAGTAATATCACCTATGTTATCTATGTCTTTTTCGACCCTCTCCATAATTTTAGATAAAATCTTTGTAGTACGAATAAGATAAAACAAAAATATTGCTACCAAAATCCACAGAATGACAAAACCGACGGAAGATATAAAAAAGAAAACTTGAGATTGTAGAAGTGTGTCCATGGGTATATTATAACAACAAGCGAGGAGCAAAAACAAGTTTACTTGTTTAGTGTCCGAGCGCAGTTTTTATATAGTAACCTATATAAACTATATGGAACTTCATGACAAACTAGAAGAAAAATTCCGCTTGGATATAAACCAAAAAAAAGCTCTAAACAAGCTCAATATTTTCTCAGTAGCTGACCTGCTTTTTCACTTCCCTGTTCGTTATAGTGATATAAGTGAAGTGAAAAAAATCTCAGAACTTGTTCCCGGAGACATTGCAACAGTTTACGGCAAAGTATCAAAATTAAAAACCAAAAAAGCTTTCCACTCTGGAATCCCAATGGCCGAAGGTGAAATAGAAGATTTATCTGGAAAAATAAAAATCACTTGGTTCAACCAAGCGTATCTGGCCAAGATGATTCATGATGGTGACACAGTAAAACTAACTGGAAAAGTAGTGACAATGAAAAATGGCATAAATCCCTACACCTTTCCTTTCGGGAAAGGTGTAGGGATTTATTTAGCTAATCCAGAATTTGAAAAGTTGCCTAATATGCCAATAGATATGCATGATACACTATTTACAAAAAATGGAATCCCAAATGCTGGATTTTCTTATCCAATTTATGCAGAAACTCGTGGCATCACTTCTAAGTGGTTTTATCATGCAATTGAAAAAATATTTAAAGATAAAACACTAGATAATATTGAAGACTATGTTCCTGAGGAAATTTTAAAAAAATATCATCTTCCGACTTTGAAAAGTGCGCTCGTTTGGATACATAAACCAAAAAATAAAAACGACGCAGAATCTGCACGCAAAAGATTCGCTTTTGAGGAAGTTTTTTGTATTCAACTAGAACGCCAGCATGACAAATTTGAATATAGAAAAAATAAATCCTTCCAAATAAATCCAAATGAAAAAGATGTGCAGAATTTTTTAAAACGTTTTCCTTTTGAACTGACAAACTCTCAAAAAAAATCTATTAGCACTATACTTGCTGACATGGAAAAAACTTTTCCAATGTCTCGTCTACTAGAAGGCGATGTAGGCTCTGGTAAAACTGCTGTTGCTGCCACAGCAGCTTATGTAACCCAAAATCAAAGACCCTTCGACTTCACTCAGGGTAAGCCTCAGACTTTTGGAAGTTTACAAACGGCCTATATGGCACCGACGGAAATACTAGCTACCCAACACTTTGAATCTTTTATAGAATATTTCAAACATCTGCCTATAAATATAGGACTTATTACGGGTTCAGGTTGCCGAAAATTTCCATCTAAAATAAACCCAAATGGTTGGACTACAATCTCTCGAGCCCAACTTTTAAAATGGGTGGCAAATGGAGAAATACCTATTTTAATCGGCACCCATGCGCTGATTCAAAAGACTGTAAAATTCAAAAAATTGGCCTTAGTTGTAATTGATGAACAACACCGATTCGGTACAATACAGAGACAAAAACTCGTTCGAAAAGACAACATCGCTCCGCACTTACTCTCAATGACCGCCACTCCCATTCCTCGCACATTGGCACTTACTATTTATGGAGACTTAGATTTATCTCTTCTTGATGAAATGCCAACTGGTAGAAAACAAATAATTACTGAAATAATCACACCCAATAAAAGGCCGGATACTTATGAAAAAATTCGCCAAGAATTAAAAGATGGCAGACAGCTTTATGTAATTTGTCCAAGAATTTTTGAACCTGATCCAGAGAAAGAATTAGCGCTCAATGTAAAATCTGCGGTTAAAGAAGCTAAACGATTAAAAAAAGAAGTTTTTCAAGAATATGAAATTGGAATCCTCCACAGTAAAATGAGCAAGGAGAGAAAAGAAAAAGTGATGCAGGAGTTTACCGAAGGAAAAATAAATATTTTGTGCGCGACATCTGTTGTAGAAGTAGGTGTAAATGTGCCAAACACGACTGTAATAATAATTGAAGGAGCAGAACGTTTTGGTCTTGCTCAACTTCACCAGCTTCGCGGACGCGTCATCCGAAGTACGCACCAAGCGTATTGTTATATTTTTGCAGAAGCTAAGGCTGAAAAAACTATAGCTCGACTAAAAGCGCTCAAAACTGCCAAAAATGGTTTTGAATTAGCTGAGCTAGACCTTACCCTCCGCGGAGCAGGCGAACTCGGTGGCACCAAACAATGGGGCATCACCGATCTAGGTATGGAAGCAATTAAAAATATAAAAATGGTACAAGCTGCCCGCACCGAAGCTATCACCCTAATAGAAAAAGATCCAGAACTTTCAAGATATCCACTATTAAAACAAAAAGTTCACCAAAAAACAGCTGAGTTTCATTTTGAGTAAATAAAAATTATTTATAATCTGGTTTAATTTCCTCTGTGCCTTCTAAATGGCTCACAATGCGAGCTAAAGCATAAAGTAAACTAGAAAGTCTATTTAAATAAGACAATGTCTCAATGCTAACTTTTATTTTTCCTTCTTCTTTTGCTTCAACCACTCGCCTTTCGGCACGACGGACTAAAGTTCTGGTAATATCTAAAACAGCTCCGTCTTTTGTCGCTCCACTTATAAAAAAAGTTTTAATAGGCGGTAAAACTTTTTCAATTTCATTAACTATTTTTTCTACTTTATTTACTTTTTCTACATCAATAGATAAAGTCGCTCCAGCAATTTCTGCTTGCACGATAAATAAATTCTGCTGAATCTCTAAAATAAGATCAGGAAATTTTATTTCCTCACCATTAATATCAAAAATTTTATCTTTTGTTCTAGCGCGAGCTAAGCCTAAAAAAGAATTAGCTTCATCTAATGCGCCCAAGGCTTCTGCTACTATTGAACTCTTAGAAATACGCTGATCACAAGCAAAAGTCTTTGTATTGCCATCATCTCCTTTTCTTGTATACAACATAATTTTTTTAAGATTTTAAAGTTCACAAACACCAGAGACACAAGCAAATTCTTTTGCTCCAGTAGTATTATCTGTCATTTCGTATTGAGAAAGTTTTGAGAAATCAATTTTACCAATATTCCTAGACCGCTTTTCATATTCTTCTTTGGTTATTGTCTCATAAGGAGCTAATTGATAAACGTGTTCTGACCTAGGAAGGAAAGAAAGTCCGCCTATAACATCCCAGTTTTCGTAGACAAAATTTCCAACAGCGAGCCATTCATCTGGGCCAACATAAATCGTCGCAGATGGATTGTGTTCCACAAAATGTTCTTTTAATCTTTTCCATTCTTTGATTAAATCTAAGGCTGAAACTTCATCTTTTAAAATTGCTCCCTCTGGCGCTTTGACTGGAAATTCTAATACAAAAGTATTAGCTGATTCGGAAGATTGGCCAACTTCTGGCAAACAAGGAACACCTTGATCTCGAGCCATTTGGAGCAATGTGTCAGTATGAGAAATACGTACTCGACGAATAAAATATGGGGCATACCAAGGATGCATACCAGAACCAACACCTAAAAGCTGACCAGAATTACCATGAGGCTTTACGCAAGTAATAGCGGTAGAAGCATTAATACCAAAACGTTTAGCATACTTTTTATTCGTTTCAATAGAATCAAGTCGAAGAGTATCAAGTACTTTATCATCTCGAATAATTGGATTATCGTAATAACCCGTCAAAGATACGCCGAGCAATCTTTCTTCTTCACAATTTTCTTTCCATTTTTTTGAAAGATAACCAAAATTCGTCAAAGTAGATTGATAAGTTCCGAGCAGTGTCGCTAATTCCATTTTTCTTTTCAAGGTTTCCATTGTATCCTTAGGGCGAATCACAATACTAGTCAAATTACAAAATTGTTTAGAACGCAAATAAATTTCTCCGCAAGGATTCATCCCTATTTGTCTTTCATCTTTAATAGCCTCCCACCTGCGAGCTGGCAATTGTTTTTCCAATCCGCCTCGATTAAAAATTCCACGTTCTCCAGATTTAGATTTTACTAAAGCAGTCCATTCGTTTAAAAATTCTTCGGCTGATGGTTTAGAATTATAAACTGCTGAATTGTTCGCCATACTGCGTTGACCTTCCGTTAAATAAAATTGTCCCTTCTTGGCATCTCGCATCTCCGTATCTTCTAATTCAGAAAGAGAAATTAAAGCGCTACGTCGCACTCCGCCTGCCACTACGATCATTCCAATCTGACAAATAATATCATGCATATCTAAGTTTGAAAGACGACGACCTTGTTTCGATAAAATTTTACGCCTAGCAAATTCCATCAAGTCCATTAAAGGTTGTGGTCCAGATGCTCGTCCACCAGCAGTTTCTAAGCGTGCCCCAGCCGGCCTAACCATACTGTAATCAAATTTTATATCCTTGCCATCAAACCAAGCCTTGAGTCCCAAAACAAAAGCGTCTGCCCAACCTTCTTTGCTGTCTATTACAATATGAGTAGATATTTTTTCTTTTATTTGTTTTTTTATTTGTGGAAATTGTTGAACATTCTCCCATTCAACTGCAAAACCAAGCCCAGCGCCACACATTGAAATATACATAATCTCTCCTAGATCTTGAATACAAGTCGGTGCAACATATGAACAATTATATGCCCAAACATTAGACTGACGGCAAGCTTTTCCTGCAGACCACAAAAGACGCATTGATGGACAAATATCTTGATTTAAAATAGCCTCTCGAACATCTGAATATTCTTTTACAGTAAGCTTGTCGCCTAAATTCTCTTTCATATAAGACATATAACGATCAATAGCCTCAATCCAAGTTTCTCTGCGACCTAATTCTGGAACCCACCTAGAATAAAACTGGTAAAAAATATATTCTGAATAAGGACTACTAAAATATTTACTAGATTCTTCTACTGCAAGACGGACTGCTTCAGGTATTGGACCGAAGGCTGCTCGAAGTTCTGAACGCTTATTTCGATAAAGAATATATTTCTTGGCTGTATCGGTAAAATTATTTTTCATCAATTCTTTCTCCACGAGATCTTGAACTAATTCAACTGTTGGTAAAAATTTTGATCCTTTGTGTGTATTTACCAACTCAGCTTGAAGCTTAAGAAGATTTCTGAAAACACGTTTAGCAACCTCTTGCGCTTCCACCTCTCCACCTTCAAGTGTTACTTCAAAAGCTTTTAAAATTGCTCGCGCAACTCTCTCTAAATCAAAAGAAACAACTTCACCAGTTCTCCTTCGGATTGATTTTATTTTTGATAACTCGCTCTTTAAAATTTTTTTTGTCTTCTTCATATAGAGAATTTAAGGTAATTTTTTTTATCTGCACCCATAAAAGTCATTATACACGAAACTAGTCCTTTTATGTAAGGTGCATAACCATAATTTTTAACATTAAAACACAAAATAAAAAATTATGAATATCAAAATATCACCATCTTAAATATAGCCCATTTATTATAAATATTTTTAGGCTTTAATAGACTATTTTTTGCATTTTTAAAAAAACTCTAATTAAAAAAGTCTCAATTTGTCCGCCCTCTACGATTCGAACGTAGGACCCTCGAGGTATAAGCTCGATGCTCTAACCAACTGAGCTAAGGGCGGGTCTCTTCTTCTTTCTTTTTTAGCACTATACCATGAGCAATCAATATTTTCTCATACTCTTCTTGTTCTAGAGTTTCTACTTCAATTAATTTAAGTGCAATAGCAGTAAATGCTTTTTTATGTTCATCTAACACTTTTTGCGCAGTTTTTAATCCGTCATTAATAATTCTGGAAACTTCTCCGTCAACTTTTGCAGAAACAGCTTCAGAAAATTCTCTTTCAGGCATTTCTCCATATTGAGGTCTGCCACCAGAGTCCGCTAAAGCTATCGGACCAATAACATCAGACATTCCCCACCTTGTAACCATCGCCCGCGCTAAATTTGTTGCTACTTGTAAATCACTTGATGGTCCAGTAGTGATATCTCCAAAAATAATCTGCTCAGCGACATATCCTCCGAGCGACATAGCGATGTCATCAATAAATTCTTTTTTAGATTGTAAACGTCTTTCCTCGAGCGGTAATTTCAAAGTGTATCCGCCGGCATTTCCACGAGCAATAATAGAAACCTTATGCACAGGATCCGCATGCGGAAGAACTGAAGCCACGATTGCATGCCCTGCTTCATGGTACGCAGTAATTTCTTTTTCTTTTTTGGAAAGCAAATGACTTTTTCGCTCTGGACCAAGCATCACTTTCTCAATAGCACGAATAAGATCAAATTGAAAAACTTTCTTACGATTTTCTCGAGCTGCCAATATCGCGCCTTCATTCATAAGTGAATACAAATCTGCGCCAGAAAAACCAGGCGTGCGTTCAGCAATTAATTTCAAATTAATATCTTCGGCCAATAGTTTTTTTAACGCATGAATTTTTAATATCTCTTCACGATCTAAGCGATCAGGTAAATCAAGAATTACTTTTCTATCAAAACGCCCCGGACGAATAAGCGCTGGGTCTAGCACATCCGGTCTATTAGTTGCCGCCATTACTATCACTTTATCATTCGGCTCAAAACCATCCATCTCTACTAAAATTTGATTTAAGGTTTGTTCACGTTCATCATTCCCCCCGCCAAAACCTCCCCCGCGAGTACGACCTATGGCATCTATTTCATCCACGAAAATAATAGCAGGTGCCGCTTTTTTGGCCATTTTAAAAAGGTCTCGCACGCGAGAAGCTCCGACTCCGACAAACATTTCCACAAACTCACTTCCAGAAAGATGAAAAAATGGCACATTCGCTTCACCAGCAACCGCTCGCGCGAGCAAAGTCTTGCCTGTGCCTGGAGCTCCAGTCAAAATAACTCCTTTTGGAATCCTCGCCCCAATATCTAAAAACTTTTTCGGGCTTTTCAAAAAATCTACTATTTCTTTTAATTCTTCTTTAGCTTCCTTACAACCAGCAACATCTTTAAACGTAACCTTATTATTTTTATCATTTGGGTCAGTTAGACGGGCTTTAGATTGTCCAAAAGTGAACGCCTGCATACCAGCGCCTTTGACCTGCCTTGATAAATACCAAAAGAAAATTAAAATAAAAATTATCGGCAACAAAAATGGCAACAAATTTATAAGCCAAAACATAAATCCGCTTTCATTTTTTATTTCTATCTTTGTATTCGCAAGTGCGGTACTCGTAACCCCATAATTAAAAAGGGTTTGCGAAAGAGCTGAACCAACTTCTTTTTTGGTTATTTTAATTTCATCATTTTTATATGTGATAGTAAGCTTGTCCCCTTCTACTAAAATATTTTTTACTTCTCCAGCTGAAACACTTTTTGCCAAATCAGAAATAGCAACTTCTGGAATTACTTGAGTATCTCCAGACACAACTAAATATAATGCTGTAATCAGCATAAAGAAAAGTATAGCTCCAGCAATATTGCCACCGAACTTTGTCTTTTGGGGAGATTTTTTGCCTTTCCCTTGTTGGTCTTTTTGATTAAGAAAATTAAAATCCATTGAGTGATAATAGCACAAAATATGGATAAAGAAAAGAAAAAAAAATTATTAATTTTTAAATTTTGTGGAGATGGGGGAAATCGAATCCCCGTGCAGAAGGTTTTTGTAAAGAAGTCTACATACATAGCGCGCTTTTTTGTTTAGATTAAAAAATTCTTAAGCGAGCCAAATATTTTTTAATCGAGTTCTTTTGTTTTGGAGAAAAGTCAGAACATTCTTTTTCCTATCCCGATAATATTATGCCTCATCTTATATATCGGAAGTCTATAAGAGAGACACCAACCCAGGCTTACGCTAAGGCTGGAGCGAAAGCGAAATCCTTCATACCGAAGTAAGGAGAAAATACAGCTTTTGCTTTAGCAGTCAATTTTGCAATTAACATTTGAACGAATTTTTACGAGATTACGTCCATGCTCGGTATGCATCAATAACAAATGGCCAACTGTCTATGCCTTGCATCCCCATGTTATTTTCTATTCATATTATCAAAGTCCTTTGTATTCGCGCCTAATTTCGCGATCCGTGTCTCGTTTTTTTAGAGTTTCACGCTTATCAAATTTTTTCTTGCCTTTAGCTAAAGCAATTTCCACCTTGATTTTTCTACCTTTATTATACACTGAAATTGGCACTATTGTCAAACTCTTATTTTTCTCACTTCCTACAAGTTCAGCTATTTCTTTTTTAGTTAATAAGAGTTTTCTATTGCGAAGTGGGTCATAATCTTTTGGCGCATTTTTTACTTGATATGGTGGAATATTTGCATTGATTAAAAAAGCTTCTCCGCCACGAATGATGATAAAAGCTCCTTCAAGAGACATTTGACCTCCACGCACAGATTTTACTTCCGTACCTAAAAGCTCAATACCAGTTTCGTATTTCTCCAAAAATTCATAATTGAATCTCGCTTTTCGATTTTCCGCATAACTAGCCATAAATACATATTATCACAGAATGTATCTCTATTTGACTTTCGGCCACTAATACGCTATTATCTCCTTAGTTAAGACTTACTTAATATCAATTGCGAGAAAGAATAAACAACCAAATACGAGCAAAAGAACTTCGGGTTTTAGATAGTGAAAATAAAAATCTCGGTGTTTTAAGTATAAAAGATGCTCTAGAATTAGCAGAGAGCAAAGGATTAGACTTGATAGAGATATCCCCGAACGGGAATCCTCCTATTGCTAAATTGATGGATTTCGGCAAGTACCAATACGAGATTGCCAAGAAGTTAAAAAAAGCTAAAGCTGGGGCAAATAAAACAGAAACAAAGTCAATTCAAATAAAAATAGGCACTGGAGATCACGATTTAGAACTTAAAGCAAAAACTGCTTCAAAATGGATCAAAGAAGGACACAGAATCAAAGTTGAACTTTTCCTCGCTGGACGCGCGAAATATATGGATGAGAAATTTTTAAAAGAGCGCTTAGATAGAATTTTACATTTAATTACTGAAGATTATAAAATATCAGACACATACAAAAAAGGTCCAAAAGGTTTAATGATAACAATAGAAAAAAAATAATATGGGAAAAGGAATGAAAACAAATAAATCGTTTAGTAAGAGATTAAAATTAACAAAAAACGGAAAGATAATTTCCCGCAAAGCTGGTTTTAATCATTTCAATGCAAAACAATCACGCGGAACCCAGCTCGCAGGGAAAAGAGGTCAGAATTTTGTTATTAAAAACAAACCGTTAAGCCACTTATTACCATTTAGTTAGACCTCTCCCCTATCCTCTCTCCTTATTAAGGAGAGAGGCGAATGGGTGAGGTGAATCAGAATTTATGACAAGAGTAAAAAAAGGAGTACATGCATTAAAAAGAAGGAGAAGTGTCTTGAAACAGACCAAAGGAATGCGTCATGGACGTTCTACTAAGGAACGTCAAGCAAAAGAAGCATTGCTTCATGCTGGAAATTATTCTTTTGCGCACAGAAAAGACAAAAAGTCACACAACCGCAAACTTTGGAATATTAAAATCAATGCTGGCGCGCGTGAGCTCGGCATGTCTTATTCAAAATTAATCGGCGCTCTCCATAAGAAAAACATAATGCTAGATAGAAAAATATTATCGGACTTTGCTGAACATCATCCAGAAACTTTTGCCAAAATTTTAACAGAAATAAAATAAATTTAAAAAAATAGCATAAAATTTTATGCTATTTTTTTAATTAGTATCAGACATTGCAGATTTTGAAGTTTTATATTCTACTTTATCTTTTTTTACAAGAGTAATGATTCCCTCCACAATTTTTCTTGGATCTGAATTCATAACTATTTTTGGATTTTCTCGATGCCCTTTTTCCATAATTTCTTTGAGTTCTCCTCCCATTTCCCACGGACCTTCAAAAATACCTATAGGCTTTTTATCTTCAAAAGCAACTGTAAATTCATGAATAGTGCCTATGCGTCCACAACCACAAATAACTGCATCAGCAGAACGCGTGAGAAGTAAGTCACGCCCAGGATAACCAAAACCAGTATAAATAATTAAATCCATATAATCAAGCGGAAGCTTGTAAACTTCTACATGTTCTTGTTCTGAAGCAGCGGGAGAGATACCAACACAGATTCCGCCTTCTTCCTTAGCTCCCATCGCCGCCCAAAAAGGAAATCCAGTCGTCGCCCCGGTTACCAAGACCGCCCCCTGACGGGCAATTTCGCGCCCAAGTTCTTTTGCTTTATCAAGCGCATTAAGTCCACAATGACCCGTTTCAGCTGCGCCAGAAACACAAATTTTTATTTGATTGTGCCCATGTTTGCTTGAAAAAGTTAAATCCATATTTTAATATTATCACAATTAACAATCTAACGTAACACTATTCCCTCTTTCTGGAACATAAGCATTAATTCCTAAATTATCTTTTAATTTCTGAGCTAAAAACATTGATGATTTTGGTTCGCCCATAACTACAAAAACTTTCTTGACCGTGTCTTGCATCTCCTCCACAAAATTAAGAAGTCCATCTGAATCTTTATGTCCTGAATATCCAGAAATTTTAACAATATGCGCCCTTATAGCTACATCCTCTCCTGTTATTCGCACAGTCTTTATATTTTCTTCTATTAAGCGTCCCGGGGTACCAACAGACTGATATCCAGTCAAAAGTAAAGTATTGTTTGGATCTGGCAAATAATGTCTTTCGTGATGCACAATACGTCCGCCAGTTGACATCCCAGACCCGGCAATAACTATTTTTGGATTAGGCACATTTCTAATCATTTGCGACTCTTTGGATTGTAAAGTATTATGAAGTCCTGGAAAATCAAATAAATATTTATCGTGAACCATTACTTTTTGAGCATCCTCATTAAAATAACCTCTATACTGTTTAAAAATTTCAGTTAAACGAATAGCTAGTGGAGAATCAAAAAAAATAGGCATTATAGGAATTCTATTATTTTCCACTAAGGCATTAAGCTCAAAGAGAAGCTCTTGTGAACGCTCAAGTGAAAAAGTAGGAATAATTAATGTGCCCTTCCTCTTATAATTATCTTCAATCGTTTCCTCCAAAAATCTCCTACGATCTTGTCTCGACTCATGGTTCCTGTCTCCATAAACACTTTCCATTATCAAATAATCCACATCTGTAATTTTTTCTGTATCAGGAAGTATTGGTGAAGGACTATTACCTAAATCTCCTGTAAAAAGAATTTTCTTGCCATTATAAAGAAATTCTATCATTGCAGAACCTAATATGTGTCCAGCATTCAAAAAGACAACTTCTAATTTATCTGTAATTTTTATTGTTTGTTTATAAGTAAAACCTTTCCAAAGACTTAATGCTAATTTAGTATTTTCTGCTGTATAAATTTTATCTAAACCTAAATGCGTATTGTTGCTCAATATGCCAGATGTATCTTCAAGCATAAGCTTAGCAAGTCCTTTGGTGGGTTCAGTAGAATAAATTTTTCCACGAAATCCATCATTAATTAATTTTGGAATCCTTCCTAGATGATCAATGTGTCCATGAGTCACAAAAAGAATGTCTATTTCTTTTGGATCATATATAAAAGGAACCCAGTTAATAGTATCATCCATTTTGTCTCCTTGAGTAAGACCACAATCAATTAAAATTTTCTTGCCATCAATTTCTAAAAGAAAATTAGCACCCGTCACGGTACCAGTTCCTCCACAAAATGTTATTTTAGCTGTCTTTTCCATTGTTTAGAATAAATATAACATATTTAAAAGAAAAAATCCGCCCGAAATAAATTTAGCGCGGAGTTCTTCTTAGGACTATCTCTGATGTATTACCATAGCTTAAAGCTAAGTGGGTGCTAGACGTGTTGGGCCAAGGCCTAACTCGATCGAAACTCCCATAAATTAGTGTTCTAGGTAATAATCGGAAATAACCCTACTTAAAGTATATGCCCTTTTAAATTTTTGGCAACACCTTTTTCAAAAAAAACACGAATCTAGAATAAAAACAAGTTTGACTTTTTATTCCTTATGCTCGGCGTAAATAAAGTCAGTGTCAATTTTTTTGTACTCAAAAATTTCACCTTCCTTGAAAAATCTTTTTACTTCTATTTCTCCAGACTCAATAGAATCAGAAGCATGCACTATATTTGATTGAGTAGATAAAGAAAAATCCCCACGAATAGTGCCTGCATTTGCTTCCCACGCTTTTGTTGGCCCAACAATTAACCTTAAAGCTGACACAGCATTAATTCCCTCAACTGCCATTACAACAACAGGACAAGATTTCATAAAATCTCGAATCCCCGGATAAAATGGCTTATCCTTTATGTGCGCATAGTGTTCATCCAATAAAGTTGTTTCAATATCTATCATCTTTATGCCAACAATTTTGAGACCTTTTTTTTCTAAACGGCTTATTACTTCCCCCACTAGATTTCTCTGTACTGCATCTGGCTTAATGATTATTAAAGATTTTTCATAATTTGATTTTGTCATATAATTTTATACTAACAGAAAAAAATGTTTTTGCAAAATTCAAAAACAATTATGATTATTCCATACTCGTATATCTCGCCATAATTTCGGCTTCCACTTCGGCGCGGTCGCGACCGAATTTTAGATATGAAAGTTCTTTTAGATTATCCACAATATCCGGATTACCTTTCTCTGGTGCTAAAGTAACTAAATTAAATGGCTTTGTCGGCTGACCTTTTACCAACATACTTATATAAGCATTGTAATTATCAAGCTTTGTGATATCGCGAGCAGAAAATTGAGGCTTGAATTTCGGCTCTAAAAATGTAGCGTCCTCTGTACCCACTCGGAATACTGCCATTGAACCGACATTACCAAAAACAGCATTTTTAATATTTTCTTCTAATTGAGTGATGTATTGATGCGCAATATTTAATGAAAGTCTATATTTTCTTGCTTCAGATAAAATAGAAGCAATAGAATCAGTAGTGACATTTTGGAACTCATCAATATAAAGATAAAAATCGTTCATAGGCTTACCAAACATATCTACTCTGGAAAGCGCCGCCATCTGGATTTTACCAACAAGCACCAAACCAATTAAATTCGCATTAATATCACCAAGCCGTCCCTTAGAAAGATTTACCAGAAGAATTTTCTTCTCATCCATAATTTTTCTAAAATTAAAAACAGAATTTTGTTGAAGCACCACTGGACGCATAATGTCATTGCTAATAAAATTATCAAATTTAGAAGAAATATAAGGCACGAAATTCGCTAATGATTGATCTCCAGTAGTCTGTTCTGCTGAAATCCAAAATTGTTTAATGATAGGATTTTTGCATTTCGAAAGTTTCATATCACGAAAATTTTTATCACCCAAAACTCTGGTAATTTCAAGCAAGGTAGAACCAGACTCTGGGTCTTCCATTACTAAAAACGCGCTATTCCGAAAATATTGCTCAAACATCGCTCCACCTCCTACCTTCATATCAAAAAGTTTATTAAAAATTCCCATCATTTCATTCACTACAAAAGTTTTCTGTTCTGGATATTTTGAATCATACTCAAGCATATTCAAACCCATCGGTCGCGCAGTATAAGCTGGATCAAAATAAACAACATCCTCAATACGCTCTTTTGGAATCCGAGAAAGAATTGTTTGAATATCAGTACCGTGCGGATCAATATAACAACACCCATCTCCATTTTTAATGTCTTGGGTAATCATATTAAGCATAATGTTTGTCTTACCAGTACCCGTCTGACCGATAACATAAAAATGTCGCATGCGGTCTTCGCGCGCCAGATGAATCTCTGTATCTTTGCCTCTATAACTATTTACTCCAAGAATTATGCCTTCTTGTCCCATCTCTATCGGGGCAGGAGCGATGCCTGCTTTTGCTTCTTTTAATTGTGGCTGACTCCCCATCCCAACTGGGAAATGAAATACTGAAGCAAGCTCTTTAAGATTTAAGGGCAATATTTTGTCAGAAGAAAATGTGCGGTAAGAAAAATCATGAAAAAGTTTTTTTAATTCACTCCCTCTTGCTTGTTCAAAAATAAAAGAATTACTAGCAGCTTCAGAAAATTGATTAAAGGAAGATTCTATTTCTTTTAGAATTGCCTCTGCTCGCTCCAACGTCCCACCAGAAGCAACTACACGAATATTTGCTTTCATAATGGTACTTTTTATTTTATTACCTATCTTTTCTGCTGCACCTTCATCTACTGCGCGCCTGCCTTTTATATATTTTTCTTTTTTATCTTCTTCCGTCTTTTCTTTATATCCAAACAATAAATCTTTACTTACTTTTAAGAATGCTTTATTAAATTTGTAAAAATTATCATCCGCATGCTTAATAGAGGTACCACTTTTCACATCATCTAAAATTTTATGAAATTCATTTATGAATTTATCTCCGGCTGGCGCTATTACCAACTGAATCGCTGCGCCTTCGCCTAACGTTTTCAATTTAGAAAAAACATTCAAAATTGGATTCATTGGGTCATGCTCAATATTGTCGTAAGTTTTAATCGGCATTACTGCTCTTTGCGTAAAACTCGCATAAGCGCCGACAGAGTTTCCGTTTTCATTAAAAATATTATAGTCATCTGCTACTTCACTAATTTTTGCATTGTGATAAAAAGCCAAAATTTGTTTTTCAAAAAGTGAAAGATATTTATTAGGAATCGCAGCATATACAACAACTTCATCACTTTGATTTCCAAGCGCTACTTCTAAAGTAAAATAATTTTCTTTTTCATTATATTTACCTTCTCCAATGGATTGCATGCCGGCATAAAATTGCTCCATTGCGCCGATAAATTCTTTGAAGCTTTTTATTTTATCCGCTTCTTCCTCAGGTGGTGGAAGAGTAATTTCAAAAAGGGTCATATTGAAAGCTTTATAAATAGGTGAATCTTCTTTAAAGTCTATTTTTGCCACTCCAATTTTCAAATATTGAATAAGAATTCTATGAAAATCATCATCCACGTGAGGATTGTTCATCGTCTCTACAACAGAAAGCGTATTTCTGATGCCTTTAGTGATAACAATACCAAGAAGCTCTTCCATCACACTGTCGTGAAATTCGGGTTTAAGTTTTAATACAATACTCTCAGCTTCCTTTTCTTTTATGAGATTATCTTTATGAATTAATTGCTCAGCTGGTATATTCTTATATTCGCCAATTACATCAACGATAGCATTTTCTTCTACATGTTCCACATGTCCTATTTTAATAAGTTCTTCTTCTCGAGCTTTTACATGAGCACGCAAATAATCAAGCTCTTCTTCTGGGTTTTTAAACTTTGGCGCTTCTTTAAAGAATGACGGCTCCATAATTAAATTATATCACAAAGGCGAATACTAATAAATTTAGAGACTTGCGCAGGCTGACGAGCCGAGCAGGAAGAATTTTTCAGCAGAAAAATATCTGTGCTCTAAATTTATTAGTATTCGCCTTTAGTAGTTAAAATTTCTGCTTCTCCTTCAGTAATCAAAATAGTGTGTTCAAAATGCGCGCTATTTTTGCCGTCTGCTGTGCGAAAAGTATAGCCGTCATTATCTATGGTTACATTTTTTGTGCCAAGATTTATCATTGGCTCTAAAGCTACCACCATGCCTGGAATTAATTTTTCCCCTTTGCCTTTTTTACCAAAATTCGGAATATAAGGATCTTCATGAATTGCTCGTCCAACACCATGCCCAGCAAGAACTTCCACAATGCCATACTGCATATTATTTCCTTTGTTCTTTTGTACATGAATAAAACTCTCTATAGCATAACCAATATCCCCCACAGTGTTTCCTCCTCGCGCTGCCTCAATGCCTATTTGAAGCGCCTGCTCTGTAATTTCAATAAGTTTTTGGTTAAACACGTTCACTTTCCCTACAGGCATAGTAATAGCCATATCTGTAAAAAGACCTTTATGTTTAAGACCTAAATCAAGCGACACAATATCCCCCTCTTTTAAGATTCTATTTTTGTTTGGAATCCCATGCACTACTTCATCATTTAATGAAACACATAAAGACGCAGGATAAGGTTTGTTGGCGCCGTATGGTTTATAATTTAAAAACGCTGGCTGGTCTCCTAATTCACGAATTAATTTTTCTGTATAAATATCTAAATCTTTGGTAGAAATACCAGGTTTTACTATTTTCTTAACCTTATAAAGCACAGTCGCTAAATGCTTTCCCCCTTCGCGTATTATTTCTATTTCTTCTGATGTTTTAATGATTATCATCATTAAGAAATTACTGTTCCAATAAACTTTTCTCCATTCAAATAATTGGCCAAATTATCAATTGGTTTACCATTCATAATTACAACCTGCATCCCCTCTTTCTGCGCCATTTCAGAAGCTGTAGGATCAAATGGAGAATTAAGTCCTGGACTAATTTCTTTAGGAATAAGATTTCTATATTCTGCCCAAGAAATTTTCTCTATTTTTTTTGCTTTCGGATTAATTCTAGGATCAGAATCATATACGTAGTCAATATTTGATAAATTAATTATCTTTTTTGCACCGATATTCTTTGCACCTAAAACCGCATCCCAATCAGTACTATGCCATGGTTCATAAGCTGAACCAATAACAACAGGTTTTGTAAAATTAAAAGCATCTCCTAAATTAGAAATTACTTTTTCATAAGCATATTCCCCGAAAACTACTCTAAGTAATTCAGCATTTAATTTTAAAGAAGCAATACCAATCCAATCCAAATCTTTATGTGA
Organism: Patescibacteria group bacterium; assembly: GCA_038061755.1. GTDB lineage: Bacteria > Patescibacteriota > Minisyncoccia > Phycocordibacterales > UBA9973 > UBA9973. The sequence continues at coordinate 16,212 of JBBTYN010000007.1, read as the reverse complement.
TGGATTCCCAAATTCTTTCGCTACATCTTGATATCTACGACAAATTTTTCCTCCACCAGTAATAATTACAAATTTTTTACCCTGATTAATATGTGAAATAATTAAAGTCTTAAAACTTTTTAAAAAATCAATATCTATCTGATCGGGTACAATAAGCGACCCTCCTAATGAAATTATTATTGTTTCCTCCATATTATTATGCATTAAAAATTAAGAGCTTTGATTATATCTTTATGAACATTATCAATACTCTGTTCGCCATTTATTTCAATAAAATTATATCTTTCTCTTCCTCGAAAATATTCCACAGAAGGAACAACATCTTTTTCATACCAATCTAGCCTATTTTGTATTTTTTCGGGCGTATCATCTGCTCTTTTACGCTCCATCATACGAGCATAAGACCAGTTTTTTGAAACATTCATTAAAATGATATTTGGTTTTTCTATTTTGTAAAAACTAAAAGCAGAGTCAAGCGCCACTGACTCTTCAAATCTACGACAAAGTCCATCTAAAACCAAATCTTGTTCACCAGTAAAATTTTTAACTAAAATATCAGTCCAAATCCAAATAGGCAAAAAAACAGGTATTAAACCACCTTCTTTTAAAACATTTTCAGCGAGTTTGCTAGAATAATTTTCTTCTTTTATAAACTCCCTAAACTGACTTCCTGTTTCAGTATATAAAACTTCTCTTCCCTGAGATTTTAAAAGATCAGCCAGAAGTTTTGCTTGAGTCCCTTTACCACAACCAGAGCGACCAAAAAAAAGAATAGCGCGTGAATCCATGATAAAAGAATACACGATTTTTCAAAAAAAATCAAGAAAAATCAAGATTAGTATTCTCGCATGGAGATCTGCGCGTCAACTTTTTTCATTAGGTCTAGAACAACGGAAACGACAATGAGGATGGATGTGCCACCTAAAGCAAAAGAAGTGTTACCAGTAATAAATTGCATAACTAAAGGTAGGATCGCGACGATGCCTAAGAACGTAGCTCCTAAAAGTGTAATTCGGCTCAAAACTTTTGAAATGTATTCAGAAGTGGAAATACCAGGACGAATACCTGGAATAAATGCGCCGTTTTTTTGCAAATTAGAGGAAAGCGCTTCAGGATCAAAAGTAACAGCTGTATAAAAGTAAGTAAAAAGAAATACAAAAATAAAATAAAGTACTGCATATAAAATACTCGTTTGCGTAAACGCCATAAGAAAATAAGAAATTTTAACAAGAATTACATTTGTAAACCCAGAAAGAAAAGTACCAATCATTTGCGGAAAAAGTAAAATAGAAAGCGCAAAAATTATAGGAATAACTCCAGCTTGATTAACTCGAAGAGGTAAATATGTGGAACCTCCACCATACATTTTCATTCCTCGGACGCGTTTCGCATAAGTAACAGGAATCGGACGTTCAGCTTCAGTAACAAGAACAATGCCTGCCAAAATGATCACACCGACTACAAGAAGCACAAGATAAAGAGGAATTTGAGAAACATCAAAAGTAAAAATGTGCTGACTAACCCAAGAAGGAAGCCCAGAAACTATACCGGCAAAAATTACAAGCGACACTCCATTACCAATACCAAACTCTGTGACAAGTTCCCCAATCCACATAAGTAATATTGAACCAGCAATAACAATAAGTAAATTTGTAATACGATCAAATGCTGTCAAATTAATTAGAATATTTTGTTTTTCTAGAATATATAAAAGACTAAACCCTTGAATGGCTGCTAAAGGCACAGTGAGAAGTCTAGAATATTGAGCAAATCTTTTTCTGCCTGCCTCCCCTTCCTCATGATAAATCCTCTTTAAAGAAGGAACCATAATAGTAAGAAGCTGCATAATAATAGAACCAGTGATATACGGACCGACACCGAGCATGATGATTGATAAATTGGAAAGTCCACCACCAGAGAATATATTTAAAATACCAAAAAATTGGTTGTTGGAAAGAAATCTATTTAATTCTACTGTATCAATACCCGGGATAGGAATAGCTGAAAGCAATCTAAATATTATCAACGCAAAAAAAACAAACAATACTTTTTTGCGCAAGCTGATGTCTGTCCAAATTAACTTTATTTTATTCCAGAAATTTTGCATTGTTTTTTTGTAGATAGCGCTTTAGGCGCTCTAAGCGCCTAAAGCGCTATCTACTATTTTATTACTATATGCTTCCCTTTTACTCCTAAACGCTTTCTTATATCAGAGAAAGTTTCTTGTTTAGTGTCTTTTTTAATATCTTTCTGAGAAATAAGCTTATCTTTTTTTACTAAGAAAACTTTTTGAATAGATTTGAATTGGTAACCACGATTCTTTGGCAACTTTTTAATAATATCACGAAGTTCTGGACGACGTTTGTTGCCGGCGCGCGCTGTCTGACCTTTACCTCCACGGCCAGAAGTTTTTGCGTGCTTACCTCCACGGCCAATAAGTCTATCTTTTTTATTTTTATGAGTCCTTTTTAAATTATGTATTTGCATAAAATTATTTAATCAGCGCCTTAGGCCCTGTCTAGATAGGGCCTAAGGCGCTATCTGATATTACTACTTCCTTATTTGCAATAACGACACTTTCAGATATCTGCTTTGTATATTTTGAAGTAATAGGAGAAAATGCTGCCATTACTGCTTTCGCATTATTTAATTTATTCTTGCTATTAGATAAAATCTTTCCAGTAACATCTTTAATTCCAGATAATTTTATTATATCGCGAATAACAGAACCAGCAACGAGCCCGCGACCCTTATTCGGTCTTAATATAACATATGAACTTGAAAATTTAGCAGAAAGTTCATGAGGAATAGACATTGTTTTAGTTAGATTTAATCTCACCATATTTTTCTTTGCATTTCGGAGAGCTTTATTAATCGCCAAAGCAGTATCTCCAGCTTTCCCTAAACCTATACCAACAGATCCTTTTTTGTCTCCAGCTACTATTGCAGCACTAAAAGAAAATCTGCGCCCACCAGCCACAACACGCGTAACTCGACGAATGTTTAAAATCTTTTGATCAAATTCTGGTTTTACTCTATTAAAAGAGCCTCCTCTGCGACCAGTATTTTTTCTTTCTCTTATGTTTTCTTTTGATTTTTCCATATGATTTTACGAAATCATGTCGCGCAATCGTCCATTAAAGCGCGACGCTAAAATTCTAATCCCGCTGTTCGGGCTTCATCCGCTACTAATTTTATTCGTCCAGTGTATTTAAATCCGTTACGGTCAAAAACAACTTTCTTAATTTTTTCTTTTAAACAAGAAACTCCAATGGAACGACCTACTTCTTTTGCCCTTTCACTTTTTGTGCCCTTACTCATCTTCACGTCACTTGCTTGCACCAATGTTTTACCAGTTATATCATTAATAACTTGCGCATAAATAAATTTATTTGAACGAAAAACTGTAAGTCTAGGACGTGTTGCCGTACCTTGAATTTTTACTCTTATTTTCTTTTTTAATCTTATTCTTTTGTCGTTTTTGTTTTGCATTGTATTATACAGTCTTCTTACCTTGTTTTCGTCTTATAACTTCATCCTCATAACGCATACCTTTACCTTTATAAGGCTCTGGCTTCTTTAATGCACGCACGGATGCAGTAAAACTTCCGACAAATTCTTTATCAATCCCGATAATTGTAATATTATTTTTTTCAACCGTAACAGTAAGACCTTCTGGTATTTTCACGATTACTGGATGAGAAAATCCTAAAGCAAAATGAAGTTCCTTACCTTTTAATTCAGACTTGAACCCTACACCTTCTAATATCAATTTCTTTTGATAAGGTGTTTCCACGCCTTTTATCATATTTTTTATATGTGAAGCATAAGTACCCCAAAGAGCTTTAGAAAATTTATCATTCCTTTTTATATTTAAATTAATTGTTTTATCAGTAATGGTAATAATGATATCATCTCGAAAAGTTTTACTAAGTGTTCCCTTAGGACCTGTAACAGTAAGAATATTGCCACTCTGTGTAACTTTTACTCCCACTGGTATTATTATTTCTTGTTTTCCTATTCTTGACATATATTTTTTGTAGATTTTCGTTATCTTTCGTATAATTTTCGTATTACCAAATTCTAAACAAAGCTTCTCCCCCAACTTGTTCTTTTCTTGCCTCTTTGCCTGATAAAATCCCTTTTGGGGTCGAAAGCACCAATAACCCTGTTCCGTTTCTAACAGAATGAATATCTTTCATCCCAAAATAAACCCGACGAGACTGTTTGGAAATTCTTTCCACTTCTGCAATTTTTGGTTTCTTATCTTCTGTATAAATCAACCCTACTTCTAATATTGGTTGGCCCTTTTTTACTTTTTTTAAAATTTCAGAAACATATCCTGCTTTTTTTAAACATTCACTGATAGCATTTTTCATTTTAGAATATGGAAAAGAAACAGATTCCTTACCTGCTAAACTCCCATTCTTCATTATTATTATCATATTTGAAATTGAATCCATGGTGAATATATATTACGAACTACCATGAGGATTTTCTGACCCCCGGAAGCATACCTTCGTTTGCTAACTCTCTAAAACAAATACGACATAAACCAAAATCTCTCATAAAAGCATTACCTCGACTACATCGAAAACATCGATTTTTGGCTCGAGTGGAAAATTTTGGTTTCTTTTTATTTCTTGCGGTAACTGATGTTTTTGCCATAAATGATTGATTTTGCTAATCACATCGCGCAAGTCGATTAAGCGCGATGCACTGGGAGTGCTTCGTTAATATCTTACTTTTTTTCTTTAAACCCCTTACCCCTGATAGAGACAGTAAATTAGAATTTAAAGGAGAAAAGCAGATTAATCAAAGCTATATTCCCTTATGTAAAATACTATCAAATAAACAGAAAAGAGTCAATCCTTACTGTTTTTATTTCTTCTTTTTATCATCCTCCTTTTTGAAAGGAATCCCTAATATTTCAAAAAAGGCCGTGCCTTCTTTTTTATTTTTAGCGGAAGAAACTAAGGTAATAGACATACCAAAAATATCCCGAATATCTTCGTCGGCTGTTTCTGGAAAAATAGTGTTTTCTTTGATGCCAATGGTCAAATTACCGACATTGTCCACGGCACTCCTATTAATACCACGGAAATCTTTAGTACGAGGAAGAGCAACATTAATAAGTTTTTCTAAAAAAGCATACATTCTTTTACCACGCAATGTTATGATAACTCCTATTGGATCACCTTGTCTTGTTTTGAAAGATGCAATAGATTGTTTAGCACCCCTTGTAGTCGATTTCTGACCAGTTATTTTAGTTAGACGAAGAGATATAGCTTCATTTTTATTTTTATCTTTCTTCATCGCTGTTCCTGTACCAACATTTAGCACGATCTTTTGCATCTTTGGAGCAGCTAAGATATTTTTATAATGAAAATCATTTTTCATTTTTTCAAAACCTACTATTTCTTTTTCTCTTACAGTTAAATGTTTCATTATATTTCTATTAATATATTTAATCTAATTTTTTAACATTTGAGGCATGTATTGGCATTTCAATATTTTTCATACTTCCCTTTTCTCCAGATTTTCTTGGACGCTGATGCTTTTTCATCATATTAGCTCCTTCTATGATAACTTTGTTTTCTTTAACTAAAACATGCATAATCTTACCAGACTTTCCTTTGTCTTTTCCTGTTATAATTTTTACATTGTCTCCTTTTTTAATTTTCATATTATTTTCTCCCCCACACCAGGTTTAGGGGAATTCCCCTAAACCTGGTGTGGGGGACTTATTATATAACCTCTTGCGCCAAAGAAATTATTTTCTGAAATCCTTTCTCCGCTAACTCCCTCGGAATTGGTCCAAAAACGCGACCAGCCTTCGGATCTTTTTTCCCTTTTTCTAAAATAACTACAGCATTGTCATCAAAACGAATGTATGAACCATCACGCCTTCTGTACGCACCCCTCGTACGAACAACAACAGCTTGATGAACATCTTTTTTCTTTACTATTTTTCTAGGACTAGCAATTTTAACTGAAATAATAACTAGCTCACCTAGAGTAGCATATCTTTTCTTTGAAGAACCTAAAATTTTAAACACCTTTCCTACGGTGCCTCCAGCATTATCTGTAATTTTTACTAAAGTTTCATTTTGAATCATAAAATTTTTAAGAACGAAGAACCGTTCTTGTAATTACTTTAAATCTTTTATCTTTGGAAATCGGCCTAGTTTCAATTATTTCTACCTTGTCCCCTATTTTATATTTATTTTCTTCATCGTGCGCTTTGTATTTCTTGCTTATTTTGTAAAACTTTCCATAAAGCGGATGTTTAACAAATCTAGAAACAGAAACAACAACAGTTTTATCCATTTTATCTGAAACAACCACCCCTTTCAAGATGTTGCCTTTTTCCTCCATTTTTTCTGTTGTTTCTTTTTTTGTTTTCATAAATTTGTAATTTTTAACTCATAATTATTTTCGGTTTAATTCTGTAAGTATTTGAGCTATTTGTTTTTTAAAAGTTGAAGCTTCTTTTACATTTTTTGATTTAGAACCTTCAGCTTTAAATCTGATAACTCTAACTTCTTCCCGCAAAAAAGCAAGCTTTTTTATTAACTCATCTTTTTTCATTTCTTTAAAATTTTCTTTTTTCTTTGCCATATATTTTTATTATTTATAGTGAGCTTGTCGAACTATTGCTTATGCGCCCTACTAACAATTCTGGTTTTTAGTGGAAGCTTTGAACCTGCTTTTCGCAATGCTTCATGAGCAACTTTTTCATCTACGCCATCTACTTCAAAAATAATTCTTCCTGGCAAAACATCAAAACAATATCCTTGTGGATCTCCTTTCCCCTTTCCCATACCTACTTCGGCAGCTTTAGCAGTATAAGGACGATCTGGAAAAATACGAATCCAATATTTTCCAATTTTAGTTAAAGTACGAGAAATAACTTTTCGAGCAGATTCAATTTGGTTTGATGTTACTCGTGATTGTGATTCAGATTTTAAACCATAAGAACCAAAAGCAAGTTTTATTCCACGCGTATCAGCTGACCGTGTTTTTGGATTTGAACGCTGTGTTTGCCATTTTCTAAATTTTACTTTTTTTGGAGTTAACATAATAATTAATCTGTTTTATTTCTTTCTAATAAACTAAACGCATTTTCGTTTGCATCAGCTGTGCTAGAAGAAACATAAGTGCTGCGAGCAGATTTTTTGTCAGCAAAAATTTTACCGCGATAAATCCAAACCTTTATACCCACAACACCATAGGAAAGAGTCGCGCGTTCACGTTTAAAATCTATATCTGCGCGGAAAGTTTGAAGTGGAATACTTCCACGCTTGAGCTCTTCGGTGCGAGCAATTTCGGCTCCGCCTAAACGACCTGACAATACAACCCTGGCACCTTCTACTCCATGAGCTTGCATAACTTTTTCAATAATTTGTTTTATTACTCGGCGATAAGGCATTCTCTTTTCTAATCCTTCAGCAATCATATATGCTACTATTGCGGCATCAGCTTCCGGATTTGAAACTTCTATAATTTCAAGCTTAAAATCTTCCGGTCTGCCTAATTTTAACTTATCCATTTTCTTTAAAATATCTTCTTTAAGTTTTGTCGCCCCCTCGCCACTCCTGCCAATAATAAGACCTGGACGAGAAGTTTTAATTATAAAACGAGTAGCTTTTCGGCTTCTTTCAATTTCTATACTAGAAATATACATCCCACGCAATTTCTTTTCCAAATATTGACGTACTAAAACATCACCTTTCAAATAAGTAACATATTTTTTAGGATCAGCAAACCAACGAGACTTCCAATCTCTTAATATTATCAATCTATGCGCATATGGGTGAACTATTTTTGACATATTATTTT
>JBBTYN010000007.1:0-8270 GCA_038061755.1 Patescibacteria group bacterium | reverse complement strand
ACTTTTTCTGCTAAAAGAATATTAAGATGACTAGTACGTTTATTTATTCTATGCCCTGTACCCATCGCAGCTGGCATCATTCTCTTCATAGTAATACCTTTATCTACTCGTAATTCTTTTATAAATAAATTCTCTGCATCCTTGCCTGCTTGTTTTGCATTTGAAACAGCTGAAAGCAAAAGTTTCTTAATTGGAAGACCTGCGCGTTTAGCTAAAAAATCAAGCTCAGCAATTGCTTCTGATACTTTCTTCCCCTTGATAAGCTCTGCAACCAAGCGAACTTTTCTTGGAGATTGTCTGTAATTTTTTAAAAATGCTTTCATATTATTATACTAAAATTATTCGAAATTTTACGAAAGTCTGCGAAAATTTTTGTTGTTTTTTGTAGTGTTTGCATAGTTTTCGTATTATTTTTTCTTAGCATCATCAGCTACTGCTGTCGCAGTTTTAGCTTGAGTTATCTCAGCTTCCTTTTTCTTTTGCTCAAGCTCTTTCTGCATCTTTCCTCCATGCTTCATAAATTTCTTAGTTGGAGAGAATTCTCCCAATCTGTGCCCAACCATATCTTCGGTCACCAAAACTTCTACATGGACTTTTCCATTATAAACACCAAAAGTAAAACCAAGCATTTCTGGAGATATCACGCAAGCTCTTTTCCAAGTCTTCACCATAGGTGTCTGAAGCGGATTTTTACCAGCAATCTTTGAGAGAAGCCTTTCATCAACATTTAATCCTTTTTTGATTGATCTTGTCATGTATTATTTTCTTATATAAACAAAATGGCTCTCATTTGAGCCTTAAATTATATTAACAAATTCAAGAAAAAAGTCAAATAAAAAAAGTAACGGAGCCCCCGACAATATGTCAAGGACTCCTTTATCTAAAATCTTATTTATTCTTTCCAGTCTTTCTACGAGAAACAATAAACACATTTGAGTATTTTTTTGGACCACGAGTTTTTCGTCCACCGGTAACTTTACCCCACATTGTTTTTGGTCTTTTTGTTCCTCTACCTTGTCTACCTTCTCCTCCTCCGTATGGATGGTCTACTGGGTTCATGGCTGTACCTCGGACAGTCGGACGAATTCCTTTCCATCGACTGCGTCCTGCTTTACCATAATTTTCCAAATGATGTTCTTCGTTGGAAACAGTCCCGACAGAAGCCCAACAATTTTCATTAACTTTTCTTATTTCCGTTGAAGGCATTTTCAAATTTGTATATCCGTCAGCATTTGCTACAACTTGCGCAAAAATTCCAGCAGAGCGTCCAATCTTTGCCCCACCCATAGGCTTGATTTCAATGTTATAAACAAAAGTTCCAACTGGAATACTTTTTAGAGGAAGTCTATTTCCTGCTTTAAGTTCAGCTTTTTCAGATACGATAAAAGAATCCCCAGGTTTTATAGATTTTGGCAATACTACATATCTTTTTTCTCCATCTTTATACACAGCCAACCCAATAAAAGCTGAACGATTAGGATCATATTCAATAGTTTTTATTTTTGCTAATATCTCTTTTTTCTCATATAAAAAATCAACTTCACGGAAAAGACGTTTATGTCCTGCACCCTTATGACGCATAGTGATACGGCCTGCGCTATTTCTTCCAACATTGCGTCTAAAACCATGAGTTAAAGACTTGGTAGGAGTTGACGTCGTCAAAATATCCCGATAATTGACATTGGTCATTTGTCTCCTTGATTTTGTTGTTGGTTTATATGTTTTCATTATATAAATTCTATCTTATCGCCCTTTTTTAAAAAAACAAGGGCCTTGCGACCCCCTCCTTTTGTACCAGCCTTACCTTTAGACATAATATTTTTTCTTGGAATAGTTAAAACATTCACTTTTACAGGATGTATTTTATAAAGTGTAAAAATAGCTTTTTTGATTTCCGTTTTATTAGCAGACTTCATAATATCAAAAGTGTAAACATTTTGCTCTGCATTAAAAGATGCTTTCTCGGTAATTCTTGGGTTTTTAATTATTTGTGTTGTCATAAAATTAACCTCTTGATTCTAAAAATTTAACTGCTTCTGTTGGATTTTCTATTAAAAGATATTTGTGATTGAGTACGTCAAGCGGATTTAAATTTTTTAGAAAAACTATCTCAAGCTGAGGTAAATTTCGAAAACTTTTTTCTGCTTTTTCGTCACGTCCAAAAAGTGCAGTTAAAACTCGTGGCTTCTTCGAATTTGCAAGCATTTTAAAATTGCTCACTTTTGCTAAATTTTTTACAACATCTAATGCGAATTTTGTTTTTATTTTAGATAAAGATAATGAATCAATAAAAAGAATCTCCTCATCTTTAAATTTTTTAGAAAGAACAGAAAATAAAGCTTGCGCACGCATTTTCTTTGAAATTTTTCTTTTATAATTTTTCTCGGCAAGTGGACCGTGAGTAACACCTCCACCAACCCAAATAGGACTTCTGCTGGACCCATGTCGTGCGCGACCAGTACCTTTTTGTTTCCAAGGTTTCTTTCCACCTCCACGCACTTCTCCACGATCTTTACTATCAGCTGTGCCAGCACGCTTATTTGAACGCATTCCTTCTACCACCTGATGCACTAAATCCGCGCGCCATTTAACAGCAAAAACTTTAGCTGGAAGATTTATTTTCCCAGTTTCAGCACCTTTTTGATCATATATAATTGCTTCTAATTTTATTTTTGTTTTTGCTTCCATAAAAATTATCCCAATATTATCTTTGTACTATTTCAACCAATGTTCCTTTTCGTCCTGCTATTGCTCCCTTAATAAACATCAAATTATTTTCTTTATCCACAAAAACAACTTGCAAATTTTTCTGCATAATACGATCAGATCCCATTCTGCCTGCCATTCTCATTCCCTTAGGAACGTGAGTACGAAGACCTCCACCGATACTCCCGGGTTCTCTTTCAGAATGCTTTTGACCATGAGAACGTGGACCACCATGGAAACCATGACGCTTCACAACACCTTGAAAACCTTTACCTTTGGAAATACTTGCTACTTCTATTTTATCACCTGGAACAAAAGATGTAACATCAATTATATCGCCTTCTTTTGCTTCACTTCTATCAGCAGGTTTTAATCTAAATTCTTTTAGAGTTTTATAAAAAGCGCCTTTCATTGCTCCAGCGCTTCCCTTAGAGACTCTTTCTTTTTTTTGTACACCAAAACCGACCTGAACAGAATTATAGCCATCTTTAGATTTTTCAAAAATTCTAGTAACTGTTACTGGTCCTACTGTTACTATTGTTACTGGAAAAACAGTCCCGTCTTCTCCGAAATACTCCGACATATTTTCTTTTGTTCCTAAAATAAATTTCATAAAATTTCTTTTGTTCCCTACACCAGGTTTAGGGGAATTCCCCTAAACCTGGTGTAGGGAACTTATTTTTACATCATTTTTACATCAATATCAACTCCAGAAGGAAGAGAAAGATTAGAAAGCGCCTCAACAGTCTTTGCATTTGGATTTATTATATCAATCAATCTTTTATGTACTCTTATTTCAAATTGTTCTCGTGTATTTTTGTAAATAAAAGCAGAGCGATTAACTGTGTACTTCTTTATTTCAGTTGGTAGTGGCACAGGGCCTACTACTTGCGCATCATAACGAATAGCTGTATCTATAATTTGTTTGATAGATGTATCTAAAATCTTACTCTCATAAGCACGTATTCGAATACGCAATATTACCTTACCCTCTCCATTTTTTTCTTTTTGAAGTGAGATTTTTGGTATTTTGGTCCCAACTTTTTTCTTTGTCGGAATCCCAACTTTGGTTAGGACTTTTTTTTCTTTTTTTTCTGTTGTTGGCATGAACTTTTACTCCACAGGTCTTTTTTACCCTAATATTTTTGTAACGACTCCTGCACCAACAGTCTTTCCTCCTTCTCGAACTGCGAATCTCTGTGATTCTTCAAGAGCTACTGGAGTAACTAATTTAACTGTAAGTTTTACTGTATCTCCGGGCATAACCATTTCTACACCATCAGCAAGAGTAACATCGCCTGTAACATCCGTGGTTCTAATATAAAATTGAGGCTTATAACCTTTAAAAAATGGAGTGTGTCTTCCACCTTCCTCTTTTTTCAAAACATAGATTTCACAAGTAAAATTATCATGAGGGGTAGTTGTCCCAGGTTTACATAGAACTTGTCCACGAGTAATATCTTCTTTCTTAAGACCTCTTAGAAGAATTCCAGCATTGTCTCCTGCCAAACCCTCTTGCAAATTTTTATTGAACATTTCGATTCCTGTAACTATAGTCTTTTGAGTAGGCTTGATTCCAACGACTTCTACTTCTTCGCCCACTTTTACTACTCCTCTTTCAATCTTTCCTGTAACAACAGTTCCTCGTCCTTCAATTGAGAAAATATCTTCTACTGGCATCAAGAAAGGTTTTGTAATATCACGTTCAGGAACTGGAATATAAGTATCAAGAGCCTCCACGAGTTCAAGAATTTTCTTTGCCCATTCATCATCAACTGATTTTGATTCAAGAGCTTTTAGGGCTGAACCACGAATAACAGGAACATTTGCACCGTCAAAACCTTGCTTGGTTAGAAGCTCGCGGATTTCTTCTTCAACCATATCAATCATATCTTTATCATCAACCATATCGCACTTGTTTAAAAAAACAATCATTTTAGGCACACCAACTTGTTTTGCAAGAAGAACGTGTTCACGAGTCTGAGGCATAGCGCCATCAGTCGCCGCAACCACAAGAATAGCGCCATCCATTTGAGCAGCACCAGTAATCATATTTTTAATATAGTCAGCGTGTCCAGGAGCATCAATGTGCGCATAGTGACGAGCATCGGTTGCGTACTCATTGTGTGAAATATTAATGGTAATTCCTCGAGCTTTTTCTTCTGGAGCATTGTCAATCTGATCAACACCACGAAGTCTCACGGTTTTCCCCGCCATGTTTAACACATGCAAAATTGCAGCTGTTAATGTGGTCTTTCCATGGTCAACATGACCAATGGTGCCGACATTTACGTGTGGTTTATCTCTTTTAAATTCTTCTGCCATAATTATATTTAGATAATAATCAAAACTTAATGTACAAGAACCAGTCACTAAGGCTTAATTACTAACTTGTCCGCCTTTAAAGGGCGTAATTAACTAATAAAATCGCCTCATCGGCGATCTGCCGTGGAGACGAAAAAACAAAACAAAAACTGCAGAAAGTGCAGTTATTTAGATAATAGCAGATTAAAAAACATTGTCAAACTTTATCACTCGTAGATTCTAAACGTATGAATTTTTCTATATCTTTATCAGGAAAATCAAAGTATTTCATTCTTTCTCTTGGAGTGCTACTAATAAGGATGTGCCACATCTCGTAACTCTCATAATCATATCCAGGATATTTATTTTTTAAGTCTTCAGTTTTCTGTACTATTTTTTCACTAAATCCAAGCAAGTCTTTCGCAAAAGCTTCTCTCATAAGTTGTTTAAGTTCAACAACTAATATTTCTCTTTCTTTCTCTCTAAAATTATTTGATTTAAAATTAAGACTTTCTTCTTTCATTTGTCTATTATACCACCTTATTTCCTCGCCGCAATGATAGTTTCTGCGACATTATTTGGCACTATATCGTAACGGAAAAATTCCATCGTAAAAGATGCTCGGCCTTCAGTCATAGAGCGAAGCCCTGTCATATAACCAAACATTTCCGAAAGAGGGACAATCGCCTTTATCACTTTGTTCATTCCGCGATCCTCCATTCCTTCAATAAGTCCACGCTTGGATGAAAGATTTCCGGTAACATCTCCCATAAATTTATCTGGGGTAACAACTTCAACTTTCATCATTGGTTCTAAAATAACAGGATTTGCTCGCCTACATGCATCTTGAATAGCCATACTGGCAGCAATTTTGAAAGCCATTTCATTTGAGTCCACTTCGTGATAACTTCCATCCCAAAGTTCTACTGAAACATTCACCATTTTAAATCCAGCTAAAATTCCACGATCAAGACCTTCTTTGAATCCCTTTTCACAAGGAGTTATATATTCTTGAGGAATTACACCTCCTTTAATGGTGTTAATAAATTCAAAACCTTCAGATCTCTTTGTATTTTTCGGCAAATCTTCCAACTCTTCTTTAGTTAGCATTTTCATTGGTTTTACTTTTATTTTCACATGTCCATAGTTTCCTCGTCCACCAGACTGTTTTATATATTTTCCTTCAGCATCTGAATTTCCAGTAATAGTTTCTCTATAAGCTACTTGCGGCTTGCCAACATTTGCTTCTACAGTAAATTCTCTTTTCATACGGTCAACAATAATTTCAAGATGAAGCTCTCCCATTCCCGCAATAATAGTCTCCCCTGTTTCTTGATCAGTGGTAACTTTAAAAGTTGGATCTTCTTGCGCAAGACGATTAAGAGCCATTCCCATTTTTTCTTGATCTGCTTTTGTTTTTGGTTCAATCCGTAGCGAAATAACAGGCTCTGGAAAAACAATTCTATTTAGTTCAATAGGATTATTTTCATCACAAATAGTGTCAGAAGTAATGGTATCTTTTAATCCCACAGCTGCGGCTATTTCTCCAGCAAAAACTTGTTTTACTTCTTCGCGATCATTCGCATGCATGCGCAAGATTCTGCCGATGCGTTCTTTATTTCTTGTGCGTGGATTATAAACATAACTTCCAGCTATCAAGCTACCAGAATAAACACGGAAAAAAATAATCTGTCCGACGAATGGATCAGTCGCTACTTTAAAAGCTAAAGCCGCAAAAGGTTCCGCATCGGAAGCATGACGAAATAAAGGCTCATCAGTATCGGGATTAATACCCGGAATTGGTGGAATATCGGTCGGAGCTGGCAAGTAATCAACAACACCATCAAGCACAAGTTGAACACCTTTATTTTTTAAAGCAGAACCAGCAAACACTGGGAAAATTTCATTATTGATTACAGCTTTACGAAGTGTTTTTTTTAAAACATCAATGTTTGGAATAACACCCTCCAAGTATTCAGTCATCATCACATCGTCTGTTTCAACTATTTTCTCAACAAGTTCAGAATGGTACTTTTTCGCATCTGCTATTAGACTCTCTGAAATTCCAGCTTCGGCGGATAAATCTTTTTCAATAACAAGATTCCCCATTTCTCCTTCAAAAAAATAGGCTTTCATTTTAAGCAAATCAATAACTCCTTCATGATGCTCTTCAAGTCCGATAGGAATCTGCATACGAACAGCTTTTTTTGTAAGACGATCTAATATCGTTGCATAAGAATGCTCAAAAGACGCACCAATTCTGTCTAATTTATTTATAAAACAAATACGCGGAACTTTTGCTTCGTCGGCATAGCGCCAATTTGTTTCTGATTGTGGTTCTACTCCTGCGACACCATCAAAAACAACAACTGCTCCGTCGAGAACACGGAGAGACCTCTTCACTTCAACAGTGAAATCAATGTGTCCTGGCGTATCAATAATATTAAAACGATGTTTCTTGGATTTATCTTTTGAATCTGCATAAGTCGGAGTCCAGAAACATGTAACCGCTGCAGAGGTAATGGTAATACCACGTTCACGTTCTTGTTCCATCCAATCTGTTGTAGTTTCACCATCATGCACTTCGCCTATTTTGTGAGAAACTCCAGTATAAAAAAGCACCCGCTCGGTCGTGGTAGTTTTTCCAGCATCAATGTGCGCAATAATTCCAAAATTTCTAACTTTTTCTAAAGGATAATCTCGTTCCATGTATTTTTAATTATTTTTTATAGTGAGCATAGCCGAACTACCAAGCAAAGTGAGCAAAAGCTTTATTAGCCTCTGCCATCTTATGTGTGTCTTCTTTCTTTTTGATTGCTGAACCTTCGTTCTTGGAAGCGGCAATAAGTTCATCAGCAAGTTTTATATGCATTGGAGAACCTTTTTTATTTCGAGCTGCATCACGAATCCAACGCATAGCTAAAGCAAGCCTACGTTCTGGGCGAACCTCAATAGGTACTTGATAATTCGCGCCTCCAATACGTTTAGAACGTACCTCGGTCATTGGACCAGCATTTCTTAAAGCTAAATCAAAAATTTCCAACGGATTTGAATTGCTTGTTTTTTCTTTAATTATGTCAAAAGCCTTATACATTATTTTTCTGGAAGTTTCTTTCTTACCAGACCACATAATATAGTTTATAAACTTCTCCAATTTTTGAGAATTATAAACAAAATCAGGCTTTACCATATTTCTATTTTTTACTTTTCTTCGCATAAAATTTATTTTATTTCTTTACTTCTTTTTTAGGTTTCTTATT
>JBBTYN010000006.1:28965-31535 GCA_038061755.1 Patescibacteria group bacterium | reverse complement strand
GAGGGAATGATTGGTGGTACTGCTGGAGAAACTATTGAAGGAACTACTGGAGGAACAATGGGAGGAACAGTTAGAGGAACAATAGGAGGAACAACGGAAGGCACGATTGAAGAAGAAGTCAACACTATTCTTGCGCTAGCCGGCCGCCAATCTGTTTTTACAGAACAACCAGCGCAATTAAAACTTATCAAACTGCTATCGTTTGAAATAACAGCAGTGCCGGAAAAGTTTCCGGAAGAATTGATACTGACACTGGCAAAATTTATCCAACCTAAATTTTCTCCCCAGGCGTTACCGGATAAATCACCGTTTCCGTCGTTTAAGACCCCGCCATTTGCCGGGCTTAAATTTATCCACCCATAATTTTCACTCCAAGCGTAACCAGTTAGGGCAGAGTCCATAATATGAACATTCCCACCGCTTGTTCCAAAATTTATCCATCCAGCATTCTCGCCCCATGCGTATTTATATGTAGAATCAATAGTTCCGTCTGTCGTTGACGCCAAAACGAAAAATGGAAAAATTAAAATGGCCATCAAAAATAGAATGGTGATGATTCGGGCCGATTCAGGTTTGTTCATATGTATTTTAATAGCTCGGATACCACTTTAACGTCGTGGCATCATATGTCATTATCAATGCTTTATTAATTACTGCAGTTGATGCCAGCGCAATATTCCCGGTTACTCCAGTTGCAAATAAACCCGTGGGAATGATAGTAATTTGTCCGCCGCCGGCTGAGATAGGCGATGGCGGTGTAATAGTTTGAATTGTCGTAGTGCCTGATACAAAAATAATAGCTGTTATCGGCGCAATAGTCGCAGCGCTTGCAATTGTTGGCGCTGCTGCGGCACTGGCATTAACTCCAGAAGTCCTTAACGATACTCCTGTGGCTGCTCCAATATCGGGAGTTGTAAAATATGGATTTTCAAGGAAAGCAAATGTTTTTCTTATACCATCCGCGCCTGTACCAGAGAAGTTATCATCAGTGTCAGCATATTCAATGCTACCTACCACCGGCGTTGTCATCAAGGCATGTTGCCATATTGCAAATGCTGGACGATTAGAACCTATAGAAGCGTTTCCCCCACCAATATGACTATTTCTTATCTGTACTGCTGGAAATTCGACAGCTGAAAAATCATATGCTGTTATAGTGTTTCCCCTGAAAGATGTTTGTGTTGTGCATGAACCGAAAGCATCTAATATTCGATTATAATCAAAGCCGTTAGCTAGAATATTTCTATCAAATGCTGTCCCTAAATCATTATCCCGTGTTTGACCCAAAAACGTATTATTTGTGAATACGCCCCTTGATATGTTGCCATTAGATAAACCAAAAAATATATTATTGTAGTTTGGACCTTCGGTCAGATTGCTACCCTTGCTTGTTATTATGCTTAGGTCATTACCTATTGAATATTCGGTCGCTGATTTATATACTTGAAACGTTAAAAAATCCTGATACGGAAGTGTATTATCTATAAGCTCAGTCCACGTACCTAAACCATCAGCTTGACTATTCCATCGCCGCCATTTCACATTTCTAAAATCATAATCCAGTTTATTTTGCTGAATAGTATCTTCCCGATAATAAATCCAACCTCTATCACCACCGTCAATTAGTACACTATACCAATAATGTGACTGCACCAGCTCATAGTGGATAATGTCCTGCGGATAGCTTTCTGACTGCGCTATGTTTGACAGCGTATTTGTCGTGAGCGCGGTAACAATCAATACTTCCGTGGCGCCGGTGTTGTAGGCAGTTGAATTGAAAATCTTGTGATACGTTCTGAAATCAGTTATTCTATACTTCTGACCTTTAACAAGGGTTCCCGCCGTAACCATGGCTGAAAGTTCGGCGTAAGTTTTTGATATTGGAATATTCAAAGCCGGATAAACGGAACAATTTGCCTCCCCTGGAGCGCAGGAAGGGTCCAATGTCTCTCCAGGATTATAATATACCGATCTTGCAGCGGCTTCTGCGACAGCAAAAACAACTAAAGATAAAGCTAGGAGCATTAATCCTTTTGTAAAAAATGGCTGAGATTTTTTATATAGTTTTTTAATAATTTGTATTTTTTGTTTCATTTGGTTATTTTAACATAAGTTAAATTTAATTGTAAAGTAAGAAATATTTTCAATATAAAATAACATACATTTTTTTATTATATCACTTAAGCCAATTTTTCCAAAAAAAAAGAAAGAGAAAAAACTAGAGGAATCTTCAGTAGGAACTTCAGGTGGATTCTTATCTTCCACTATCACAGTCATATCTTCTCCATCTTTTACTAAACCTAAATTTTCTCTAAAAAACTTTTCTTTACCATCCACTGTATTTAAACTATTTATTTCAAAAGAAATATCTTCTTTTTGTTGTTTTAATAAAGCTACTTTATCCTCAATCATTTTTTTATTTTTTACCGTCTCCTGCATTTTATTCCAAAGACCAAAAACATTCCAAGAAAAAAACAATATCACAATACTAAAAAATATTAAAACAGGTTTTGATTGAACTATTCTCCTCCAACTTTTTTTTTCTTGAAAATTTCTCATAATATGATATA
>JBBTYN010000006.1:21667-28865 GCA_038061755.1 Patescibacteria group bacterium | reverse complement strand
TCAGTATGATATTGCTTTACTCGCCTTTTTTTAGATAAAATTATTTCTCCCCAGAGCGCATCATCTTTAAAAATACTTCTTGAGGGATATTTACTCGTCCACGCTCTTTCATCTTCTTTTTACCTTTCTTTTGTTTCTCCCGAAGTTTCATTTTACGAGTAATATCACCCCCATACATATGCTGGGTTACATCTTTTTTCATACCAGAAAGAGTACGGGAAGAAATAATCCGTCCTAATGCGCGACCTTGAATTTTCAAAGTAAACATCTGCCTAGGAAGCAAATCTTCTAATTTTAAAACTGCATTTTCTGCCTCAATTTCAGCTCTTTTTTTGGAAACAACTCTAGAAAAAGCAGGTACCACTTCATCTGCTATCAAAATATCTAATCTAGTCACATTGGCTTTACGATTTTCGTTTAATTTATAAGAAATTGAAGCATAACCCGAGGAAACACTTTTTAATTCATCAAAAAAATTACGCATCAATTCACGTAAAGGCATTTTTACATTAATTGACGACCTATTGTCTCCAAAATTATCCGTCTCCCCCACCTCCGCTTCATGATCAAAAAGAAGTTGCATAATAACTCCTAGATAAGAAGACGGACTAATTATTTTTACATCTACCCAAGGTTCATGCACATCTTCAATGTTACTATCATCTGGAAAAAAATATGGGGAATAAATTTTTACTCTTTTACCAGCTTGCCCTGAACTTGTCGAAGGGTTTTTCATTATCACCTCATAAGTGATAGATGGAGTAGTAACAACAAGCTCTAAATTAAATTCTCTTTTTAATCTCTCAGTGATAATTTCTAAATGAAGCATTCCTAAAAATCCACACCGAAATCCACGACCCAAAGATCCAGAAGATTCTTCTTCATATGAAAATGCTGAATCAGAAAGTTTTAATTTTTCTAAAGCAAGTTTTAATTCCGCAAAATCATCTGCGTCTTCTGGAAACACGCTCGCCCACACCACTGGCAATGGTTGCATATAGCCCTCGAAAGCTCCCAATGGATTTTTAAACATTGTGACAGTATCTCCGACTGATGCAATGCCAGGTTTCTTTATTCCAGTAACAATATAACCCGTATCTCCAGAAGAAAGAAAAATACAAGAAGTTTCTTCTGGAGAAAAAGTCCCGACTTCAAGCGCAGTAAATTTCTCACCGGAAACTGCAAAAATTAAACTGTCGCCCTTTGCAACTTTTCCATCAAAAACTCTCACAAAAACTATTACCCCTCGATGATTTGAATATTTAAAATCAAAAACTAAAGCGCGCAAGGTGTCGGGTGTTTGACACCCGGATTTCGGGTGTCCAACACCCGACACGGTTTCTTTTGGCTCCGGCACTCTTTTGATTACCTCTCTTAGTAAATTTTCTACTCCCTCTCCTGTGCGTCCAGAAACTAAAAGAATCTCTTCAGAACTACAATTAAGCAACTTCATCACTTCTTCTTTAACCTCAGGCACTCTAGATAACGGCGAATCAATTTTAGAAAGTACAGGAATAATTTTAAGACCGCTACTACGCGCCATAGCGAGCGTAGTAAGCGTTTGCGCCTGCACTCCTTGAGTTGAGTCAATAAGCAAAATTGAACCTTCCACAGCCTTCAGCGCTCTTGAAACTTCGTAAGAAAAATCTATATGCCCAGGCGTGTCAATAAGATTTAAAATGTATTTTTCTCCTTCAAAAATATACTCCATTCGAACTGGTTGCATTTTGATAGTAATTCCCCTTTCACGTTCAAGATCCATAGAATCCAGCACTTGATCTCGCATTTTGCGCGTTTCTATCGTATGTGTAATTTCCAGCATTCTGTCCGCCAAGGTACTTTTACCATGGTCAATATGCGCTATAATTGAAAAATTTCTAATGTGTTTTAAATCCATAAATAAAATTCTTTAATCTAAAAATCCTCCAGTTTGATGATTCCACAAATCAGCATATATCCCCTTTTTTTCTAAAAGCTCTTTATGTGTTCCTTCTTCAGCTATTTTCCCCTTATTAAGGACAATTATTCTATCCATTTTTTGGACTGTGGAAAGTCGATGCGCGATTACTATCGTGGTTTTTCCTTTCATCAACTCATTAAGCGCATCTTGAATATAAGATTCACTAATACTATCAAGAGAACTTGTTGCTTCATCTAAAATAAGAATTGGCGCATTTTTAATAATTGCGCGAGCTATAGTCACTCTCTGACGTTCTCCACCAGAAAGCTTTATTCCTCGTTCCCCCACATATGTCTCATAGCGAAATGGTAAAGAATCAATAAATTCATCACAATGCGCAAGCGTAGCAGCTTTTAAAACTTCACCATCTGTGGCATTTCGTCTACCATAACGAATATTTTCCATCAAAGTACGATGAAAAAGCACTGGATCTTGTGGAACAAAAGATATTTGTTCACGAAGATTTTCTTGAGAGATTTTACTAATATCAATTCCATCAATCATAATAATACCAGAAGGTATGTTAAATAATCTCATTAATAAACGAACTAAGGTCGTCTTGCCAGCACCTGAAGAACCAACAATAGCAATCTTTTGTCCTCTCGGTATAGTTAAAGAAAAATTATCTAATACTTTATTATTGTTATTCTTATAAACATAGGTTACATTACTGAAAATAACTTCTCCTTTTATATTTTTAGCAACTTTTTCTATATTTTCACTAATTTCATATGGAGTATTTAAAATAAAAGCCATCTCTTGAGCGTTAGCAAAACTATCATAAAAAGTACGAATAATTCCTCCAAAACTCCACAAATTATCAATTAAACGCACTAAATAAGTTTGAAGTAATACTATAAAAGGTAAAGTAACAAGAGAAAGTTTCCAATCATCAATCGCAACCCAAAAAACAATAAATCCAATGGCAACTGAATAAAAACCTTGTATGGCATTAAGTCCTTCCCATAAATACCAATTAAAGACGGTTGCTTTTCGCTGTTTTTGAATTGTTTCTTTAGTGCGATTTTCTTCATATGAATTACCAGTAAAGATCTGAATTGAGGAATGATTGCCAATAGCATCAGCTAAAACTCCTGTAGTTTTAGTATCAGCAAAGGCAGCAAGCACATCATATTTAATTTTAAATCTAATATAAATAAATGCTGTTAATAAAAAAACTAAACAAAATATTCCTAACATATAAGCATATTTTGGAATCAAAGAATAAACAGCAAAAAACACGCCGACACTACGAATAATGAGCGGCAATCCATCGGCAGCTATGCTGTCTGTCAACCTCTCAAAAGAACGAACATATTTATTTATTTTTTGAGTTAATGACCCAGTGAAATTTTTTGCAAAAAAAGAGTAGGAATGGCCAATCATATAAGAAAAAGCTTGTTCCCGAAGACCTGCCATAACCCCAGCTTCAAAATAAGAAAGACAAAATCCAGAAATTCTGCTTAAAATCCAACGGGCTAATCCTAAGATTAATATTAAAATAATTATTGATTTAGCAGTTGAAACAACAGCAAAATTATTAGTACTCAAAACATCCCAGAGTTTTAAAAATTGAAGTGGAACATAAATGTCCAAAGCTGAAAAAAGTATCGTACAAATAATCACGACAAAAAAAGAGAATTTGAAATTCTTAATTACTTGCCAAAAATATTTAAGCACCAATTTAATGTGCAAATTTGAATAATCTTTTTCCATATAAAAATTAAGGCAATTTATGCCTTAATTCTATTCTAGCAGAAAAAACCTTTATTTCAAAGCTTTATTCATCTAAAATTTCAAAATCATCCCCATCTTTTGAGATAACTTTTTTTTGACGAATAAAATAAACCGCACCGGCGCTAGCCCCAATAAAAGCAAAAAAAGCAATAGGAATAATAGGTATATGCGAATTATTTGCGCTGTCACTATTTATAGTATCGCTAGAAACAGCTGAAGCTAATAAATTATTTGTTGGAATTGCTGTTTGAGTCCTTTCTTTAATAAGGAGAGGAGAAATTTTTTGTATAGTTTTAGATGATGAATAATCATACACCAATTCGCCTGTTCCAGAATAAAGTTTTAAGTTATTTTGGTCACCAAAAGTAAATCCGGTTATTTTGCCAGAAATAATCATCTGTTTTTTAGACATAATTACACTATTTTTTGGTAAAATAAAAGTTTTTCCATTTGCATTAATAACCCAATTTGAAATATCTATGTCCGAGCTAGCATTGTTTGAAAGTTCTATAAAAAAATCCTTAGCGTCCCCTACTTTAGAAATAGAAACAGAAGTAGAAAAAACTTTTATTATCATCTTACTCACAGCCTCCGGATCTTTCGAAAAACTATTTGAATAATATTCTAAAAAAAGAATATACTCGCCTGGATAATAATAAATATGAGAAAATTTTTCAAAATTATTTATTTGTTCAAACGAACCGCCATCACCAAAATTCCAAGAAACTCTGCCAAGAACAACATTTTCATTAGAGTAGCCAAAAACATTAGCTTTTATTTCAAGTATTTGCCCGGTAAAAGTTAAAGTATTAGCTAAAATTTTTACTTTCATGGTAGGATTTTGAATTACTTTTGGTTTTGGTTCTGGTGTAGTTGTTGGGTCAGAAGAACTAGAGCTACTACCTGAATTATCACTAGGTGGTGGTGTAGATGAAGAACTTGAATTTTGTGTACCTTTTGTTGGTTCCTGATTAGTTTCCCAAACACCAGATATTAAAGCTCCTGATTTTCCTGCTGTCGGTGCAGTTAAGTCTTTGCCAACCCCATACACAACTTGATCAATCAAATTTAATCCATCATAAAGACTAATTAAATCCCCTCCATCATTAAGCCATCCATCTTTATGGTTAAACACCAAAATACCATTTGCAGATAATATACCAGATAAAGAAATATCATCTTTTGTATCACTATTACCATCCTTTATCATCCATCCATCCAAAAAAATATCAACCTCTCCTGTATTTAATAATTCAACCCATTCATCATCCCCACTTACAAGTGAGTTAGAAACAAATTCATTTATAATGATATCCGATGCGTATACAAACTTAACCCCTAAAAATAAAAAAATAAATCCCCCAACTAGAATCAGTTTTTTAAACATGCTACAATAATATCATGACGGAAAATAATAATAAAACAGATTTTTTGGCCATTGGGGATATCGTGATAGATGTATTTATAAAATTAAAAGAGGCAAGCATAGAAGGTACTCCGGACGATAAGGATTATAAAATATGTATGCCTTTTGCTGAAAAAGTTCCATATGAGGAGATTTTTATTGCTCCAGCCGTAGGTAATGCGGGCAATGTAACTGTCGCAGCTTCTCGGCTCGGACTCAAAACTAAACTCGTTTCCAACATTGGCGATGATAAAGAAGGAATAGATTGTCTAAATTCACTCAAAAAAGACAATATTGGCACAGAATTAATAAAAATAAACCCTGGGATGAAAACTAATCAACATTTTGTCCTATGGTATGAAGCTGATAGAACTATCTTGATTAAACACGAAATTTATCAATACAATTTGCCAGAATTTGATGAACCAAAATGGATTTATTTCAGTTCAGTCAACGAAACAGCCTTCCCTTTTCACTATACTATCGCCGACTATTTAGATACCCATCCAGAAACAAAATTCGCTTTTGAGCCTGGTAAATTTGAAATAAAATTAGGCAAAGAAAAATTACAAAGACTTTATAAGCATACCGATATGTTTTTCTGCAATGTTGAAGAAGCAAGAAAAATATTAGGACTTGATAGCGGAGAAATAAAAGATCTACTTGAAAAAATTCACAATTTGGGACCCAAGACTGTGGTGATTACAGACGGACCAAAAGGCGCTTATACTTATGACGGCATAGAATATTTATTTATACCTCCATATCCTGATCCAAAACCTCCTTATGAACGCACGGGAGCCGGAGATGCTTTTTCTGCTACTGTAGTAATTGCGATTATATCGGGTAAAACTCTATCTGAAGCTCTCGCTTGGGCAGGCATAAATTCAATGTCTGTAGTCCAAGAAGTCGGCGCCCAAAAAGGCCTCCTCACAAAAGAAAAATTGGAAGAATATCTAAAAAACGCGCCAGCTGATTATAAAGCTAGGAAAATTTAAATTTTTCTTTTAAGAACTTTTTTCACCGCTTCTTTGATAGAATTTTTTCCCATACCATAATGTTCAATGAGTTCTTTCGGTGTTCCTGATTGACCATATTTATCATGTATTCCGATAAATTCCATCGGCACAGAAAAATTTTGTGCTAAAACTTCGGCTACTACCGAACCCATTCCCCCAGCTATTTGATGTTCTTCTACTGTCACTATTGCTTTGCATTCTTTTGCAAGAGCAATAATTGCTTCAGAATCTATTGGTTTTATAGTAGATAAATTCATCACTTTTGTTTTTACTCCTTCTTGTTCTAATTCTTTGGCGGCAAAAAGCGCGTGCGATACAAGTCCACCAGTAGCAATGATTCCAACTTGCGCAAGTCCCACATCTGGCATCCAATAAATTTCAGTTTTACCAATTTCCATAGGAGTTTCCTCTGTAGTAATGATCGGTGTCTTTTCGCGAACAAGACGCAAATAGGCTGGCCTCTTAGTTGTTGCAAGCGCTAGTGTCACCTTTTTCGCTTCTATTGCATCACAAGGAGAAAGAACATCCATATTCGGCATTACTCGCATTAAAGCGATATCTTCGAGAGCTTGGTGCGTACCACCATCAGGACCTACAGAAATACCTGAATGTGAACCCACAATTACAACTTTCCTATCATTGTAAGCTATTGTCGTTCGTATTTGCTCCCAGTTTCTCCCAGGAGAAAACATTGCATAAGAAGAACAAAAAGGAATCTTACCCATAGCTGCCATACCTGAAGCCACTGTTACTAAATTCTGCTCGGCGACTCCGACTTGTATAAATCTATTAGGAAATTTATCAGCAAATAAATTCATTTGCGTGCTTTCTGTTAAATCAGCGCAAAGCCCCACGACATTTTCATCTGCTTCCCCTGCCAAAAGTAAACCTTGCCCGAAACCTTTGCGAATAGGTACTTGTTCTACGTCGTCATTGAAAATTTTTGGATTTAATTTTAATTTTGGATTAAGCATTGATTCTGCGGAATCACGTCGCGCAAGTCCGTTTAGCGCGACGCTATCAAAACCTTAAATTTCTTAATTCTTTTAATGCCATCTCTCCTTCTTCTTTATTTGG
>JBBTYN010000006.1:2120-21567 GCA_038061755.1 Patescibacteria group bacterium | reverse complement strand
AAAACCTTAAATTTCTTAATTCTTTTAATGCCATCTCTCCTTCTTCTTTATTTGGTGCTTTGCCATGCCATTTATAATTTCTTTCAAATTCTTTTACCCCTTTGCCTGGTATTGTATGCGCAATAATAACTGTCGGCTTTTCATAAATAGCTTGCGCTTCTTCTACAACTTCGTTTAATGACCTAAAATCATGTCCAGAAACTTCTATCACGTGCCAATTAAAGCTTTTCCATTTACTATGAAAAGGCTCTAAGGGCATCACATCTTCAGTGTATCCTTCAATTTGAATATTATTTCTATCAACAATTGCAATTAAATTTCTTAATTTATGTTTTCCCGCAAGCATAGCTGCTTCCCAAGTATTACCCTCATCCATCTCTCCATCAGACATAAAACAATAAATAAATCTATCTTTGTCTTTACAATCTATTTTATCAGCGAGCGCCATACCAACAGCCTGCGAAAGACCGGAACCAAGTGGACCGGATGAATTTTCAACATAAGGCAGATATTCTCGATGAGGATGTCCCTGAAGCCGAGTACCAAATTTCCTTAAAGTTTTTAATTCTTCAACTGGAAAATATCCGGCATGCGCCATCGTCGAATATAATACTGGACAAATATGACCATTAGAAAGTACTACCATGTCTCGTTCCTCCAAAGATGGATTCTTTGGATCATGTCGAAGGATATGAAAATAAAGAAGTGTAAAAATATCCGCCATACCAAGAGGTCCAGCTGTATGTCCGCTCCCCGCTTCTATCAGCATCTCAATAATAGAAATACGAATATCATTCGCTTTTTTTTCTAATTCTAAAATTTTTTCTTCAGATAAAAAAGTCATTGTATATTTATAAATTCTCAAATTCTTCTATTGTTCCTATTATATCATCAGTTTTAAAAATAGCTGAACCGACAACAAGTTTTGTTGCTCCTGCTTTAACCAACAGTGGTGCTGTAACTTTATTAACACCAATATCAACTGCAATTGGTAAATCATGATATTTTTCTCTTAAAATTTTAATTTTTTTATAAACCTGTTCATCTAATAGAATTCCCTTATGCCCAATTTTGTCGTTTCCCATGCATTGCACAAAATCTATACAAGAAATCAATGGGAAAATTTTCTCAGAAGGTGTAGCTGGATTTATCGCAACACCTATTTCAATACTGTCTTTAATATACATATCAATCCCTTCTAAAAAATGATGGAAACTTTCAAGCTCCCCTACAGCTTCTATGTGAAAAATTATTCTCTTAGGACCAAGTTTAGTGTAAATATCAAAATTTTCTACAGCGTCAGCCACCATCAAGTCAAGCTCAAAATCAATATCTTCCCAAAAAGGCATGCCTTCTTGTTCATTTAAAATTCTTTTAAAATGCTCGTCCGCCCCTCCTCCAGAAGAAAATGGCCAAGTGCAAGTGGGCACAAAAATTCCATCACAAAAATCTATTTGCACCACAGACACGACATCTCGCACTAATGCAATTTTGTCTTTTAAATCTTCATAATCTTTTTCCAAAATTGCGGGAATAATTTCAACCATAATTATTTTGTGGCGTTAAGCTCGTAGTTAATCTTTTTTATTTATATTTATTTTATCTATTTTTGCTAAACGACGAATATGTCTTTCGTCTTCGCTATAAGGAGTACTAAGCCAAAGGTTAACAGCATCCATAACGCTTTCTTCTGTAAAATACCTAGCACCAAGAGAGAGAATATTTGAATTATTATGCTCTCTGGACCTAACTATAATATTTGATTCATCTTCTACGATAGGTTTTGCGTTACCATAAAAAACAACAGCCCTAACATGAGGAAATTTGTTCGCCGCAATAGCTTCTCCTTCTCCCGTACCACCAAGGATAATACCTTTAACCTTGTCTGGGTCTTTTGAAACTTCCAGAGCAACTGGAACAACAAAGTCCGGATAATCATCCTTTTCATTATATTCAAAAGCACCCTTATCTATAACTTCATATCCCTGCCCTTTTAAAAAAACCACAAGCGCCTGCTTTAATACATACCCTGCATGATCTGTTCCAATATATATTTTCATATTTTATTTTTTTATTTTTATAATATTGTATTCCCTGTTTTAATAACATGATCCACTAAAGTATAGGTATACCCCATTTCGTTGTCATACCATGCCATCACTTTTACTAAATTCCCCCCCACCACACGTGTCAAAGAGAGATCTGCTATTGAAGCATAGCGACTTCCCAAAATATCACTTGAAACAAGATCTTCTTCTGTAATAGAAAAAATATTTTCCCATCTTTTATCTTGTGATGCTTTTTTGAGAATTTCATTTACTTCTTCTTTGGTAGTATCTTTTTTAGAAATAAAAGTAATATCCACAATTGAACCAGCTGGCACAGGCACACGCATTGAAATACCATCAAAGAGCCCAGAAAGTTTAGTAAAAGCTTTGGTCACAGCAATTGCTGCGCCAGTAGAGCTAGGCACAATATTTTGGGCAGCTGCGCGACCTTCGCGAAAATCTTTTTTATTAGGACCATCAACAATTGACTGGCTGGCAGTATAACCATGTACAGTATTTAAAACTGCTTTTTCAATACCAAGAGTTTCATCTAAAATTGCGATAAGTGGTGAAGCCGCATTGGTCGTACAAGATGCATTGGAAGTAATATCGCAAGTCCCAAATTTTTCTTCATTAACACCAAGTAAAATGGTCTCCCCCTTTACTGCGCCATCTTCACCCTTAGCCGGAGCGGAAATAACAACCTTTTTTGCACCGGCATCTAAATGCACTTTTGATTTTTCATAAGTAATGAAAAGACCGGTTGATTCTACTACTACATCCACATTTAAATCTTTCCACGGAAGAGCTCTCGGATCTTTTTGAGCAAAAACCTTAACTCTCTTTTCATCAATAATAATATCGCTTGTCCCGTTAGAAATTTCAGTTCTAATGAGATGATTCCATTTTTGATAAACTGTGTCGTATTTAAGTAAATAAGCCATATTGGCGATATCACCCAAATCATTCACTGCCACAATTTCAATTTCAGGTCTATCCCAAGCAATCTTTAAAAATGCTCTACCAATTCTTCCAAAACCATTGATGCCTACTCGTATTTTTTTCATAGTTATATTGTACCAAAAACAAATAAAACAACAAAGCAAAATGTGCTATTATACAAAAATGAAAGAAGACACAGAAACTAAATTTATACACCTCCATACCCACTCTCACTATTCACTCTTGGATGGGCTTTCAAAGCTTGAAGATTTAGTTGATATTGCAAAAGAAAATGGAATGGATGCTCTAGCTATCACAGACCATGGCAATATGTACGGAGCAATTGAATTCTATAAATTAGCCAAAAAAGCTGGCATTAAACCAATTATCGGAGTAGAAGCTTATATGACTGCTGGTTCACGAAAAGATAAAACAACAGAAAATGGAGGAGCTAAACGTTACTATCATCTCACTCTCCTTGCAAAAAACTTACAAGGTTATAAAAATTTAATGAGGCTCGTGACTATTTCAAATTTAGAAGGATATTATTACAAACCTCGAATGGATAAAGAAATACTTAGGCAATATTCAGAAGGAATAATTGCTCTTTCTGGATGTCTCGGCGGAGAACTTGCTCAATCACTAATAAACAAAAATGAAGAGAAGGGAGAATTGATAATAAAAGAATATCAAGAAATTTTTGGAAAAGAAAATTATTTTCTAGAAATTCAAAGACACCCAAAGTCACCCAACGATGAAGAAGTTCATAAAAAAATTATTGCTCTTGGAAAAAAATTAAATATTCCTTTAGTCGGGACAATTGATTCACACTATCCTTGCAGTGACGACCGCAAAGCGCACGAAACATTGCTCGCTATACAAACAAATTCTGACATAAAAGACGAAAATAAATTTTCTTTTGGTGAAGATGATTACTTTTTTGTAAACACTGAGCAGGCAAAAGAGCT
Organism: Patescibacteria group bacterium; assembly: GCA_038061755.1. GTDB lineage: Bacteria > Patescibacteriota > Minisyncoccia > Phycocordibacterales > UBA9973 > UBA9973. Next base: position 17,609 of record JBBTYN010000006.1, on the reverse strand, counting down.
TTTTAGAAAAACACCAGAAGCGGTAACTAATACTATTAAAATAGCTGAGATGTGCAATTTAGAATTAGAATTGGGTAGCTGGGTTTTCCCAGATTTTAAAATAGAAGATGGAAAGACTTATAATGAAAAACTACGTGAACTTACTTACCTTGGGTTTGAAAGACTTAATATAAAAGAAACTCCAGAAATTAAAAAACGAGTAGAGTACGAACTAAAAATTATTTGTGAAAAAGGATATTCTCCATATTTCTTAGTAGTTGGTGACTTACTAAATTATGCTAAAAAAAATGGCATTTTAAGCGCCATTCGAGGTTCAGTCGCAGGATCAATGGTTACTTATCTTTTAGGTATTACAAACATAAATCCTATTGAATATAAACTTCCTTTTGAAAGATTTTTAAATCCATTTCGTCCTTCACCTCCTGATATTGATATGGACTATGCCGACAATAGACGCGATGAAATGATTGAATATGTAAAAAGAAAATATGGAGAAGACAAAGTTGCCCAGATTGGAACCTTTGGCACAATGATGGCAAAGGGCGCTATTCGTGATGTTGCTCGAGCGCTCGCTCACCCATACGCCATTGGAGATAGAATTTCAAAAATGATTCCACTCGGTTCACAAGGTATGCCGATGACCATAGACCATGCAATGGAAATAGTACCAGAATTAAAAAAAGCATATGAAAAAGAAAAAGACACCAGAGAAATAATTGATTTAGCTAAAAAATTAGAAGGATGTGTCCGGCATATTTCCGTGCATGCGGCTGGAGTGGTTATCGCCCCAAAACCAATCTATGAATATATGCCGACTCAGTTTGATCCCAAAGGTGAACGTGATAATGGAAAAATAATTACCCAATATGATATGTATAGCGCTGAAGATGCAGGATTGCTTAAATTCGATTTTTTAGGAATTAAAAACTTGGCAATTCTTTCTGATGCAATAAATTTAGTTAAAAAATTCTACAATATAAATATAGATATAGATCGCATTCCACTTAATGATAAAAAAACTTTTGAACTTTTGGCTAATGGCCAGACAGAAGGTTTATTTCAATTAAATGGCAGTGGTATGACAAAATATTTAAAAGAATTAAAACCTACTTCAATCCATGACATAAATGCAATGGTCGCGCTTTATCGTCCAGGACCAATGGATTCAATACCAGAATATATAAAACGCAAACATAATCCTCAACTAGTAAAATATTTAGATCCGCGAATGAAGAAATTTTTAGGGGAATCCTATGGGCTCATCGTCTATCAAGATGATTTACTTTTTTCTGCAATAGAACTCGCCGGCTATAATTGGGAAGAAGCAGACAAGTTTCGCAAGGCTGTTGGTAAAAAAATTCCAAAAGAAATGGCCGCCCAGAGAGAAAAATTTACAAAAGGCATAATAGAAAACGGCCAAACACCAGAATTTGCTGAAAAACTATGGAAACTTTTTGAACCATTTCAAGCATATGGTTTTAATAAAGCACATGCGGCTTCATATGGAAAAGTAGCCTACCAAACAGCTTATATGAAAGCATATTATCCTGTTGAATATATGGCTTCAATCCTTACTGCTGAATCTGGTGATGTGGAAAAAATCTCCGTTATGATAGAAGAGTGCAAGAAAATGAACATCTTAATTCTTCCTCCAAACATCAATGAAAGTTATGGGGGGTTTACTTGTCTACCCCACGAAAAAGATACAGAAATAAATAGCAAAAATAAAAGTGAAAAAATAAGATTTGGATTTTATACCATTAAAAATTTAGGTACTGATATTTCTGATGCAATCATAAATGAGCGAAAAAATCCGCCAGCTGGCGGAGGAAAATTTAAATCAATTACTGACTTTTTAGATAGAATCAAGCATAAAAATTTAAATAAAAAATCAATGGAAGCATTAATTAAGTCTGGATGTATGGATTATTGGGGAGATCGTGGAATACTTCTTGCCAATTTAGAAGGAATGCTAGAATACAATCATGAAAATTCCAAACAAAATGAAAATCAAATTTCTCTTTTTAATGATAAAACTTCTATCAAGGCTCCAGAATTTAAATTAAAAACTGCCAAAATTGCCAGTCAGGCGGAAAAATTACTTTGGGAAAAAGAACTTTTAGGACTCTATATTTCAGGACATCCGCTTGATCGCTTGCGTGAAAAACTTGAAAAAAGAACTGTAAATATTAAAAAAATAAAAGAAGAATTTAGCAACGGAATGCAAATCACAATCGCAGGAATTATAGAAACTTCAAGGCAAGTAATAACAAAAAATAACGAACGTATGGCATTTCTAAAAATTGCCGACCTAACAGATTCAATCGAGGTTGTATGCTTCCCTTCCGTATTCAAAGAATTTATTGATATCCTTGTTGCCGAAAAATGCATAGCCCTTTCTGGAAAAGTCTCCAACCGTGACGGCGAAAAAAGCATCATTATTGAAGCAGTGAAAGAAATCTAATAGCAGGTTAAATTAATTAACCTAATTAAACCAATTTAGTATTTTAGCATTAGCACGCGACCGCTTCTTAATGCTATAATAAACATAATAAACAAATGAAATATAATAATCCAAGAATAGGAAATGTAAAGAAAAAAGTGCTTTTACTTTTACTCGCCGGTCTAGCTCTCGGATTGACAAGGTCCCCTAAAAAACATTTTTGGATATTAAAACAAATACCAAAAGAATGGAGAAAGGAAAACCGCCAGGCTTTACAGAGAGCAATCAATTCTTTGTACACTTCTCATTTGGTCCAAGAAAAAAATCACAAAGATGGCACAATCACTCTTGTTTTAAATGAAAATGGAAAACAAAAGGCTTTGCGCTTTAATATTGATAAGTTGGAAATTAAAAAACCAGAAAAATGGGATGGAAAATGGCGAATAGTGATGTTTGATATTCCTGAAAAATTAAAGAATTTACGTGATTCTCTGCGTTTACACTTTCATGAAATCGGTCTAATTGAGCTTCAAAAATCAGTCTTGGTTTACCCCTATCCTTGCAACAATGAAATTGAATTCATTTTGGAATTTTATAATGCCAGAAAATATGTGCGTTTTGTTTTGGCAGAAAGAATAGATAATGAATTACATCTAAAAAATAAATTCAACTTAATTTAATTTTGAATAGCAATAGTACGCGACCGCTTCTTATTACTAAATAAATTTCTAAGAAAATATCCAGCATGTTAGACACATGGTAAAGAAAATTTATTTTGATCCTTAATTTTAATTATAAAGGGACATTGCTTTTTCTTTGCTTTCAGTGAATATCATTTCTACTGCTTCGGCGACTTTTTTTGAAAGTTTTTTGAGTATTTCTAGTTCAGATTTTTTATATTCACCAAGTAAAAATTTTAATACCGCTTTCTCCCCTTTAGGTTTTTTAACTACCCCCTTTTGGGTCGCTCCCGAAATACCAATTCTTATCCTTACAAATTCTTGTGATTTTAATTTTTTAATAACTGATTCTAAACCATTATGTCCGCCAGAAGAACGATTAAAAGAAATTTTAATTTTTCCGAGAGGCAAATCTATATCATCATAGATTACCACAAGATCTTTTAAATCTTTTTTTGTTTTTATTAGGGGTGCAACTGCTTTTCCAGAATTATTCATAAAAGTATCTGGCGTAAGAAATTTTCTTTTACTATCCGCTAACTTTTTCTCAATTATACCAACTAAAATCCGCCCGGTATTATGTCTGGTATTTTCATATTCTTTTCCCGGATTTCCCAAACCAACTACTAATTTCATATTTATATAATAAAACAACTTCACATACAATGTCAAGGATTTTATATGTTATATTATAATAATGAAAGAACAAATAATAACTCAGGAAGAAACACAAATAAAAAAAACAGGATGGCAATCATTTTGGGAACTCATGCGTTTTGCTTTTATTGCATTAATTATCGTTGTTCCAATCAGAGCTTTTGTCGCTGAACCTTTTATAGTTTCCGGAAATTCTATGGAGCCGACATTTACAAACGGAGATTATTTAATCATAGACAAAATATCTTATGAATTAGGTAATCCAAAAAGAGATGACGTGGTAGTTTTTCGATATTCAGGCGACACAACAAAATTTTTTATCAAAAGAGTCATTGGTCTGCCAAATGAAACAGTTGATATAAAAGGCAATGACGTAACTATCACAAATAGTGAACATCCAGAGTCTTTCAAATTAGACCAATCTTTTGTAAAAAATATTTCCAATAATGATGAGCATATCGTATTAAAAAGTGATGAATATTTTGTAATGGGTGATAATAGAAGTGCTAGTTCTGATTCAAGAGCTTGGGGACCTGTAAAAAGAGAACTTTTTACAGGAAGAGCATTTTTACGGCTGTTACCAATAAATAAAATAAACTTATTGCCAGGAAGTTATAAGCAGACAATATGAAAAAAACAAATAAAAATAAAGCATTAGAGATATCATTACCTAAAGGAATGAGAGATTTGATGAATGAAGAATATTATGCTTTCCAAGGATTTTTTGAAAAAGCGCAAGAAGTAGCTGTACATTATGGTTTTAAACCAATAGACACTCCAATCTTAGAAAATGAAGAAATTTTTACTAGAACAATAGGCCTAGGTACAGATATTGTAGACAAAGAAATGTATACCCTTAAAACTAAGGGTGGAGATCATTTAGCTCTTCGACCTGAACACACAGCCCCTCTAATGCGCGCCTATATAGAACATGGAATGCAAAATCTGCCTCAACCTGTAATGTTTTATCAATATGGTCCAGTCTTTAGACATGACAAACCTCAAAAAGGACGCTATAGGCAATTTTGGCAATTTGATTTAGATTGTCTTGGTAATGATAAAAGCATTATGGATGCGTTAGTAATAAAAGTAGGTATGAGTATTTTGGAAGAAGCTGGCGCAACTAATCTTTCTATAGATATAAACTCAATTGGAGACAAAGAGTGCAGAAATGTATATCTAAAAGAGCTTACAAATTATTATAAAAAACATATAAATAATCTAGGAACAGTAGACAAAGAACGTTTAAAAATTAATCCCCTTCGTATTTTAGATTCAAAAGATTTAAAAACAAAAGAGATAAATGAAAATGCTCCAGATTCAGTTTCTTTTCTTTGTGCTTCATGCAAAAAACATTTTAAAGAAGTATTGGAATATTTAGAAGAAATGGGTATAGCATATAATGTAAATAAAAATTTAGTACGGGGAATTTCTTATTATACTCGTACTGTTTTTGAAATTATTGAACAAGCAGGCAGCGAAGACGGTAATCCACTAACCTTAGTCGCTGGTGGACGTTACGACTATCTGGCTCACCAAATTGGAAGCAAACGTGATGTGCCAGCAGTTGGAATATCCATCGGCGTAGACCGAATAGTATCATCAGCTTGGTATAAAAAACTTTCCCCTCGTATTTTAAAGAAACCAAAAATTTACTTCATCCAATTAGGTCCTGAAGCAAAACTAAAAAGTTTAAATATAATTGAAATTTTACGTAAGGCGCACATCTCTATTGCTCAATCTCTCTCCAAAGATAGTTTAGGGTCTCAATTAGCTATTGCTGAAAAGCTTTGTATCCCCCACGCCATAATTTTTGGACTAAAAGAGGCTCTTGATAATTCTGTTATTGTGCGAGATATGTCAAATAGATCGCAAGAAACTGTGAAGCTAACTAAACTTCTAGAATATTTAAAAGAACTAAAATAGAAATACAAAAAAAATGAGAGAAATAGTTCAAAGAAATAGTAAGATTTTACGCGAGCAGGCAAAAGAAATACTTATAAAAGAAATTACTACCCCAAAAATAAAAAAAGTTTTAAAAGAAATGTCTCTGGCTCTCAAAAGCCAAGATGACGGTGTAGCCATAGCGGCGCCACAGATCGGATATAATTTACGAATTTTTGTGGTATCAGGCAAAATATTCGCGAAAGATTTTGGTAAAAATAGAGAAGAGAAATTGTTAAATCAAAATAATATAATCGAAACAACTAAAACAAAAGAGAAAATAAAAGATTTAATCTTTATAAATCCAAAAATTTCAAAACTTTCTCGTGAAAAAAAATGGGTGCCAGAAGGATGCCTATCTGTGAGGTGGCTTTATGGTAATACTTTTAGATCAAAAAAGGCGACAATTGTAGCCTATAATGAAAAAGGTAAAAAATTAACCCGTGGCGCCTCAGGACTTTTGGCGCAAATCTTCCAACATGAAACAGATCACTTAAATGGCATACTTTTTATTGATCATGCAAAAGATGTAAAGGAAGAATTACCTAAATAATATGCAAAATAAAAACTTAAAATTTGTATTTTGGGGTACACCGGACATAGCTTCTGAGACTTTAGAAATTTTAAAACAAAACAACTACATACCATTGCTTATTATAACTTCATCTGATAAAAAACAAGGACGAAAAATGATTCTCACTCCCCCACCAGTAAAAATTTGGGCAAAAAAAAATAATATTCCTTACATTCAACCAGAAAAATTAGACATAAAAGATCTAGAAAATAATGCTGATTTATTTATTGTCGTTGCTTATGGAAAAATAATACCAGAAAATATATTAAATATACCTAAATTTGGCTCTATCAATATACATTACTCATTACTTCCAAAATATCGCGGAGCCTCTCCATTGGAGTCTGCAATTTTAAATGGAGACATAGAAACCGGTGTCACCATTCAAAAAATGAAATATAAAATAGATTCAGGAAATATTATAGCGCAAGAAAGAGTAAATATATTCCCTAATGAAAAAGCTCCAGACTTACGCAAACATTTAATTAAAATCGGTGGAGAACTCTTAACTAACATTTTACCAGATTTTATAAATGGAAAAACTAAAGAAACTACACAAAATGAGGAAGGAGCAACTTTTTGTAAAAAAATAAAAAAGGAAGATGGGTTACTAGATTTAAACGATGATGCCATAAAAAATTATAATAAATTTAGAGCTTATGCATCATGGCCTAGAACTTTCTTTTTTAAAGAAAATAAAAGAATAATTATCACAGATGCTATATTGGAAAACAATCCCCTCGACGAAACTCCAGGCAAGCAATTTATAATCAAAAAAGTTCTCCCGGAAGGCAAAAAAGAAATAAAATACGAAGATTTTATAAAAAATTAGTATTTAGAAGTAAAAGGATTTCTTTTAGAAAGCCCTTTGAGCATTTTTTTAATACTGGATGCACCACGCTTAAATAACGTTTGCCTGCGATCTTTATTTTTACTGATTTCTCTGAAAAGATTTTCTTTTACTTCATCAATTGCACTATATAAATCCTCGTGATCATTTTCACTAAAAAACTTTTTTCCATCTATTCTAAGAATACAACTAGCATGAAAAATCTCACCTGCCTTGTGATGATTGGTAGTTTTTACAACTTCAAAATTTACCATCGCTTCTCCTTTTTCTTTTTCAAGATTAACGAGCAATTTCTCTAAGTTGGTAACTCTTTTCAAGACATAATCCTTAATAGCCTCCGTTAATTCAATACCTTTTCCTTGTAAATTTATTTGCATATATTTATTATACTATATTTTATTTTTTCCTACCACCTGGACGGATAGGTTTAAGATCTCGCGTGAGGACTTTTAAAACAATACTAAGCTCTATAGTTGCTACTCCAACAACAGTATCCGCCCCACCATAATATATATAAAGCAAACCGTCTTTTTCTACCATCCCGCAAGGAAAAACAACATTATTTACTATTCCTACCTTTTCGTATGATTCTTCCGGCTCAAAAATAGGATCTGAAGTACGAGAAAGCACTGTTGTTGGGTCTTTAAGATCAAGCAAGGCCGCTCCAATACGATAAGTGTTGCTTTTCTTTGAAATACCATGATAAAAAAGCAACCAACCATATTTTGTTTTAATAGGTGGTGCGGAAATCCCAATTTTAGCATTGTCCCATTTATTTATTCTGGGCCCCATAATTCTAATACACTTTCGAATAGTTTCTGTTTTAAAATTAAGTGACTTTAAATAATCCCCGCAGATTTCATTTCCTACTCGATGCAAAATAAAATATTTGCCATTAGTCTTTTCAGGAAAAATACAGGTATCTTTATCATCAAAACCTCTAGGAGTAATCAAAATAGGTTTTTCCCATTGCCAGTTTTTTTGTAAAAAATTTTTCTCAGTGATAGAAGTGATGGCAACCCGAGCCGGACCAATACCATCAAAAGCCGTGTAGCACATATAAATATTTTTCCCTACTTTTGTCAACCTAGGATCCTCACATCCAGAATTTCCTCCAGTAATTTTTTTTAATTCAAAATCTTCTCTTGGAATATAAACCGGCTCCATTGATCTTTCGTCGATAGAAAAACCGTCTTTGGTCGATGCATAACCTATAGATGAAGTGTTGTCATCTGAAAGAGCTCGATATAAAATATGTGTTGTATCTTTTATCCGTAAAGCGGCTGGATTAAATGTAGCTTTAGCTTCCCATGGGTGCGTTTCGTTTCTGGAAATAATAGGATTTTTAGCATAACGTTTAAAATGCCATCTAGCGGATGTTTTTGGACGCATCGTGCCTATTAAATCAGTTATATTCACATGGGCCATGCATGTCGTCGTATCGGCTGCTCCATAATAAATAAAAAGAGTGTCTTTTTCTAAAATTGCACCAGAAGGGAAAACTATATAAGGAACATGGCCAATAATTTCATAAGGCTCTCTAGGCACCAATATAGGACCATTTGTACGTCCAACAATTTTTAGCGGATTATTCAAATCAAGAAGGATAGCTTCGATGCCAAAAATACGGTCGCCATTTCCTCCAGAAAAATAATTTTGAATATGGGAATACAAAAGGAGCCAACCATGCGGAGTATAAACAGGAGGAGCACCGACTTCGATGTGATCTGAAGGAAATCTTTTTAAATCAATAACATTTTTATCTATATTTGCATACCATTTTTCCCAAAATTTTTGATCCCATAAATCTTCGATCTTATCAACCTGTGCAATGGCAATTTTTGCTGGAGGCATATCGGTATTCACAGTTACAATTACTGTGACTTTACCATTTATCCGCTCAGGAAAAAGTGTCATAGCCTTGGCGTTAAAAGGAGTTATTAAATGACGTTCATCAACTTTTTTTAGATCTTTTGAAATTGCCACCGCCACTTTAATACCGCTAGCTTCAAATGGATATTTGGAAAGCGCTGTGTAAAATATATAATAATTCCCCTCAAAAAAAGTAATACGTGGATCTTCGCAACCGTATTTTTCCCATTCCTCCTCCGGCTCGATAAAAGGCACACATTTTTCAAAATGAGTCTTGTCTTTACTAGCCCCCAAACCAATAATAGAAATCTGTTTAGGTATACGCAGTTCATCAGCGGCTCCGATAGCGCGATAAACTCCATAATAAGTCTTTCCTTTTTTAATAACACTCATATTAAAAGTCGCAAAAGACTCCCAGTAATGATCTCGATATGGAACAAGAATTGGATTGTGGTGTGATCTTTTTGTCGCGTACATAAAATAAATTATGCTTTTATTTTTAATTTATTCTTTTTCATCACTGTAACTTTTGAACGTAATAATTCATCTAAGAATTTATCTAAATTAGCTGTCGCTACACAGGAAACTTTATCTGCCCCTCCATAATACACAAACAACTGTCCATCTTTAACGATTGCTCCACAAGAATACACTACACCACTCTTATATCCCTCATTTTCATACCATTCATCTGGTTCGAGAATTGGTTGATTAGAACGATAAAGAACCTTCGTTGGATCTTTGATATCTAAAATCATTGCGCCAATTCTGTATCTATCAGCATTTCTATGGTCCATAGCCTGATAAATAACTAGCCAACCATATTTTGTTTTGATAGGAGAAGGACCAACCCCGCGAAACCAACTGTCCCAAGTTCGACTAGAATCCACAGGCCTTGTGTTATTACTTTTTATAAATTTTTTACCATCAAGTTCATCCAAACTGTTAAAATAATCAATGAGAATTTTTGGAGCGAAACTATGTAAAATTGCATACTTACCTTTTATTTTTTCCGGAAAAAGCACCCAATTTTTATGTATTTCACCCGAAGGAGAAATAAGAACAGGTTCCTTCCAATCCCAGCGTCTGGAAATAAAATCATCCAAACCAATAGAAGTAAGAGCTATCCGCAGTGATCCCCAACCATCAAAAGCTGTATAAATCATATACACTGTGTTGCCTAAAAGTGTTAAGCGAGGATCTTCGCACCCACCACCCCATCCACCACCTGAAGAATAATTTACTAATTTATTTTTTATATCTCTTTTTACTACCGGTATTTGTTTGTGAAAATAAGCAAGTTCTTTGGAATTTTTATCAAAAAAATAACCATCATCACTTTTAGAATATCCCAATACGGAAATATCGCTATCGCCAATAGCTCTATAAATAACATGTATTTTTCCATCATGAAAAATAGCGCTAGGGTTAAAAGCTGCCTTTGATTCCCAATATTTGTGACTTTCTGGTTCAATAATCGGGTTGTGTTTTGCCCTTTTTAAATCAAGAGCAGTAATTTTCTTTTTCCCAACTGTTTTTCTTTTAACAGCTTTTACTTTCTTTTTTACTACAACTTTTTTCTTCCCTCCTACGCCAAGGCTTCGGCGGGCAAGTATTATTTTTTTATTTTTTAGCACGACCATATTTATCTTTTATTCTTATAATATCTTCTTCATCAAAATTTCCATAAGCTATTTCTAAAACCTTCACATTGTCATCTGGGGCCTCCAACTGATGTATTTGTAAATTCTTTACCCTAAACTCATTTTCAGGATCTGCTTTAATTTTTTCTTCTCCAATGGTAACAAGCGGATGACCAGAAAGAACTTTCCAAAATTCTACTCGATGATTATGATACTGTAGACTCAAAGAACAACCCTGATTAATTGAGATAATCTTTACTGTAGTCACTTCATTGTGAGTAAACTGTCTAAAGTTTCCCCAAGGACGTTCCTCTTGATATGTTTCAAATCTTTCCATTCTCTTTTATTATACAACTAAATAATTAATTAGTCTTTATTTTTAAGTTCTAAAATCTTCTGCATTAACTCATCCGCAGGAAGAAACTTACCTTTTAATGGAACATAAAACTTACCTTTAACTCTACTCTTATCAGCTGATATAGGCGTTCCGCTCTCTTCTAATAATTCTTGGTCATTATAATTATCCCCTATGGCCATCACATTTTCTTTCTTTAGTTTAAAAAGTTTGATTATATGCCTTAAACCGAGAGCCTTTGTTTGGTCTTTTTTAATTAAAATATCATACGCTTCACCATTCCAGAGGGTAATAAGACCTTTATCTGTTTTAACAACATCCTCAATTTCTTTGATTTGTTTTTTGCAATGAATTGTTATAATAAACTCTTTTGGTTCAAATCCTTTTACATTTTTATTTTTACTAGCTACCTTTTTTAATTTTGGAAAAATATCTTTTAGACGTTCAAAACTATTAATATGCTGATAAATTTTTCCTTTATACCAAGTGACGCTACCACATTCATAAGTAAGACTAATAAAAGGTAAAATATCTCTAAACATCTCTTGTAACATATAAAGACCCCTACCAGAAGAAATATTTATCAAAAAACCCATGTCATATAGTTTTTTTATTTGTCCTATTTGTTTTTCGTGAATTACTTTTGTTTCTAGGGTGGTCGTATTGCCTACTTGTTTTATTTTAGTTCCTCTAGGTACTATCACCCCATCCACATCAAAAACAACTAACTTAATTTTACTGATATCTTTTTTAGACATCTCATTTAAAGGTTTCATTTTATTTTTTCCCGCCACGGCGGGCAGGCTTTTTAAATTTCTTCTTCTGTACCTGTTTTACTAAATCTGACGAACTTCTGATTTTTCCTCCATGTCCAATATTGTAAACCATTTCTATGCCAAGCTCTTTGCATATTGAAACTTCTGGCACAGGATCCCAATCTGGTTTTCTATCTCCACCATTAGCAAAAATATAGGGTTTGATTTTACATAGTTCCTCACAAACACTCATATCTTTAGCATTTTTTGAGTGCCCTGTTATTACTACACTATCCACAACACCAAGAGCTTCAATAATTTCTTTGCGTTCTTGTTCTGGCATAAAAGCATATCCTTTCTTTAACTTTAGCCAATTATCATTATTAATTACAACCACGAGCTTATCGCCTAGTTTTTTTGCTTCATTAAACATCCGCACATGCCCAATATGTATAGGATCAAATCCCCCGCTGACCATTACTACTTTCTTTTGTTTTTTTGACTTTTTATACAAAAGTTTTTTAGATTTTTTATTAATTTTACTTACACTTTTTACAAGAAGATTTTTTCGCAAGCATAACCCTCTTTACTTCAAGTCGTTTCTTGGTCTTATGTGAACGTCTTGATTTGTTTTTTGGACTAAGTGTGGTTCCTCTTTTGGCCATATAATTGATTTTGCAGAATCATGCCACGCAATGTCAATTAAAGCGTAGCGTTATCTCGTTATTAATAATAAGCTAATTTCAGTATACTCCGTAATAAAATTTTTAGCAAAAATTAATTTTTGTTTTTATTAATATCACATCAAAATACTTGATGATAATATTCTTTATAACTTTCTGTCTCTAAGGTAATATCAAAATCTAACCAGACATCTTCACTAAAAATATTTTCTGTATCCATATATATATAATTATATTATACTTTAGATGTGTAATCAACACAAAGAATAGCTAAAACAAAAAGAAATTGATATAATCTTCATATAAATGAACCAGGAAGGACTAAAAAATTCAGAACATGAATCAAAGAAAGAACACCAATCGTGGGTAGTTACATTTGACGCCTCGGGAAATATAAATGGTTTGCCTGAAGGGATTTCTAAAAAAGATATACTGGTCTTTATAGGTAATGATGGTAAATGGTACGCTCAAAACCCATCTCCAGAACTTTTGAAAGAAATACGACTATGGAGAACTGATTGGAATGATGTTGAAAAAAAATAATTGACTCTGAACTTGGAAGGATTTTCAAATGAGTATCAAAGAAAAATAAAAACAACCACTATAAAATATAACTTAAAATAACATTATTTTATTTTTATTCTATTTACTTAATTAAATCTTTTATAAATTTTATTGAGCCGAAGAATTTATCATTGCTTTTGTTTTTACTCCGATGAGGCCATCAGCCACTAGACCTTTATCCATTTGCCATTGCTTGATAACAGCAATTGTTTTCGGACCTAATTTACCATCTACTACTAGACCGAGATTTAATCTAGCATTTAAAAATCTTTGAAGTTCCAATACTGCTTCACCTCTACTCCCATTTCGAAGAGTGGTAAGACCAAGGTTATATCTTGCTCTAGTTGTAGCACTAACAGAATTTCCAACACAAGTTTGACCTGAAGACCTACTGAAACCAGTAGCTCTTTCTTCACATCCTGCTATCACCACTCTAGTAGCGGGAACTGCCGGAGTTGCACTTACTGTGCAAGATCTTCCACTGGTTGCGCTAAATAAATTACCAGATACACAGCCTTCAATTTGAGTAGCGGGAACTGCCGGAGTTGCACTCGGACAGGTCGCAAATGTGCACATTGGTCCCTGTCGTGAGACATAACTTCCGTCCGAACACTGCATAGCTTCCATGGTACACGCAACCAGAGTTGGAGTTGACATAACAGGTGTCGGAGGTGTATAGGTAGGTAAAATAACAGTACTTGCGTCTAGTGTAACCGCAGACTGTGCTAATGCTCGGCCATTCAACTGTACGCCAGTATTTAATACAATTGCTGTTTGATCTAAAATATTTCCATTAAAGACAGATGTCGTACCAAGAGTCGTCTGACCGGCGACAGCCCAAAAAATATTACTAGCCTGAGCCCCGCCACTTAAGATAACTCTCGTAGCTGAACTAATATCAAGATTTTGCGCTACTTGAAATATCCAAACATCATTTGCTCCACCAGAAAGAGTAACATTTGTAGGTATTGTTACACCAGTACTCCATTTATAAAGTCCGGGGGCAAGCGTCATTCCACCAATATTTCCGGCACCCAATTCAGTCGCAGTCGGATTTGTTCTCCCATTAGCATTGGTATAAGCAGTTTCCATATCACTAACCGCAGTAGTTAAATTAGCAGGGGTTGGGTTAGCATAACTTGGAGCATATACTTTGCCAGTTACTAAGGCTGATGTTGAAAATGCGCTAGCGGCAGGAAGAATTAATCCAAACCCAGTTATGTAAGTTGCCTCAGCTGGGCTAACTCCAATATTGCCAACCACTGAAGTAGTTCCAGTAGTTGAGATTCCTGTTTTTGCTAGAATCACAAAATCACCCGCTGACCCAAGGTTTACTATCGCTGGACCTGCTGCCTCTACAGCATTTAACCCAGTAAGACCAAAGGTAAATGCAATACCCAATATAACTATATATGATTTTTTCATTTATTATTAATTTCAACATTAAATATTAATGCGACCTTACCATTTTAATTGTATACTATATCATTTTTAGCGTAATAAAACACAACCCTCAATATATAAATCATCCTAACTGTTCCCCTTGTTGGATACGTTCAGAACTCTAAATTGGACTAACATCAAAAGTGAATTTCAGTTTAGTAGTATTTTAAATCTTAACATTAAAAACTAAAAAACCGTCATTGTTGACGGTTTTTTAGCCAGATATTTATATTATCTAGTCTCTACTCACGCTATCACTTCCAGCATCGTCATCGTTCTCACCATCATTGTCATCATCTCTGTCTTCATCATCATTTTTCCCATCATTGTCATCATCTTGGTCTTCAACATTCGTTTCGCCGTCATTATCAATATCTTGATCATTGTCATTATTGACGTTATCCTTATCTAAATCGTCTTCATCATTTTCTAATGTATCAATTTCTCCATCGTTATCATCATCAATATCAACCTCATCTTCTAAACCATCATTATCCTCATCAAAATCAGCATCATCCTTATCGTCATTGATTGCGTCATTATCATCATCTTCATCTAAATCATCATTTTTCCCATCGTTATCATGATCAATTGGTTTACTGTCATTCACATCAAGAATGCCATCGTTATCGTCATCAACATCCGCCGAATCTACTAAACCATCATGGTCATTGTCATTGGCAAATGCCTGAGGAACACTAAAAACTTGACCTAGAACAAATCCAACAATGAGAAATATAACGGAAACTAAAACCAACATTTTGTTTTTTAACATATTATTTAATTTAATTAAGCTAATAATCCTAAAAAATCGACGTTTTAATTATATCACAACCACTTAGGGAGTGATAAACTACCCATCCTGCTAATCACTATTTTCCTAAAAAGTTCTAATCTCTACCGGGGTATCAAAAATAACCATTGTAAAATAAAGCTCAAAACATTGCTCCCATTGTTGGTTGTGTTCAGAACTCTCAATTGGAGACAGATTAGAGAAGAGTTAGAAAAAGGCTATATTTTTTCCTA
>JBBTYN010000006.1:0-2020 GCA_038061755.1 Patescibacteria group bacterium | reverse complement strand
AAAACGTTAGCTAAAAGATTCTGCAACCCTTGCAAGAAACTGCTTGGCGGAGGAGGGAGCGGAGGATTTTGTTGCTGTTCCTGGGGTTGTTGTGGTTGCATTTGACCTTGTTGATTTTGTGGTGGCTGGAAATTTTTACATACTTCCGGATTTGAAGCGCAATATTTTTGGCATTCTTCCGGCCCCTTACATCCGCCAGGTCCAGCTTGTTGTGGCATCTGCTGACCATCCGGATTTATAGTCCCCGGTCTAGGCTGAAATTGATTTCCCGGTTGATTTTGATTCTGCTGATTTTGTCCTTGCTGATGAATCTGTGGATAATTACCGCACTTCGCCGTTGACCCTGTAGGACAAATAGGCTGTTTATCTGCACCTATTTTTGCATCTGTTACAAATCCTCCAGCGTCATCTGCACACGCCAATTCTGTATTGTTTGAACACATATCTTTCCATGGCTGAATTTGCTCATTTATCTGTCCCTGATTATTTTGATTTTGTCCAGGCTTCATTGAACCGCCTTGTCCGGGCTGGCCACCATCCTGCATTCTTTGGAAATCTTCCGGGGAAATCATCCCGTTATCTTTGGCAAAATTAAAACAAGCTTCTTGGTTGTCGGGATTATTACAAAAAGTATTACAAGCGTCCTTACCAACACATCCGCCAGGACCCTTATTGCCGTTTTTTATAGAATTTTGCCCTTGCTCTTCAGTCATATTTCCTATTGCCACGGAAAATTTTACACATTCTTCAACATGGTTTGGATCAGCGCAATATTGATCGCATGTTTGCAAGCCCTGTCCGAATTGACTGGGTTGCTTAGGCTGGCTAGTGGGTTGATTTGGTTGTCCTGGCTGAGCAGATTGCGTTTGATCGGATTGTCCAGATTGCTCGGGTGGGTTAGGTTGGCAAGCCGGAGGTTTAATGCCTTGTTTTAGCGCGGAAAGCATTTTCTGCGCTTGTTCCTGCTCTTGCTTTGGCATCATTCCGGTTTCAATACTAAAATTAATACACTCTTCTATATTTTCCGGAGCGCCACAATATGCATCACATTCCTCTCTACCATTGCAGGCTGGCGGTTTAATGCCGCGCTTGATTGCAGCCAGAACTTTTTGCGCTTCTTCTTGCTTGCCTTTATCCATTATTCCGGCCTCAATGCTAAAATTAATACATTCTTCCATGTGTTCCGAGGAAGAACAATAAACCTCACAGGCTTTTTTGCCACCACAAGCAGGAGGTTTGATGCCTTTAGCTATGGCTGCCTGTACTTTTTTAGCTTCATTTAATTCCGAACCAGATATTAATCCGTTCTTTTCAGCAAATGTTATGCACTCGTCAATGTGAACTGGATCACTACAATATGTATCGCACTTGTCTTTGCCTTTACACCCGCCAGGACCAACCATTCCAGTATCTTGAAACTTTTTGGCACTAGCCAATTCTTCAGAACTCATCAAATTGTTTTTTTCAGCAAAGCTAAGGCAGGCGTCTATATTATCTGTCTTGTCGCAATAAGCCTTACAGGATGCCTTATCCGTACAATTATTCAATTCAACAACAGGATAAGAAATTTCTGGAACGGTTTGGCTGTCTGTTTGAGCATTGGCAGAACCGATTATTCCGCCGAAAATTAAAATTCCAGAAATTAAGACCAATAAACTTAAAATATTTTTTTTCATATTTTTTATTGAAAAGGATTAATTTTTAAATTTGTAAAAGGATTGGTTTTGCTGTAAGGATTAGTATTTGTATCTGGCAAATTAACGGTAGGCGTTGTTACATCCGGTGAGACATTATTTCCAATTTCAGTCAAGATGTCGGCCGCCTGCTGTGCGGCTGATTTTTGCATTTTTATTTTCCAATAATAGTAACCACCTCCGACCAAAATCAAAATTAATAATATTGAGACTATAGTTTTATATTTTTTACTCATCACTCTATTATACTCCCTAAAAAATAAAAGCAATACTCGCTTTATGAACAGCAAAAAACTCTTATGTCTTCAATACAAAAGAGTGATTTA
>JBBTYN010000005.1:0-11772 GCA_038061755.1 Patescibacteria group bacterium | reverse complement strand
TGCGGAGGCGGTGAGATTTGAACTCACGATTAGGTTTCCCCAATGCCGGTTTTCGAAACCGGTGCCTTCAACCACTCAGCCACGCCTCCGTTTAATACACACTACCTCGCATGTACTGTTAAGTAAATATCTTCTATTGCTCGGACAGCATCACCGGCTGCAATGTTGTTTTGATGGTAGAGAATATTAGTGCAGTCACCAGCAGCCCAGATGCCCGGAACTTCTGTTTTTTGGGACCAAGCGTCAATTTTTACTTTTCCTATTTCATCTAAGGGTACTAATTCTTTTACAAAATCAGTATTAGGAATCTGTCCGATTTCCACAAAAATACCCGCTACTTTTAATTCTTTTTTTTCTCCAGAAATTTTATCTTTATAAATTATTCCTTCTACAAATTTATCTCCTTGAATTTCTAAAATTTCTGCGTTTTTGATGATTGAAAATTTTGGATTTTTAGAAACTTTTTGGATAGTTATTTCATCTGCGCGGAATGAATTGCTTCGGATTATAAGTGTCACAGACTTACAATATGCAAGAAGTTGGGAAGCCGATTCAAAAGCAGCATTGCCTCCGCCAATCACAGTTACATCCATATCTGCAAAAAGAGGTCCGTCGCAACTTGCACAGTAGGTGAGTCCTTTGTGTTCTAATTTATCAGCATTTAGA
This sequence comes from Patescibacteria group bacterium, assembly GCA_038061755.1. Taxonomy (GTDB): domain Bacteria; phylum Patescibacteriota; class Minisyncoccia; order Phycocordibacterales; family UBA9973; genus UBA9973. The sequence continues at coordinate 11,106 of JBBTYN010000005.1, read as the reverse complement.
GCAGTAAGTTTCCTGCGTCTGCTACCGCTTGCTATCAAAATTGTCTTTGTTTCAAATTCTTCGTTTCCATCTATTTTAATTAAAAAGTTCACAGCTTTTTTTGTAATATTATTTACCCTTGAACCTTCTTTTACTTCTAAACTTTCACCAACATTCTCTAAAACGTGATCTTTGAAGTTTTGAGCAAGTTCTGCTCCAGATATTGAAGGGGAACCTATCCAATTATAGATTTTTTCAGATACTATGCTTTGTCCGCCCCACTCTGAAATAATTAAAAGTGTTTTTAATTTCTTGCGAGCTGCATAAACAGCTGCCGCGCTCCCAGCCGGCCCACCTCCAATAATTATTAGGTCGTAAATCATGTTTGTATTATATCTTAAAAATAGAAATTAGAAAACAAGCTTTTTCCAGTACGGATTTTTTGAAGCTTAAAAAATCCTGAAGTTCTCGGCTCGACAGCCTCGAAACCCTTTCAAAAGCTTTTTTCTAATTTTTATTTTTTATTCCTTCTCAAGAATGCTGGAACAGCGCTCCAATCATCGCCATCATCTTCTATGATTATTTCCTCTTTAGGTTCTTTTTTTTCTATTTTTTTTATAAAATCATTACTGTGTATATTTGTATTATGTAGATTATTTTGAATGCTATTATGTATTTCTTTTTTTACTACAGACGGAGTTTCTTCTTTTAAGAGCTTATCTGTCGTTGTTCCGCTAAAAAGATTTTTGCGAGGCATATCGGCAGGGAATGAGGTAGCAATAACGGTAATTTTTATTTCTCCTTTTTTTAATTTTTCATCACGAATTGTTCCGAAGATCACCTTTGCGTCTTTATCAATTGATTCGGTAATTATTTTTGCTGCTTCTTGAATTTCATTAATCGTTAAGTCATCACCACCAGAAATAGCAAATAATACTCCTTTGGCGCCGTGGATAGAAACTTCGAGTAATGGTGAATTAATAGCGGCTAGAGCTGCTTTTTCAGCACGTTTTTCGCCAGAAGATGTACCGATACCCATAAGTGCCGATCCTGCATTAGACATCACAGCTTTAATGTCCGCAAAATCAACATTAATAATGCCTGGAGTAGTAATCAGATCAGAAATACCTTCTACGGCTTGACGCAAGATATCATCACATTTTGCAAAAGCATCTTTGAAATTGGTATTTTTATCAGTTAATTGAAGTAATTTATCATTTGGAATAATAATTATAGCATCTACTTCTTTAGCTAAATCCTCAATCCCTTTTTCAGCTATTTTCATGCGATGATTTCCTTCAAAGAAGAAAGGTTTAGTCGTGACCGCTACGGTCAATATGCCTTGTTCTCTTGCTGCGCGAGCAACAATGGGAGTAGCTCCTGTACCAGTGCCTCCTCCCATTCCACAGGCGAGAAAAATCATATCTGCTCCTTTAATAACATCTTGGATTTCAGATTTTGTTTCTTCGGCTGCTTTCTTTCCAATTTCTGGATCCATGCCTGCGCCGAGACCCTTTGTAAGATTTTTTCCGATATGAATTTTTTTCTCGGCGAGAGAATGATGCAAATCTTGCGTGTCGGTATTCATACAAATAAAGGAGACACCTTTGACTTTAGAATTTATCATATGGTTAATTGCATTTTTTCCTGACCCACCGATTCCGATGACCATAATGCGAGCAAAACTTTGTATTTCCTGATTTATTTTTGGCATAATCTTTTTATTAATAAGTTATCTTATATAAGTAATACACTATCAGAAAGCAAGAAAAAGTAAAGTTTTACGGCATCAATTGTTTTAGGCTTGATTTTATTGTGTTTTTGAAATCTTTTAAAAGATTTACCAAAGAGCTATCTGAATAATCGTTATTATTTTTACCAGCAATCAAAAGGCCAATTGCAGTAAAATAAGATGGATCACGAAGTTTTGTTTTAGTATTGCCAAAAATTTCAATTGTGCCAACAATGGATGGAAGTTTAAGTATTGATTTTGATAATTCTGTTAATAGGGGAGTATTTGCACCACCGCCTACAAATACTATACCTGCCGGCAAGAGTTCTGATCTTTTTATTTTTTTTAAATTATTTTCTATTGATTCAAAAATATCACATAAACGCGCTTCAATTATTTCATCAAGTTTTTTCTTTGGGAATTCTATAGTCGTATCGTTTCCAAGTTTTAAAGCTTCTGCTTTTTCCAATGAAATTTTAAAACCAAGAGCAATATCATTGGTTATTTTATTTGAGCCTATAGAAAAAGTATTAACTGATATTAATTGCCCATTTTCAAAAACAGAAAGAGATGTTGTTTGGTCTCCTATATCAACTAACGCCACTCCTACGATTTTCTGTTTTTCAGATAAGGCTATGTTGCTAATAGCGACAGGTGATGCTATTACATCTATCGTTTCAACTCCAGCTTCTGCTATTGATTTAATTAAATCTTCTAAATGTGTAATAGAATAAGTAATGAAAAGAACTTTAGCTTCAAGTTTTGTTCCATACATTCCCTCTAGTCTTCCCAACACTTCTTTTCCATCAAGTCGAAAAGTTTGGGGATATGCATGAATAATTTTTTTATTACCTAGGTTTAAATTTTCCTCACAGTCTTGAAGTGCTTTGTTGATATCGAGAGCAGTTACTTCACCATTAGCTTTTGAAATAATCATTTCACCTGAGCTTGTTTCGCTACGCAAAGTGGTACCAGAAAGTGAAACAAAACCTCGCTTTATTTTTAAGCCAGAAGTTTTTTCTGCATTTAGTACTGCAGATTTTATTGAGGTGGTTACAAGAGAAGAATTTATTACATAACCATTTCTCATACCAAGCGTCACGTTTTCACCAACACCAATAATTCTAGGATTTTTTTCTCCTTTTAAAAATTCTCCGACTACGACTCGTGTCATAGACGACCCGACATCTATGCCTACCGAAATATTTCTTATCATCCCAGTACTAAAATTTTAACTTCTAATCCTAGTATTATATCACTTAATCAAAAATTTAGTACGGGACAAGTATTTTTCTTCTGCTTTTTCCATCATTTTTCCGTGTCTCATTCCTTTCAAATGAAGCATTCCGTGGATAACTAAAAAGCTTAAAAATTGGTTAAAGGTTTTTTTAAAATTTTTGGCTTCTTTTTTTATAATAGCTTCGCAAAGTATGATTTCACCAACATTCTTACTAAGTGGAAATGATAAAATGTTTGTAGGTTTGTTTTTGTTTCTATATTTTTTATTTATATTTTGAGATTCTTTTTCGCTTACAAAAGCAATAGATAATGAATATTTTTTACCTAATATATTATTTTTTATTATGGAAAATTTATCCTCCATTTTTACTTAGTTACCATCTTGCCTAGCTTTTTGAGTTTCTCTATTTCCTTTCTTCTTCCTAGTCTTTTGAGAGCGCTTCTTTTCATTTTAAGTTTTGATTCTTTTCTTAAATTATAGCGAGCGCCTTTAACTTTGCGTATAATGCCAGATTCTTGAATTTTGCGTGAAAAACGACGCAAAACACTTGAATTATTTTCGTTTGGATTTTTTCTCACTTCAATTACTGTTTTTGCCATGTTACTAACACTATCATATAATTGACTCTTTTGTCAAAAAAAGATAAGATGTTTATGTTATGCAACAATCAGCAGATTATATAACTGAAGAAAAAAGACAAATGCTTTTAGCAGAATTAAAAGATCTTAAGGGTCCTAAAAGGAAAGAAATTTTACAAAATTTAGAGTATGCAAAATCATTAGGTGATTTATCAGAAAATGCAGAATATCATCAGTCTCGCGAAGATCAAGGCAAGCTGGAGGCTCGCATTGTAAAAATAGAACAGATTTTACAATCTTCGCAAGTTGTAAAAGGCGGAGGAGGTGATGTCGTTGAAATTGGTTCTAATGTGGTTGTGCAAAAAAAAGGTACAAAAGAAGAGAAAAATTATACTATCGTTGGAGCAGAGGAGGCAGACATGAGAGCAGGAAAAATTTCTAATCGATCTCCTGTAGGTATTGCACTTTTTGGTAAAAAGAAAGGTGCCGATGTGTCATTTCAAACTCCGAACGGCTTAGTTAATTATAAAATTATAAATGTATTTTAATGTCTTCAATTGATGAAATTAAAGACGCTAGAATAAAAAAACTTGAACTCTTAAAAAAGAGAGGGTATGAAGCGTATCCAGTAGATTCTAAAAGAGAAATTTCTTTAAAAGTTGCAGTTGATGATTTTGAAAATTTAGAAAAAAATAAAGAAATAAAATGGATTGCAGGCAGAATAATGTCTATTCGTGGCCAGGGCGCTATTATTTTCATTACTTTAAATGACGGTACTGGTACTTTTCAGAGTTTGCTGAAAAAGGATGTAATTGGTGATGAAAAATTTAATTTTTGGAGTGAGGTTGTAGATATTGGCGATTTTGTGGAAATACAAGGGATCTTTTTTACGACTAAAAGAGGAGAGAAGACATTGGAAGCGAAAGATTGGAGAATGCTTTCCAAGAGCTTGCGTCCGCTTCCGGAAAAATGGCACGGGTTAGTGGATGTGGAAGAAAGATTCAGAAAAAGATATTTAGATATTTTAATGAATCCAGAAATCAAAGATATTTTTGAAAAGAAAGCAAAATTTTGGAATACAGCTCGAATTTTTATGAAAGATAATGGATTTTTGGAAGTAGAAACTCCTAGTTTAGAGATTACGACTGGAGGAGCGGAAGCACGGCCGTTTATAACTCATCATAATGATTTTGATATAGATGTTTATATGCGCATCTCAGTTGGTGAGCTCTGGCAAAAGAGATTAATGACCGCCGGATTTCCTAGAACTTTTGAAATAGGCAGAGTTTATAGAAACGAAGGTTCCAGTCCGGAACACACACAAGAATTTACTAATATAGAATTTTACGCTTCTTTTATGAATATGGATGAAGGAAAAAAATTGGTTAGAGATTTATATATAAAAATAGCTAAAGAAGTTTTCGGAAAAACTGAATTTGAAACCAGAGGGCACAAATTTGACTTGGGTAGTGATTGGCCGGAAATAGATTATGTGGAGGAAGTCAAAAAACAAACTGGTATTGATGTCTTAGAAGATTCGGAAGAGAAAATGGAACAAACACTGAAAAAGTTAAATGTGGAGTTTCAGGGAAAAAACAGGGAGAGGATGATTGACTCGCTTTGGAAATTTTGTCGCAAAAATATTTCCGGTCCAGTATATCTTGTAAATCATCCTAAACTTGTGGCTCCTCTTTCAAAAGAAAATCCAAAAGACAATCAAAAAACGGAAATGTTTCAAGTTATTATTGCTGGAAGTGAGATAGGCAGAGCGCATGCGGAACTCAATGACCCTATTGATCAGAAGAAAAGATTTGATGAGCAGAAGAAATTAATTGAAGGAGGGGATGAAGAAGCGATGATGTCAGACTTAGAATTTGTAGAAATGCTTGAATACGGCATGCCTCCCTGTTTCGGTTTCGGTTTCGGTGAAAGATTTTTTGCTTTTTTAATAGATAAACCAATTCGCGAAACCCAATTCTTTCCACTAATGCGCCCAACAAAAAACTAAATAAAAAATGATGTTGTTTTGTTTTAAATATATGGTATAATATCTAAAATTTTTGTTATTCATAACTTAAAGGAGGGAATAGAGTATGCTTATATGCAGAATTTGCAGGAAAGTAGAACACAAAGGTCGGTGGCAAGTTTTAGGAAGTCAACTGACAGTCCCTTTCTTAAGGGAAGGATTCTCTGAGAGTATTTGTCCGGATTGTGTTATTGAAACTGTTTCTATTCATGATGTTGAAGCTGAAAATCTTGGGAATCTTGGTCTTGCATAACTTTTTCACAATCTCCTCCTAGTATTATAGTATCATAAGTCCTAATATTTTAGGCAAAGAAAGAGTTATTCTCTCTTTCTTTGAAAAACGGAAGCCTTGCTTCCGTTTTTTTTATTATTTACCTAATTAAAGTTATCCACAGCTAGGGCTTGGTGTTATTTTATACGTGATTTATAATGTTAATCAGGTGGGAAAAAGTGGGAAATCTGTGTATAAGTTATTTTTAAGTAATTTTTAATAAAAATATGTTAATTGGAGAATACATTCATACAATAGATGAAAAGTCTCGAGTTTCAATGCCAGCGAAATTTCGCAAAGAGCTTGGCAAGAAAGTTATTATTACACCCGGGCTTGAACAATGTTTATTTATTTTTACAGTTAAAGAATGGGAGAAAGTAAGTACAAGACTTTCTGATACGAAAACTGATTTATCTTTTTTGAAAGCTGATCAAAGAAATTTTAATAGATATATGTTCGGACGAGCAGCGGAAGTAGAAATAGATTCAATCGGAAGAATTTTAATACCAGATTTTTTGAAAGACAGAATAGGTTTAAAAAATAGCGCAGCCATTATCGGAGTAGGAGATAGGGTTGAGGTTTGGAATGACAAGACATGGTCGCAGAATCAAGAAGCCGTAGAAAAGCAAGCTCCAGAATTAGCAGAAAAGCTTGGAAATAAATGAGTATACATAAGACAGTTCTTTTAAATGAAATAATAGAGGGTTTGAACCTAAAAATAGATTCTGTCGTTTTGGATTGCACATTTGGAGGGGGCGGACATAGTATGGAGGTCTTAAGAAGATTTCCAAAAACAAAAATCATTGCTCTCGATCAAGATAAGAGTGTATGGAGAAAGAATGACGAGCGAATTTCTTTTTATAATAAAAATTTTAGAGATTTAGACAAGATTTTTTCCCCGACACCAGGTGAAGGGGAAACTCCCCTTCACCTGGTGTCGGGGAAGGTGGATGGAATTATTTTTGATTTAGGTTTGAGTTCTGATCAGTTAGAGAATTCCGGACGAGGATTTTCTTTTATTAAAGATGAGCCGCTCTTGATGACTATGAAAGAAAATCCTTGTCCAGAAGACCTTACGGCAAGTGATATTGTAAACACTTGGAGCGAAAAAAGTTTAGCAGATATTATTTACGGTTATGGAGAAGAAAGATATAGCAGAAGGATAGCTAGGGGGATTGTAGAAGCAAGAAAAAAGGGGAAGATAGAAACGACTTTTGATTTAGTAAAGATAATAAATGATGTAGTACCAGCAGTCTACAAGAGGGGGAGAATCCATCCAGCTACCAGAACGTTTCAGGCATTACGGATAGCGGTCAATGATGAGTTAGGGGCTTTGAAAGATGGATTGGGAAAAGGATTTAATCAATTGAAAGTGGGTGGGAGAATAGCAGTGATTTCTTTTCATAGTTTAGAAGATAGAATCGTTAAAAAATTTTACAAAGTATTAGAAAAAGAAGAAAGAGCAAAATTAATAAATAAGAAAATAATTGGAGCGGGTAGTGAAGAGTTAAAGAATAATCCCAGAGCTAGAAGTGCAAAGTTAAGAATTTTGGAAAAAATAAAATAATATGAGACAAGCAACCTTACAATTAAAGACACGCATATATCATAACGTAAATATTATGAACAATAATATTGAAGTTGAAAAAAACATTTTTTATACAATGATTTTTATTTTAATTGCATTAGCACTTTTTTATGTATTAATTTTGGGGAATATGGTTTTTAGTATTGTGGGGAGAAAAACTTTGGAAAAAGAAATGCTTACGCTTTCCAATGAAGTAAGTGAATTAGAGGTTTTTTATTTAACTGTTTCAAATAGCATTGATATGAATCTTTCATCTACTATGGGGTTTAAAGAAACAAAAGCAACTTTTGCAACTCGTAAATCTTTCGGCCGTAGTCCTACGAATAAGGCTCTTGGATTTAATGTGAGTAGCGTTCATCTTGGAAGCATAAAACTTACTAATAATGAAATCTAGTTTTGTTTTTAGATCTAGAATAATACTTTTTTTTATTTTTATTTTTGCTGCAATACTTATAGCAAAACTTTTTTTTGTGCAATTTGTGCATAGTGGCACGTATTCACAGACTGCAAATCGTCAATACTCGACGCCTTCGGCAAATATTTATGAACGCGGAACTATCTATTTTAAGCGCAAAGATGGAGAGCTTGTTTCTGCTGCAACTCAGACTTCTGGTTTTAAGGTTGCTATTAATTCTGGTAAAATTATTGATGGAGAAGCTGTTTATAAAAAATTATCAAAAATAATAACTTTTAATTATGATAATTTTATATTAAGAATGGGGCAAAAGACGGATCCATACGCAGAAATAGCAAACCGTCTTTCTAAAGAACAGGCTGATGCTATTTCTGTATTAAAAATTCCAGGAGTAAGTATTTTTAAAGAAAAATGGCGTTTTTATCCTGGGGGCAATTTGGCTGCTCATACGCTTGGTTTTGTGGGCTATAAGGGTGATGAATTGGGTGGACGATATGGGCTTGAGAGACAATATAACTCTATTCTTTCCAGAAACACAGACAATCCTTATATTAATTTTTTTGCTGAAGTTTTTTCTGATATAAATAAAACTTTATTTGAAAATAAAGTATCAGAAGGAAATATAGTTATAACGATTGAACCTCAGGTTCAAGGTTTTTTAGAAAAAAAATTAACTGAAGTAAAGAATAAATATCAAATTGATTCTATTGGTGGAATAATTATGAATCCCACAGATGGATCCATTTATGCTTTGAGCTCGCTACCTTCTTTTGATCCGAATAATTTTTCTCAAAATAAAACAGTTTCAGTTTTTGGGAATCCGTTAGTAGAAAATGTTTTAGAATTTGGTTCTGTAGTCAAGCCTTTAGTTATGGCGAGTGCCATAGATGCAGGAGTAATTACTGCTGATACAACATATAATGATAAAGGTGAAGTTACTGTTGAAAAACATCAAATATCTAATTTTGATAAAAAAGGTAGGGGTCCAGGTACGAGCATGCAAGAAGTTTTAAATCAATCACTCAACACAGGAATGGTCTTTGTAGAACAGAAATTAAGTAAAACAAAATTACGTGATTATTTGCTGAGCTTTGGTATAAAAAATAAAACTGGGATTGATTTGCCAAATGAAACTTCTGGACTCGTTTCAGGAATATTGACAAGTCCTCGTGAGATTGAGTATGCAAATGCTGCTTTTGGTCAAGGAATTGCTTTTACACCAGTTGAATTAATACGAGCATTTGCTTCTCTTGGTAATGGTGGAAATTTGGTCGTTCCGCATCTCGTTTCTGAAATAAAATATAACGATGGAACTTCTAAAAAAATTATTTACCCAATGACTCCTACAAAAATTACAAAAGCTACATCTCTAGAGATAACTAGAATGCTTGTGCAAGTTATGGATAAAGGTATAGCTGGAGACTTAAAAAAACTTGATCATTTTAGTGTGGCAGCAAAAACAGGTACGGCGCAAGTTGCAGATAATATAAACGGAGGATATTATAAAGACAGGCATAATCATTCTTTCGCGGGTTATTTCCCAGCTTATGATCCGAAGTTTATAGTTTTTCTTTATGCTATAAATCCTAAAGAGGTGCTTTATTCTGCGACAACTTGGACTGATCCATTTTTAGATATTACGAAATTTTTATTAAATTATTATAATATTCCACCAGACAGATGAAAACAATTTTTAAAAAAATAATAATTTATATTTTAAAAATAGAGTCAGAACTTGTCCTTTTTAAATATAAACCAAAAATTATTGCAATTACCGGGTCAGTAGGGAAAACTTCCACCAAAGATGCAGTTTATGCTGTGCTTTCAAAAATATCTTATGTTCGTAAAAGTGAAAAAAGTTTTAATAGTGAAATAGGTTTGCCTCTTACTATTCTAGGTGTCCCAAATGGATGGAACAATCCTTTTGTTTGGCTCTTAAATATTTTAAAAGGTCTATGGCTTTTTTTTAGTCCTTTTGGTTTTCACAAATATCCAAAATGGCTTGTGCTTGAGGTCGGCATAGGTAAGCAGGGTGATATGAAAAAGACTGCTTCTTGGCTTAAAACTGATGTTGTTATTATGACTGCGATAGGGGACACTCCTTCTCATGTTGAATTTTTTAGTTCGCATAAACATCTTGTGGAAGAAAAAAGTCAGCTTATAAAAACTTTAAAAAAAGATGGCCTTTTATTATTAAATGCAGATGATCAAATGGTACTTGAAATGAAAGAAAAAAGTAAACATTGGACTATTACATATGGATTTACAGAAGGTGCTGATGTTTTGGGTTTGGGTGATAGTATCTTTTATAATAAAGATAATGAGCCAGAAGGAATAATTTTCAGAGTAGATGAAGGGGGCAATAGTTTTCCTATCATTATAGAAAAAGTTTTTGGTAGAAATCATGTTTATGCCGCACTTGCGGCCTTAGCATTGTCTTTTGGATTAAAATTCAATATGTTAACAGCAGTAAATTCACTTAAAAATTATGATGTTGCGCCTGGGCGAATGAGGTTGCATAAAGGAATAAATAATAGTTTGATTATTGATGATACATATAATTCTTCACCTTTTGCTTGCGAATTTGCGCTTAGAACCTTAGGACAAATAAAAACAGAAAAAAGTAAAAATAAAAAGGGTCTGCCTGCGCAGGCAGGGAGGAAGATTGCTATTTTGGGTGATATGTTAGAACTTGGCAAACATACTAATGAAGCTCATAAAAATATTGGGAAAATTACTAAAGAGAACGCAGATGTTTTATTTGTGGTTGGTTCAAGGGCAGAAAAGATAAAAGAAGGGGCAATTGAAGTAGGTATGAATGAAGAAAATATTTTTCAATTTTTAAATTCATGTGAAGCGGGGAATTTCATAAAAACTTTTATAGAAAAAAATGATATTGTGCTCGTGAAAGGTTCACAAGGTATGCGGATGGAGCGTGTCGTTGAGGCTATTCTTTTAGATCAAGAAAATAAAAGTAAATTACTAGTGCGTCAAGAGCCAGAATGGATAGAGAAAAAATAATTTATATTTCCCCAACAAATTCTTTTATTTTTTTTTCAATCTTTTCTATTTTTTCAACCAAGTGTGGATGCTTGTGTAAATATTTTTTTAAAATAGTAATTACCTGCGGGAAATAAAGAGAAAGAATTATAAAACCTATAATTAAAAAAAGAATTCCTTGTAAAAAAGGAAATACTAAACCTAATAATCCAAGGATAATAAAGCTAATCCCAAAAGTTAAAATTAAAATTTTTTTTATTTTCTTTCTCATATGTGA
>JBBTYN010000004.1:130072-141477 GCA_038061755.1 Patescibacteria group bacterium | reverse complement strand
CTCAAGTCTTGTACTCACCGCCCGTCAAGTCAAGGGAGCCGGGAGTACCCGAAGTATCCGCATAAGCGGGTCCTAAGGTAAGCTCGGTGACAGGGACTAAGTCGTAACAAGGCACGGCTAGCGGAAGCTGGTCGTGGAATAATTCAATTTGAAAAACGTCCTAATTTTACAGAAGAAATTTTATAGAATTAAGTTTTTTGTCTCAAAACGAAAACTGACCTCGGAGAGGTTGGATATATTGAGTCGGTATTGTGTCGCTCAATTGACGACACAATAGTCCAAGTATGTTATGGACTTAAAGAAACATATTGACAGAGAGGAAAGACTCTTAAGTTATAAGAACGAAACAAAACAAACAACAGCAATTTAAAAAACACCTTGCGCAAGTGGGGTGTTTTTTGTTTTGATATTTAGTAGTATAATATTTTGGTGTCAGAAATAAAAAATAAAAAAATAAAACGAGTTGGAATATTGCGTGGCGGGGCGGGAAAGCATTATTTGTCCTCTATTAAAAAAGGTGGAGAGATTATTTCGCATATTTCTGAAAAATTAGGAGATAAGTATAAAGTTGTAGATATTTTGGTTGATAAGGATTACATTTGGCATTTAGGTGGAGTACCTATCAATACGAGTGATCTAGTAAATAAAATTGATGTAGTTTGGAATATTTCACATCCTAGTTTTTCAAATATCCTTGATAGTTTAACTATTCCAAATATAAGTAATAGTTCTTTTTCTTCTACTTTAGAAAATAATAAAGATTTTTTATGCGAGCATATGAAGCAAGTCGGCATACAAATGCCTCGTTCTGTTGTTTTGCCTTTATATCAAAAAGATTTCGATGGTCCGCGTGAAAGATATTCAATCAAAAAAGCTAAAGAAGTTTTTGAAAAATTTTCTTCTCCATGGATTATAAAATCTTTTACTGAAGATGAGAGTATGGGTATTCATCTAGCAAAAACTTTTCCTGAATTAGTGAATGCTATTGAGGACGGAGTGAAGCATGAAAAAAGTATTTTAGTGGAAGAATTTATTGCGGGGAAGATCGCCTCGGTGCATTCTGTACCAAAGTTTCGTGGTGAAGATATTTATACTTTTCCTTTAGGAAATTCTTTTGGAATTTTTTCGTTTACTGAAAAAGAAAAATTAACTGCTTTAGCGAAAGATTTACATAAACATGTTGGAGATAGTTATTATTTTAAAATGGATTTTATTTTAAATCCTCACGGTAAGGTTTACCTTTTGCAAATTGATGGAGTGCCTGATTTAAAACCAGATTCACATTTTTCTCAAGTCTGTGAATTTGTAGATGCTAAAACACACAATGTGATAGAACATATATTGGAACAGGTTTTATGATACAATTACATTGAGAATTATTTTTATCTGTAGCGAGTGATCGCACTCACATAGGCACATATGTTGGAGGTTAGCCATCACTCGCTTCAAATAAAAATAATAAAATAAAAAAACACAAAATAATTTTTTGTGTTTTTTTATTTTAAAAAGTTATCCACAGTTTTATGAAAAAACTATTGTGTTATGTTTTGATATGCGAGATAATTAAGACAGTTCGAAGCAATAAATATTTTTGGTCGGTTTATTGCAAACTAATTTAATAATTTAATTTAAAAATATTATGGCAGCAAAAAAGAAGAAGGCAGCAAAAAAGGGAAAGAAGCGAGCATAGTTTCTCTTTGAAAAAACTTCCGTCGAAAGTCGGAAGTTTTTTTTGTTTTATGCTAATATATATTTATGAGTTTATATAGTAAAATATTTGGAGACGAAAGTTCTAAATTCATTAAAAATGCTGAGAAAATAGTATCTAAAATCAATGCTTTAGAAGTAGATATTTCAAAGTTGGAAGATAGTGATTTTCTTAAAAAAACATTAGAATTTAAAGATAGATTAAATAAGTCCAACAATAAAACTGAAACTCTTGATGAAATATTGCCAGAAGCTTTTGCTCTTGTTAGGGAAGCGATGAAACGAACTGACGATAAGCGTCTTTTTGATGTCCAGATTATTGGAGGTTTGTCTTTGCATGAAGGTAAAATTGCTGAGATGAAAACAGGAGAAGGGAAAACTTTTGTGGCAGTTCTTCCAGCGTATTTAAATGCGCTCACTGGAGGTGGTGTGCACATTGTTACGGTTAATGATTATCTTTCTCGCATCGGTGCAGTATTGATGGGTCAAGTTTATAATTTTTTAGGATTAAGCGTCGGAATTATTAATTCACAAAATGTTTCATACTTATATGATGTGACTCATAAAGAAGAGGATCAAGAACGAGATCAAGTTGGAGAATTTAAAATTGTCTATGATTTTTTAAAACCCTGCTCCCGCAGGGAAGCGTATGCAGCAGATATAACTTATGGAACGAATCATGAGTATGGTTTTGATTATTTGCGTGACAATCTAGCCACGAATATAAATGATCTCGTGCAAAGAGGACATAATTTTGCAATCGTTGACGAAGTGGATTCTATTTTAATAGATGAAGCGCGTACACCTCTGATTATTTCATCTGCTTCTGGAGATTCGGAAGATTTTTATATAAAATTTTTCAAAATTGCAAAACAACTCAAGCGTGATCTAGATTACGAAGTGGATGAGAAGCTAAAAGCGATATCTCTCTCTGATGCTGGTATTACTAAAGCCGAACAACTTCTTGGGATTGAAAATATTTACACAGAAAAAGGTATTAAATATGTGCATCATTTAGAAACAGCAGTAAAAGCGCAAGCTATTTTTGAACGTGATAAGGATTATGTTGTGAAAGAGGGAGAGGTTATTATTGTAGATCCTTTTACTGGACGTTTACAGCCAGGTAGACGTTGGAGTGAGGGTATTCATCAAGCGATTGAAGCAAAAGAAGGCGTAAAAATTGAAAAAGAAACTCGCTCGTCTGGTTCTATTACTTTTCAAAATTATTTTAGATTTTATAAAAAGCTTTCCGGTATGACTGGTACTGCAGCAACTTCAGCTGAAGAATTTTTAAAAGTTTACGGACTTGATGTTATTGTAATTCCTACGAATAGGCCTGTTGTTCGTATTGATCACAGTGATTTAATTTTTCAAACAGAAAAAGGCAAATTTCAAGCTATTGCCAAGAAAGTAAAAGAATTAAATTTGAAAGGAGGGCCTGTGTTAATTGGCACTATTTCAATTGAGAAAAATGAACTTCTTTCTGTTTATCTAAAACAAGAAGGAGTACAACATACAATTTTGAATGCAAAGAATCATGAGAAAGAAGGAGAAATAATAGCGCAAGCGGGTCGTCGTGGCGCGGTGACTATTGCTACAAATATGGCTGGCCGTGGTATAGATATTAAGCTTGGAGGTAATCCTATGGTGAAAGAAGAATATGAATTTGTAAAAAGTGTTGGAGGACTTTTTGTTTTAGGGACAGAGAGACATGAAGCGCGTAGAATTGATAATCAGCTCCGAGGGCGTTCAGGCCGACAGGGTGATCCTGGCGAGACGCAGTTTTATGTTTCATTAGATGATGATTTAATGCGTGTGTTTGGTTCAGAAAAAATCAAAACGATGATGGGGCGTTTCGGTATATCAGAGGATCAGCCTATAGAAAATCGTTTTATTAGTAAAACCTTAGAAGGAGCTCAAGCTAAAATTGAAGGTTTTCATTTTGATGCCAGAAAAAATACTCTTGAATATGATGATGTGATGAACCATCAGCGTAAAATTATTTATGAAAGAAGGCAAAAAATGTTGCGAGCAGATAAAACAGAAATTGAAATTTTGCTTAATGATATTGCAGCAAATAGAGAAGGCTTTAATAAAGTTTTGGAAGAGAAAAGAAAAAAACTAGGCGATGAAGCATTTTTTGAAACTGTTAGAAGAATTGCTTTTTATGCAAATGATACACTTTGGATGGAACATTTAGAAGCGATGGATTATTTGCGTTCATCGGTCAACTTGCGAGCTTATGGACAGCGGGAACCGATAGTCGAATATAAAAAAGACGGTTTAGCGATGTTTAAGGAAATGCAAGAAGCTTTTAAGGAGCAAGTTTTTTCACTTATTAATACGATTAATATCGCAGATGCTGAACGAAGTCGAAGTACTGATAATGTTGTGAATGTAAAAATGAAGGATAATTCACTAAAACAAACTTTGATTACAAGTCATGATGAGCCAAAAGAATTTGTAGATACGAAAAATGTGAAAGCAGAAATAAATATTGGTCGAAATGACCCATGTCCTTGTGGGGCGATCAATCCATCTACGGGAGAAGTATATAAATGGAAAAAATGTGGAATGATTAATGCACCCCAGCATAGGAAATCTTTAGTAAATTAATCTCAATTGACTTTATGATTTCTTATGAAGATTTTCAAAAAGTGGATATTCGGGCAGGGGAAATAATAAAGGTAGAAGATTTTCCCGAAGCTAGAAAACCGATGTACAAGATGACGATAGATTTTGGCCCAGAGATCGGAATAAAAATGTCAGCTGGGCAAATAACCCAAAATTACACCAAAGAAGAATTACTTGGGAAAATGATTATCGGAGTGGTAAATTTTCCTCCGAAGAAAATCGGACCTTTTCTGTCAGAAGTTCTCACTTTGGGTTTGGTGGACGAAGAAGATAAGGTTGTTTTGCTTTGCCCGACCCAGAAAGTTTCCAAGGGTTCAAGAATGATGTAATAATAAGACTTGTAATTTTTAAAAGTTATAAGTATAAAAATATGCGGTCGTCTTGTTTTGTAGTATAATGAAATTATGGGTAATAGGATTGATTTTAAGAGAATCATTTTAATGACAGTTGCTACTGCTGGAATTTTGGCGATTGCAGTCTTGGCGCCTAATGCTTTGCAAATTTTAAAACCATTTTTAAAGCAAAAGAAAAAATATAACCTTAAATATTATTTAAACCAAAAGGCGCAGAAACTTGTAAAAGATGGCTTGCTTAAAATAGAAATTGAAAACGGGAAACAATTTTTATCTTTGACTGAGAAAGGGAAACGAAAACTTTTTTATTATCAAATTAAAGAGAAAAAGAAAAATATTAAATGGGATGGAAAATGGAGAGTAGTTATTTTTGATGTTTGGGAAAATGCTAGATCGAAAAGAAATCTTTTGCGAATGGAAATAAAAGATTTTGGTTTTGTTCAGCTTCAACAAAGTGTATGGATTTATCCTTACAATTGTGTGGAATTTATTGAATTACTTAAGACCGATTTGTCTTTTGGTAAAAATATAAGATATATGGTAGTTGAAAAGTTAGATCATGATGAGAATCTTCGGAAACATTTTGGATTAAAATAATTTTTTTTATTAAAAATGATAGTGTTATAAAATAATGCGGTCGTCTATTTTTGTAATAAGTTGATTTTAGGGGTATTATATAGTAATTATGAAAAGTTTAGAAATCGGAGGAATTTATGAACATTATAAGGGAACCAGAGTGAAGGTTCTTTTTGAGGCGATTGATAGCGAAACAAAAGAACATTTGGTTATTTATATGCACTTAGAGGATGGGGTTATTTGGGTTCGGCCGAAGCATATGTTTTTAGAAAATATTGTCTTGGATGGAAAAGAAATCGAACGATTCCAAAAAGTGGAACAAGAAACTTTAATAAAACCAAATGCAAAAAATAATTAAAAATTTAAAAATTAAAAGGCGTGGAATTGCATTATTGGCAGGGATGCATTTTTTTGGTAATCCATCAAAAAAAATAAAGATTATTGGAGTGACAGGGACAAATGGCAAGACGACTATAGCTACGCTTCTATATAAAATTGCTATCGGTCTTGGATATAAAGCAGGACTTATTAGTACTGTAGAAAATATAATAAATGGAGAGGTTGTTCGTACGAAAGAAGTCAGATCGGTTCCTGGCACAACACCTGACCCTATAAATTTATATAAATTATTGAATGAAATGGCAGAGAAGAGTTGCGAATATGTTTTTATGGAAGTTTCTTCTCACGCATTAGACCAAAATCGAGTAGCCGGAATTAATTTTATAGGTGGAATTTTTACCAATTTGACGCATGATCATTTAGATTATCATAAAAATATTGAGAATTATTTTGGAGCTAAAAAGAAATTTTTTAAAATGTTGCCAGAATCTGCTTTCGTCTTATCTAATATAGACGATGAATATGGTGAAAGAATGTTAGATAGTATTCAAGCTAAAAGATACACTTATGGTTTTAAGCATAAGGCTGATTTTAGTGAAAAATTAGAAACAAAATTGATAGGCGATTTTAATATGTATAATGTGCTTGCAGTTTATGCTACCTTGGTGCTTCTTGGTGTGGATAAAGAGAAAGTAAAAGAACAACTCAAAAATGTTTTACCACCTAAGGGGAGATTTGATTATTTTATAAGTTCATCAGGTGTAACCGTGATTGTAGATTACGCGCATACGCCGGATGCACTTGAAAATGTTTTAAAGACAGTGCAAGGAATAAGAAAAGATGGAGCCAAAATTATTTCTGTGTTTGGTTGTGGGGGAGATCGCGATCCGCTTAAGCGTTCAATTATGGGTAAAATTGGCGCAATTCATTCTGATATTACTATTTTAACTTCTGACAATCCAAGAAGCGAAAATCCAGAGAAAATTATTGAGCAAATGAGAGAAGGTTTATCGGAGGAAATTTTGAAAAAAGTAAAAATTATTGCTAATCGCCATGAAGCAATAAGAGAGGCAGTTAAAATAGCGCAAAAAGGGGATATAATACTTTGCGCTGGCAAGGGACATGAAGATTATCAGGAAGTAAAAGGGGTGAAGCACCACTTTGATGACATGGAGGAACTTAAAAAGGCTTATGAATAATTATAAAGAATTTTTTAAAGGTAAGAAGGTAATTATTATGGGTCTTGGTTTGCTTGGGCGAGGAGTAGGAGATGCTATGTTTTTGGCAGAATGTGGAGCAAAATTAACTATTACAGATTTAAAGACAAAAGAACAATTAAAAGAATCTCTAAAAAAATTAAAAAAATTTAAAGATATAAAATATGTTTTAGGTAAACATAGATTAGAAGATTTTCGAAATTGTGATTTTATTTTAAAAGCTGCTGGAGTACCTTTTGATTCAATTTATATAAAAGAGGCCCGAAAAAATAATATTCCTATTGAAATGGATGTATCACTTTTTACTAAATGTACACCGGAGACAATGACAATAGGAGTGACTGGTACAAGGGGAAAATCTATGACGACAACCTTGATTTATAAAATTTTGTCTAAAAACCTGAAGAACAAAAAAGTATATTTGGGAGGTAATGTGCGCGGTGTTGTTACGTTGCCTCTATTAAAGAAAGTTAAAGCAGGAGATATTGTAGTTTGTGAACTAGATTCTTGGCAGTTGCAAGGATTTGGGGATGCGAAAATATCACCACATATTTCTGTTTTTACTTCTTTTATGCCCGACCACATGAATTATTACAAAGGTAGTATGAAAAAATATTTTGCCGATAAAGCAAATATTTTTAAATATCAAAAAAAGGGTGATATTTTAATTATTCGTCCTGATATAAAAAAGTTAATTCTAAAGAATCTAAAAAGTAAATTAATTGTAGTAAATAAAAAAGATGTCGTTGATTGGAAGTTTAATGTTCTTGGAGACCACCATAAAGAGAATCTAGCTTGTGCTGTAGCAGTGGCAAAAAATTTAGGAATTTCAATGGAAAAAATAAAAGTATCAGTTGCCAAGTTTAAATATTTAGAAGGACGTTTTCAGCTACTTAGAACATATAGAGGCATAAAGATATATAATGACAATAATGCTACAACACCGGAAGCAACCATTGCAGGCATTGAAGTTCTGTCGGGTGTTAAACACCCGACGCGGGTGTTTAACACCCGACAAGAAAGGATAATCTTGATTTGCGGTGGTTCAGACAAAAAACTTGCATTAGATAATTTTGTAAAAGTTGTAAATAAAAGTTGCCAAATGGTCATAATGATTCCGGGCAGCGGAACAGAAAGATTGCTCAAGAATTACAAATTAAGAATTAAAAACGAAAAGGCGAAAGATTTAAAAGATGCAATTAAAAAAGCAATTAAACATGCCAAACAGGAGGATATTATTCTCTTTTCTCCTGCTTTTGCCTCTTTTGGAATGTTCAACAATGAATATGACAGAGGAGACAAATTTATAAAAATAGTGAAGAGTCTGAAATAACATTTATCTTAATAGTACTACCGAACCATTTTTTTACAATAGCTTCTATGTTTTGTGTCTTGTCTGTAACTAATATTTTTATAGTTTTATTTTTTGATAATTTGTCAGTAATTTCTGGATGTATTTTGAAATACTTTTTTAGTTTTTTAGGAATAATCTCATCTTGAGAAATGATTTTTACTTCTTTTGAATTTTCTAACATAATTTTTTTGATTTCTTTCTTTAAAATAGGGTAATGTGTACAACCTAATACTAGAGCGTCTAAATTTTTATTTTTAAATGATTTTAGATATTTTAAAATAAATGGTTTAGCTAGTATATTTTCACCATTTTCAATAAGTGGCACGAGCATCGGTGCAGGATTTTGAAAAACATTAGTTTTTTTATTTAGTTTTTTTATTTCTACTATAAACGTTTTTGAAGCTACAGTTCCCAATGTAGCCAATACTCCAACTCTTTCATAATTAGATGATACTTCTGCTGTTGGAATTAAAACCCCGAGTATTTTTCTGTCTTTAAAATTTTTCGGTAAATATTTTTGTTGTAACTCTCGCAAGGCTCTAGCAGAAGCCGTATTACAAGCAATAATAACAATAGCACAATTTTCTTTACGAAAAAGATAATCTACAGCTTCTTTGGTAAATTTATATACTGCCTCATGTGATTTATTGCCATAAGGCACCCTTTTTGTATCCCCAAAGTATACATAATCATATTTTGGTATTGTTTTATGTATTGCTCGAGCAATAATGAGTCCACCTAGTCCTGAATCAAAAATTCCAATTTTCATTTTTTCATCTTAACATAATTTAAATATTCATGGTATATTAACAATTAAATGGATCTAGATTTATTAAAAATTAAAAAAGTTTTCTTTGTCGGAATTGGGGGAATCGGTATTTCGGCTATTGCTCGGATGATGTTTCTAGATGGGAAAGACGTTTCTGGTTCTGATATGTCTGAAAATGAATTGACTCGTGAGTTAAAAGAGTTTGGAATTAATATAACGATTGGGCAAGATTTTAAACTTATACCTTTCAATACAGATTTGATTGTTTACACTATTGCAATTCCACATTATGATCCAAAACTTTTTAATCAAATTATTAATTCTAGAATTTTATACAAAAGTTATCCGCAAATGCTTGGTTTAGTAACAAGAGATAAATATACAATTGCAGTTTCTGGCACTCACGGCAAAACCACCACCACTGCCATGATAGCTAAAGTTTTTATTGATGCAAGACGTGATCCTTCTGTTATTGTTGGTTCTTTGTTGAAAGAATTTAGATCAAATTTAATTGTTGGAAAAAGTGAGTTTTTTGTGGTTGAAGCTTGTGAATATGAGAGGTCCTTTTTGAATATAAAACCAAAAATTTTAGTTATTACAAATATTGAGGCGGATCATTTGGATTATTATAAAGATCTAGCTGATATAGAATCCGCTTTTAGAGAGTTTGCAATGCAGACAGATAATTTTATAGTTTGCAATCTTAATGATGTTGCCACTTCTCATATATTAAAAAAAGAATATAAGGCAAAAGTTGTGGATTATGCTAAATATTTAGAAAAAGTTCCACAGCTATCTGTGCCTGGAGTTCACAACAGAATGAATGCTGCCACTGCGCTTGCTGTTGCAAGTATTTTAAATATTGAAGCAGAAGTTGCAAAAAAAGCATTGAGCGAATTTTCTGGCACTTGGCGCAGATTAGAAAAAAAAGGAGTTATGAAAGAAGGCGTTATTATTTATGATGATTATGCCCATCATCCAACAGAAGTCAGGGCAAGTTTGGAAGCATTGCGGGAGTTGTACCCAAGAGGGAAGAAAAACATCACAGTTCTGTTTCAACCACATCTTTATAGTCGGACCAAGGCTCTTTTTAAAGAATTTGTGACTTGTTTTGATGATGCCGACAATGTTTTTCTTTTGCCAATTTATTTTGCCCGCGAAAATCCTGATCCGGAGGTCTCCAGCGATAAATTAGCTTTAGCAATAAAAGACCACAAGAGTGAAGTAGTTGCTTTTCAAGATTTTGCGTCAGCTGAAGACTACATAAAGAACCTAAAATTAGGTGAAAAGGATGTATTTGTGACGATGGGGGCAGGGGAAGCCTATAAGGTTGCCGACAAAGTATTTCCCGACCTTGTGTCGGGACCCCGACTTTAAAGGTCGGGGCAAAATAGTTACCCACAAGTCCTATATTGTTCTATTTTTAGTCTTATTTGTCAATGGGCATATCTTCAAATAACCTTATTATACAAGCTTTTTTTAGTTTGACATATACTAAAAATATTGCATAACTATTGACTTTTATATTTAAATATGATACTATATTAAAATATCCTTACAGTATAGGCGAAAGCTTATTATGTAAGGGTTTTTTAGTTTTTACAGTCTTTGGTTTGGCGGAGCATAACCGCTAATTATGAAAAAAACAAAAACAATAAGGTTCGTAGAATCGTTTATTATTTTACCAATAATGACAATAATGACACCTTTCGGAGCTATTTCGAATACTGGTGTTAATGTGATAAATCAACCACAAGTCGCATTTGTTGTTTCAGCCGATCAACAAATTGATCAAGCTTTAAAATTAAAGGCTGATGCTATTGATGCCTATTTTGCAGAACATGATATGCCACTTGAAGGAACTGGTATGAAAATGGTAGAAGAGGCGGAAAAGAACGACATTGATTGGCGCTTATTGCCAGCTATTGCTGTGCGAGAGTCTACTGGAGGAAAGTTTGCTTGTAAAAAAGTAAAAAATAATTCATTTGGTTGGGGTTCTTGTAAGATTGGTTTTAAATCAGTTGATGGTGCTATTGAAACCGTAGCTAAAAATTTAGGCGGAAATAATCCAAAAACTGCTAAACACTATGATAATAAATCAATCAAGCAAATTCTTCGCGCTTATAATCCACCTTCTATCGTCCCTAAATATGCCGAGCAAGTAATGGCTATTATGAACAGTATAGGAGACTCAGAGATAGCGGTGATTTCTAGTTCAACTACCTAAAAACCTGCAAGGTCTTGCCTTGCAGGTTTTTTACCCAACATTTGTTTTTGAAGGTGAAGAGATGATATTATAGACTTATGAAAAAGAGCGTGCTAAAAAAGAAGTCTGAATATGTAAATACTGACACCTTTGAAAAAGGTATGGATTTTATGTCCAAATCTTTTGGTAAGATTTTTAATAAATTTGATAATTATGATAAGTTATTTGCTAAAGTTTTTGAAAGATTTGA
>JBBTYN010000004.1:84372-129972 GCA_038061755.1 Patescibacteria group bacterium | reverse complement strand
CTATTAATTTTCTATTCTAAATGAATCAAAGTCATTTTTTGATCTTTAGGTTCAAACAATGTGATTTGGAAATTATAATTCTTTCCGAGTTCTAATTTTTCGCGAAGTTTGGTTTCTGACGGGAAAGTGGAATTGTGCACTAGTCCGGCTACACCCTCTTTTATAGAGACTAACGCACCATGTTTGTTGTATTTAATGACCACCCCTTTGATGATATCTCCCTTTTTTAATTTTCCTTCAAATTCTTTCCACGGATTTTCCTTGAGCGCTTTTATGGAAAGAGAGATTTTGCCGTCTTTTATTTCAATTACCTTAGCTTTAACCTTTTCTCCAACTTTGAAAATATTTCGTGGATCTTCCACTAATCCCCAATCAAGTTCAGAAATATGAACGAGTCCTTCTAATCCATCTTCTAATTTTAAGAATATGCCGAAATCAACTATTCCCGCAACAGTGCAATCCAAATTGTCCCCGACATTATATTTGCTTAAAATTTCCTTTTTCTCTTCAGGGTTATTGTCTTTTTCAGAAAAGATTAATTTTCCTTCTTTTTGAAGAGTAGAAATAATCATTACAGAGATATGTTCCCCAATAAGTTTTTTTAATTCTTTTAATATCTTATCTTTGTCTGAATCTAATACCCGAGGATAATGATCTGCTTTTAGTTGTGAAGCAGGAAGAAAACCTTGTATGCCTTGCCATTCCAAAATGAGACCTCCTTTGTTTGCGTCTTTTACTTCTAGATTTAAAATTGTTTTTGTCTTGATGGCTTTCTCAGCTTCACTCCAAGCGAGAGCTTGTCTAGCTTCCTTAAGGGAAAGTTCTGTATAACCATTTTCATTTTCTGTTTCAACAATTTTTGCTTTAATGATATCTCCTAGATTGATTTTATTTATAACATCTTTTGCATTAATGAATTCTCGGCCATAAATAATACCTATACCAAAAGGCGCTAAGTCCACATATACAGAAGATTTTTCTATTAAAATTACAGGACCTTCTACCAGAGAATCAATTTCTGGTTTATTTGCGCTCCGGTTTACAACAGAGCTTAACACTAAATTTTCTTTTATTTCTTCGTTCTCCATATAATTAAAAAATCCGCATAAAGCGGATATAAGGTTTAGGTTCTAAAGAGGTTGTTCACCCCGCCTAGTTCGGCGGGGCAAGCACTCAATAGGGTTACCCTAAATCCATCTTTTAATACTTTTATTCTAGCAAAAATTATGTTAGAATGCAAGTAATGATAATTACATATTTCGGTAAACAATTTTTCAAAATACAGCAAGGAGAGATGGTTCTTGCTTTTAATCCTGTTAGTAAGAATTCTAAAATTAATATTTCTGCTCATTTTGGTGCAGATATTGCTTTGGTGACCACAAATCATCCTGACTATAATGGTATAGAACAACTAAGTCACGGCGAGAGAGCACCTTTTGTTATCAATGGACCAGGAGATTATGAAATAAAAGAAATTTTTACTAAAGGACTTTTATCGCACTCATTAATTGCAGGTAAAAAATATATTAATACTATTTTTTCTTTGGCAGTTGATAATATTGATATTTTATTTTTAGGAGCATTGTCTGAAGGAGAGTTATCTAAAGAATCACGTGAAGTACTAAATAATCCAGATATTCTTTTTATTCCAATAGGCGGAAAAGGTAAAGAAGCAGACTTGCTAGATGCAAAAATAGCAGCTAAGCTCGCATCTTCTCTTGAGCCGAAATTAATAATTCCAATGGATTATGATGAGAATACATTAAAAGTGTTTTTGAAAGAAATAGGAGAAGAAAAAGCAGAAATAGTGGATAAATTAACCTTGAAGAAAAAAGATTTAGATAATAAAGAAGGAGAAGTAATAGTTTTGCAACCAGTATAAAATTATGAAAAAAATAATTCACCATATTAGAAAACAACCTGAGCATATTAAGAGACATATTTTACACATTACCATAATTATCTGTGCTGTTGTTTTATTTTTATTTTGGATTTATTTATTAGGAACAACTTTGACAAATACAAATACACAATTAAAAATAAGCCAAGATTTAAAACCATTTTTTATACTAAAAGATAACATAAAACAACAAATACAATAATTTTATGGCAAAAAAGTCTACACCAGAAATAAATGGAGAAATAAGAACAGATACAATTCTACCAGTTGATGTCGTGGTAGAAATGAAAGAATCTTATCTTGCTTATGCAATGTCTGTTATTACTTCTCGCGCCTTGCCGGATGTTAGAGATGGATTAAAACCTGTTCATCGCAGGATTTTATTTGCGATGAACGAAATGGGACTCACTTCTTCTGCACGTTTCCGAAAATCTGCAGCCATTGTGGGAGATGTGCTTGGAAAATATCATCCACACGGGGATACGGCTGTTTATGATTCTATGGTTGGAATGGCACAGGAATTTTCTTATCGTTACCCTCTTGTTTTAGGACAGGGAAATTTTGGTTCTATTGACGGAGACAATGCTGCTGCGATGCGTTATACCGAAGCAAAAATGTCTAAAATCTCAGGAGAACTTTTGCGTGATTTAGAAAAAGAGACAGTTGATTTTCGTCCAAACTATGACCAAACTCGCAAGGAACCAATAGTGTTTCCCTCAAATGTTCCAGCTTTGCTTTTAAATGGCACCTTAGGTATTGCCGTAGGCATGGCGACGAACATTCCTTCTCATAATTTAGCAGAAGTGTTGGACGCAACTATTTATTTAATTGAAAATAGTGATGCAACAATAGAAGATTTAATGCAATTTATAAAAGGGCCGGATTTTCCGACTGGTGGAATTGCTTATGGGTACAAAGACATGCTTCATGCATATGGATCAGGACGAGGTGGGGTTGTATGTAGAGGTGAAGCAGAGATAGTGGAGCAAAAAGATGGCAACTTTTCTATTATCATTACGTCAATTCCTTTTCGAGTAAATAAATCTAATTTAATAGTAAGTATCGCAGAGTTAGTTCAAGGAAAAAAGCTGGAAGGAATCAAAGGACTTCGCGATGAATCCACTAAAGATATCAGAATTGTTATTGACTTAAAAAGCAGTGCTCATCCGGAAAAAGTTTTAAATTATATTTATAAAAATACTCAACTTGAATCAAATTTTAATTTTAATATGGTTGCACTGGTGGATGGCGTCCCTCAGACATTGTCGCTTAAATCAATACTCTCTCTTTTTATTGAACACAGAAAAGAAGTTGTGAAGCGCAGGTCAGCGTATGATTTAAGAAGAGCGCAAGAACGTGAACATATATTGCTCGGTTTAAAAAAGGCATTGGATAAAATAGATCGTGTTATTACTGTTATCCGTGCTTCAAAGAATTCTCAAATTGCTAAGCTGAACTTAATGAAAGAATTCAAGTTTTCAGATTTGCAAGCCACGGCGATTTTGGAAATGAAATTAGCAAAGCTCGCAGGACTTGAGAGAAAATCTGTAGAAGATGAGTTAATCGAAAAACAAAAATTTATTGCAGAAATGAAAGATTTATTATCAAGTCCTAAAAAAATACAGAAAATAATTGCGCTAGAATTGAAAGAAGTTCGAGAAAAATATGTAGATGAGCGCCGAACAAAAATAGTGAAAGGCGGAGTGAAAGAAATTTCTGATGAGGATTTAGTTCCAGAAAAAGAGACGATGCTTGTGCTTACTGCTGGTGGTTATGTAAAATGTACAGACCCCTCTGAATATCATGCCCAAAAAAGAGGAGGAGTGGGAGTAGTTGATCTTGAAACTAAAGAAGAAGATTTTGTGACAATGCTTGTTTCTGGTTCTACTCATAGTAATTTACTTTTCTTTACAAATCTTGGGAAGGTTTATCAAATGAAAATGTATGAGATTCCAGAAGGACGTCGTGCGACCAAAGGTAAATCAATAATGAATTTTCTTTCACTTTCTGGTGAGGAAAAAGTTAATTCAATTTTGGCGATGCCAAAAGATAATGGTAAAACAGGGACTTCATTAATGTTGGTAACAAGGCGTGGCACAGCAAAAAAAATGTCTTCGGAAAGTTTCAAAGATGTGCGCAGAAGCGGAATCATTGCCATTCGGCTTGATAAAGATGATCAGCTTATCTCTGCGTTAATGACAGAAAAAGGCGATGAAGTTATGATTGCGACAGCCGCAGGTCAATCTATTAGATTTAAAGAATCTGATGTTCGCGAAATGGGTAGAACAGCTGGAGGGGTAAGTGGTATCAGGCTCAGTAAAAATGATGAAGTTATTGGAGTTGATGTTGTAAAGAAAAATACCGAAAAAAGTGCCTTTTTAACAATGAGTGCAAATGGCTTTGGAAAAAAGACTAGCTTGAAAGAATATAAAGTTCAAAAGCGTGGTGGCTCAGGTGTAAAGACAGCAAAAGTAACAACCAAGACGGGCAAGCTCATTGTGGCTAAAGTATTAACCGGGGAAGAACAGGAATTGATTGCGATGTCTAAGAAGGGGCAAGTAATTCGTACAGCATTAAAAGATATTTCATCTCTTGGTCGTCAGACTCAAGGTGTGACCATAATGCGTCTGCGTCAGGGAGACGGAATTGCATCTTTGGCTTGTATATAGGTTTTCACTTGTCAAAGGGCACCTTTGACAATCAGTATATGAAATCCAAACCACAAATATTCGTTATACACGGAGGCAGTACGTTTAAAAAACACAAGGATTATTTACGATACTTAAAAACACGTAAGATCTCGATAGATAAAGATTTGCATTGGCGACAAGAATATTTGAATAAAGAACTCGGCAGAAAATTCCAACTTATTCATCCACGCATGCCCTCGTCTGACAATTCACAATATGAAGAATGGAAGATTAATTTAGAGAGACATTTTCCTTATTTGCGTAAAAATATAATTTTGATAGGGGAATCTCTTGGCGGGATTTTTTTAGCGAAATATCTTTCAGAAAATAAGTTTCCTAAAAAAATTCTTGCTACATATCTGGTTTGTGCTCCTTTTGATAATACCATTCCAAGGGAGAGTTTGGGTGGGGGTTTCAAGCTAAAAAAGAATTTATCTCTGCTTCAGAAGAATTCACCCAATCTTACATTAATGTTTTCTGGGGATGACAATGTTGTTCCCGTATCTCACGCCGAGAAATATCGCGTGAAATTACCCAATGCAAAAATAATAATTTATAGAAGTAAAAACGGCCATTTTCGTGTGCCCAAATTCCCTGAAATAGTACGGATGATTAAAGAAAATTATAAAATTAAAAGGGGTTAAAAAGTTAAGGAGGTGTCAAAGGGCACCTTTGACAAATCGGACTTTTTAAAAAAGTTTAAAGTTTCTTTTTCAAAATTTTGTTTTCCAGCAAATACTGATAATAAAAATTCCGTGGTCACCAGCGGTAGGTTTCTATTTAAAATAAAGTCGTTATAGCTAGACCATTTATATAAAGATGGGTGTGTTACAATTTTGTCTTTAACAGGATTCATATGTATATAGGCTGATAACCACATTAGTTGAGAATTGTTTTCTACCAATACAGCCTTGAATTGGTCTTGGAAAACATGACCAACTCTTTTGTATTTTTTGTTTAAATATTTTGCATAGCTAGTACAGACTTTTAACATAAAAGTTGCTATGGAGGTATTTTCTAACTGCTCGATTAATATATGGAAATGATTTGGCATTAAGGCAAATGCGTGAATTTTGAAACTATCTTTGTTTGAATTTGTTATCCTTATTCTTGAGTAAGGCATAGCCATAAGCTCTTCTTGTTCCAGTTCTTCTTTGTTAAATCCCAAACAAAGCCCTAGACGGAATAAAAAAGCTCGATAGTCTTGTTCATAAAGAAATATTTTTTCTTTATTGTTGCCACGATTATAGATATGTAGAATACTTCCTGGAGATGATTTTTTATAATCTCTATTTTTCATGATCTTATTATACATGTCAAAGGTGCCCTTTGACAATGATATTGTTAGATTATAAATTAAAGGATATAATTAACTTATGTTCACTGACCCAATAAAAAACTTAAAAGCATTTGGCTTAAGAGAAGATAATATTGTGGCGGATTTAGGGGCAGGGACGGGGCATTATTCTATTGCTGCTGGGATGTTGGTGCCCAGAGGAAAAGTTTATGCGGTTGAATTGCAAAAAGATTTTTTAGAGACCATTAAAAGTAAAGCAAAAGATGCCCATTTAAATAATGTGGAAATTCTTTGGGGGAATGTTGAAAAAATTGGTGGTACAAAAATAGGTGATAGCATCGTAGATGCCGTCATTGTTTCAAACATACTTTTTCAAGTAGTAGATAAAGAAAAATTTATTGAAGAAATAAAAAGAATATTGAAACTAAAAGGGAGAGTTTTGTTGATTGACTGGTCCGAATCATCAATTATGAGTGGAAATACTATCATTCCTAAAGACAAAGCCTTGGAGATGTTTAAGAAAAAAGGTTTTGTTGTGGATAGAGAAATTGATGTAGGAGAGCACCATTATGGTATGATACTTATAAAGAGCGTCGCGCCCTTGGTCGCGTCCTAAAGGACTTACGCGACACGATTCCGCAGAATCGACAATTGCGCGACGTGATTTTGTAAAATCAATGAAAGGAAATTTTCAAATAATCATTTTAATTATATTTATTGTTGCAGCTATCTTAGGTATTTTAGTTTTTTCTGGCGTAATTTCAATTGGGAATACTAGTACTGGTAGTTTGGGTAAAGTAGTTTTGTGGGGGACGGTACCAGATGCAACAATGTCTGCTATAATGAAGGATTTTAATAATGCAAATCCTACTTTTACTGTCACTTATGTGCAGAAATCTACCGATACTTTTGATCAAGATTTACTAGAAGCTTCTGCTTCAGGAACAGGACCGGATATGTTTTTCTTGCCTGATAATTTAGTTTTTCATTATACTGATAAAATTTTTTCTATTCCATACGAGAGTTATTCTTTAACCTCATTTAAGAATAATTTTGCCGGTGCAGGGGAAGTGTTTTTAACTTCCAAAGGAATTTTAGCTTTTCCAATTTCCATTGATCCGCTTATGATGTATTACAATAGAAGTATCCTTGATGCAAGTGGAGTAGTCTATCCTCCAGCTTATTGGGGTGATGTGACAAATGTTGCACCTACTCTTACAAAAAAAGATGATTCAAATAAAATAACACAAAGCGCGATAGCCTTCGGATATTCTTCAAATATAATTCATTTTAAAGACATATTGGCTACCCTTTTTATGCAGGTTGGCAACCCTATTATAAACGAAAAAGATGGAATTTTTAATTCAACCTTAGATTCATCAATTGGAAATTTTAACCTTCCTTCAATTTTAAAATTCTATACAGATTTTGCAGATCCTAATAATGCTGTATATTCTTGGAATAAATCATTTCTAAATTCTGATGAAGCTTTTTCCAGAGAGGATTTAGCTCTTTATTTTGGATATGCCTCTGAACTTCAATCCTTAGTAAAAAGAAATCCAAATCAAAATTTTTTTGTTGCTGGAGTGCCTCAAATTAAAAATTCTACTTTTAAATTAACAGGAGTTCGGGTTACTGGACTTGCTATTTCATCTTTTTCCAAAAATATTAGCACAGCTTTCCTTGCAGCGAGCTTGATGGCAACAGGGGATTTTGCTTCAAAGTTTAGTGTGGCGACAAGTGTGCCTCCAGCACGCCGAGACTTGCTAGGCATTAAAATACAAGATGCTTTTTCTTCTATTTTTTACAGTTCAGCATTGTATGGGAAGAGTTGGCTTGATCCATCACCGAAAGATACTGACGCTATTTTTAGTGGAATGATTAATGCAGTAATTTCCAATAATATGACAGTGGCGGATGCGATCAAAGATGCAAGTGCTAAGATGAGTTTATTATTGTTTAAGTAAAATATGAAAAACATCACAAAATTTATAATTTATCTCTCAATATTTTTTATACTTATTATGCCGGCTCTTTCTTTGGCTTTTAATTATAATTCTACAGATCCTTTAGGAATTTGTACTACAACTAATGGAGTTTATACAGTAACAAAGAATGAGTGCGAAGATTTTGTCACATATGTGTCATGGGAACAAACAGGTGCAACCAATCCAGCCCCAGCAGGAGATCAGGGTTCAAATAATGCAAATATTTTAACCCCAGCAGGAGATTCAGGTTCGAATAGCGCAGATACTTCAACATCTTCATCCACTACTACTTCAACACTCCTTACAAAAGGTTTAGTTCCTTGTGATAAAGGTTGTGGTTTTAATGATTTTATGGCGCTCATAAATAAAGTAATAAAATTCATTCTTTATGGTATGGTTATACCTATTGCAGCGATAATGTTCGCTTATTCTGGTTTTCTTATGTTTACCGCAGGCGGGGAGGCGGCAGGAGCTAGGACTAGAGCGAAAAGTATTTTTTTTAGTGTAGTTTGGGGGCTAATCATTGCGGTGGCTGCTTTTTTAATCATTAGGACAATATTATCAATTTTAGGTTATAGTGGTAGTTGGATTGGTTTCAATCCTTTTTAATATGATGTATAATAGGATTATGATTTTTCTGAAGAAAAATTTTTACAAAATAGTTTTTGCGTTTTATTTATTTACTACGCCTTTTTTTATTCTTTATGCTAATAATACCAACTCTGACCCTAGTACTCCAGGCAAACTCGATGATCCATTAGGGAATCGTTATGCTGATGTCCCAGCCTTAATTAAAACCATTTTAGAAGGTGTTATTAAAATCGGTATGCCGGTTGTGGCGCTTGCTATTATTTATTGCGGTTTTCTTTTTGTAAAAGCTCAAGGCAAACCGGAAGAAATAAAAAAAGCTAAAGATGCACTTCTTTATACATTAATTGGCGCAGCAATATTACTTGGGTCGTGGGCTATTGCTAAGATGATATCAGCGACAGTACTTGCATTATAAAAATATGAATAATATAACGAATGTAATATCAAAGTTTCAAGAAATTCTTAATTCTATTGTTCCAGTTTTAGTTGCTTTGGGCGTAGTTTATTTTGTTTGGGGAGTAGTGCAGTATGTTATCGCTGATGGCGAAGAAGCAAAGAAAAAAGGAAAAGACGTAATGATTTACGGCGTGATTGGTTTTGCAGTTATTGTTGGTTTGTGGGGACTAGTAAATATTGTTGTTAAAACTTTTTTTTCAGGAAGCATTTCTGCTCCTTCTCTTTCTGCTTTAACGGGAACAGCTGCCACCTGTACTCTCGTCGGTAATCCAAAATTTCAAGATGTCTTGTGTTATATCACTGGTATTATTAACAATGCTGTGATTCCTTTGATTTTTGCTGTAGCTATCGTGATGTTTGTTTGGGGAGTGATACAGTTTTTTATAATTAATGCTAATGAAGAAGCAAAAAGAGCTCAAGGTAAGCAATTTATGATTTGGGGTATTATTGCTTTGGCAGTGATGTTGTCTGTTTGGGGATTAGTAGGAATACTAGGCGTTACTTTTGGTGTTGGCACTTCAATTCTTCCAAAGGTTACTCCTCCGGGTTCTAGTTCTTCTTCGCAGCTATTTCAGGGTCCTTGTCTTGGTGGTGGTCAGGTAGATCCAGTAACAGGGAGTTGTTAATAAGTATTTGCTACGTATCTTTTGAAAAGGTATAATTAAAAAATATTATTAGTTTATTATTAGGTCGCATTTATTATTAGAAGTTAGTTATAAAATTATGAAAAAGAAAGTAATTGTATTATCAAGTTTTGTTTTAAGCTTAGCGCCAGTTGTTGCATTGGCAGCATCTACTGGTAACGTTTGTAGTGTAGGGACGATTACAGATTTAAGTTCAGTAATGTGTAAAATTGGGCAACTTCTTAATTCGGTTGTTCCGGTTTTGATTGCCTTAGCGGTAGTTTATTTTGTGTGGGGAGTTATTTCTTTTGTTATTTCTGCTGATGAAGAAGCAAAAACAAAAGGAAGAAATAAAATTATTGCTGGTATTATTGGCTTGGCTGTTATTGTATCTTTGTGGGGGCTTGTAAATATTTTAACAAATACTTTCGGTCTTTCTGGCAGTAATAGTACAAATATTACTTTACCGACAATACAATAATTAGTTATTAGGTAATAAAATTTTTATATAGATGATTGACTTTTTCTCTACAAAGATAGCTTATGCTGCGAGCACGAGCTTGAATGGATTTATTGCAAATGTTGATAACATGATCATAAATCCGATTATTGGACTTCTTTTTGCTTTAGCTGTTGTGTATTTTCTTTACGGTGTATTTGAATTTCTTTCAAATCAAGAGAATGAAGAGAAAAAGACAACTGGTAAAAGTCATATGATGTGGGGGATTGTTGGTATTACGATTATGATGGGAGTTTGGACTATTCTTAGTATTGTTCTAAATACTTTAGGAATATCAAAGAGTCAAATAGATCCAGAACAGGGAACAGTGAATTTGGGTCAATAAAATAATCTAAATAATTGAGTAGAAATATAAAAGGGCGGACATCGTGTGAAACGAGTCCGCCCTTGTGCGTGGCCAGCGCGATTATTGGCCATTACTCCCAGATCTCGACGCCCCATGCGCCAGGATCTTTTTTGCAGATTTTATAGTTGCCTGCAGGCAACTTTGAGCCCGTGTAAGTGCCAGGTTCATCTGTCAGGACAACCTTTCCCGTTGAGTCGGAAAAAGTTATTCTGCCTTTTCCTTTTGGATAGTCACTCCAGTCTCCCTGAAGAAACTTAGTAACGCATCCATCGGGAGGGAAGACATAAAGCGTCCTCCTTTTTTTTTCACCACTGGTAGTGGGTATGGCCGGCTGAGCCTTAGCAAGTTCTCTTGCCCTCAGTTCAGCTGAGGCTTTTTGTTTTTGTTCCTCTACTTTGTGGGGTGACGGAGTCATTATCCAATGAGACCCCCAGACCACTAATATTATTACTAATATAGTGGCAAGAACTCCCAAAATTAATTTTATCATTTATACTATCTCCTTTTGATTGTTTCTACGATTGCCTCGACTGTAGTTTTGTCGAGTCCAAAATTACTGGATGTTAGTTTTTTCTTTTCTGTCTTGTCCATATGGATCAAGGCTGCTTCGTTTGCTAATTCGACTGGAAGTCCAGGACCTGTAGGTCCTTCGTTCCCAAGTTGTTCAGTTCCTGAGAAAAACTTGATTAGGTCAGCATGATGTCTGGCCTGGACTCTTTGTCCTTCTCGCTGAAGAACTTCTTTTGTCTTCAGCTCTTGTGAATCAATAAATTCTTTATTCACTGGCAAGACATCCGGTACTATAATTCTCAAAATGTCGATTCCCCATCGGTCGAGGCTGTGCTCAATGTCGTCTTCATCAACACTGAATTTCATCCCAAGTACGTTTTCCAATTGGGTGTTTCTTATTTTATGGCGGACATTTTCATCCACCACATCATCTAACAGCCCCGACAAGTTCGTCGGGTTTAGGTTTTGATATAAATCTACATCGACAACTTGCGAAACAATGGAGGGTTTTTCTACCTTCACCTCCACATTGTCTATTGTGAATACATTTTGCTCATCCATTGCCGTTGTGACTGCACGGCAATCAATTTGTTTTATTTTGAAAAAAGGCCATAGCACTACATGCCAGCCCTCCTTTACAAAATATTGTATTCTAGTCCCTAGAAAGAGGTATTGTGCTTTAAAGCCTACCTCTATCTTTTTAAATCTAATGATCGCCCCCTCTAGAACAATGAGGATAATTGTTGCCAGCCAAGCACCTGCAAAACCAATAGCTATACCAAAAATTCCTAAGATAATCGTTAGGACCATAAATAAAACTCCTAAAACGATATCCATATTGCTGTGCTTTTTTTCTATTTCTTTCCTTCTTTTCTCTCTTTCTTCTTTTCTTTCTTTTCTTTCTACCTCTTTTTTATCCACGTCTTCCATGACATCCTCCTTTGCGCCAAAGCGCGGTTGAGCGCCCGCAGGCGCAAATTTTGTTTTAGAGGAGAAACTCCTCTAATGTTTCTATATTTTCAACGGAGATTTTCTCCGTATTTATTTACTTTTCAAGGGGCAGATTACTTGTGTATTGTATCATACAAAACTAAAAAGTCAACCCCAATTAGGGCTGACTTTTTTGTTAATTTTCTTTATTTTAAAGTGTTTTTTTTATGAGTGTTTCATTGGCGCTTGGTTGTATTTTGCGTCAGCACCAAAGAACCTTCTTGCTAAGATAACGATAAGCAGAATAATTATTGCAAACAAAATCCACTGCATCAGGCCGGAAGGCAAGAAGCCAGTTGATCCAAAAATAGCTGCGGAAGCGAGGTTGCTAGAGTTTGAGTTTGTGTCTTTAGTAGTTGTTGCATTTTCTGCTTGATTTGTATTTGTGTTTGAATAAGTATTATTTGTGTTGGTAATAGGTGCTCCATTATTTATGGTAAACAATTTCGCATTAGAATATCCTCCACCGGGAAATCCATTAAAAATATTAATGTAAATTCCATTAGTGTTGTAAGTATCGTTTGAATTTAATCTAATCAAAAGATGAGAATAATCTATAAAAGTCGTCATGCGGTCAGAACCATTGACTCTAGCTTTTGAACTTGGAACGAATCCATCTCCTGTGATTGTTATAACAACATTTGATCCAATATTGCTGTTACTAGAATCTGGGCTTATGGATGCAATATAAGGTGTTGGGTTATCAACATAACCAGCTGTTGCAAAAACTTTTGCGGGTATAATCAATAAGCTAAACGCTAATATAGATAATATTTTAAAGCCAAAAATTATTTTATTGTTGCTTGTTGTATTCATAAGTATAGTATAGCACTTATAAATATAAATGTCAAGTAGTGGGCGAGGGGAGAATCGAACTCCCATGGATTGCTCCACTAGTTCCTAAGACTAGCGCGGCTACCAATTACGCCACTCGCCCAGTATTTTCAATGCAATTTTTTTCTTTCTAGATAAGCATAGCACATTTTTAAAATAAATCATCTTTAATATTTTTATACTATCTTTTTTAGCAAAAGTTAGAGTATATACAGAGGATTTATTGGTTTTTGAAATTGAACCGCCAGCAATACTAAAAGATATCTTGCAGAATTTCAAGATCCAATCTAAGAAATCATTGCTTGCTGAACAAAGGCGTATTTTATATTGTGGATGTTTACTTTCTTTGTGTTTTGATATTGAAATACTTCCATCTCCGTCTATGCATCCTCTAAAAAAATCTGCAAAATATTTTTGAGGTATTTTTAATTTTGACATTGTTTTTGATTTTTTTGGAGTTAATCCTAATTTTAATAAAAATTCAAAAAAATTTTTATCTCCAAATTGGAGCATATAATACTTTTTATCTATTGAACCTCCTCTAGCTGTTCTGCTTATTTTATTTTTAAGTCTTAGATATTTTTTACAATTTGTGACCATTTCATAATCTTTTGATGTAATTATGAGGTGTCTTAAATCACTAGATAAATTACCATCAGTTGCAATGATGCCAATAATATATGCGAAATTATTATTCCAAATTAATTTAACATTACTTTTTCTATATGCCATATTCTTATTATACTAAAACATATAGCATATGCCAATCTTTTTATTAAAATATATTTTTTTAATTTATAGTGCATATAATGTGCGCCCTGAAGGGATCGAACCTTCGACCTTATCCTTAAGAGGGATCTGCTCTACCAGCTGAGCTAAGGGCGCAAATTATTTAATTGTGTGCCCGAGGTGGGGGTCGAACCCACATCCCTTGCGAGACACGATTTTAAGTCGTGCGCGTATACCTGTTCCGCCACTCGGGCAAATTATTTATCCTAAAATATTTTAACATATTTTTTTTCTTATTGCCTGTTCGACCTTGTCTCACATCGGCAATTTCGCTTTCAGCGAACTAGCAAAAAATTAAAACTATTTAATTTTTTGAGGCCTGGGGCGGAATCGAACCGCCGTATATTCCTTTTGCAGAGGAATGCCTTACCTCTTGGCTACCAGGCCGATACTTATCTAATTAAATAACTTACTTATTAATCTTAAGCCTCTGCGCAGAGGAATGTCATATTCGCTACGCTCACGCCTCTTGGCTACCAGGCCGTTCTTATATCCTACTTTTCTCGAAGCAATTCGTCAATTTTTTGCCTATTTTTTTCTCCTAGATCTATGGCTACATTTAGAAAAGGAATTATTTTTATCGGCATATTTTTTTTCAAATATTCTCGTAAATCTTTAAGCTTTCGTTTTACAAAATCTAAGGCAGACTTTTCTTTAGAGTTTGGAAGTACGGTGATGAATATAGTGGCTCGTTTTAAATCAGGAGAGGTGGTCGCAGAAGTGACGGTGATGAGTGAAGTTTTATTATTTTCGCGTCCTAAAAACTGCGCTGAGAGCTTCTTGATTTGATTTGCTACTTTTTCATTTCTTTCTGTCATTTTTGTATCATTGAAAATGATTCTAGTATGTCTCCGGCGACAACTTCTATTTTTGATTCAATCATCATTCCAAATTCAGAACCTTCGTCTACCACGCTGACTTTTGTTTTATTTTTTTCTAAATTAATAATTTTTCCGCGACCAATTTCGAATTCTCGACGCATTATTCTGATGGTACTGTTTAGATTGATTTGTCCTTCTGTTACCTTGCCTCCTACTATTTGGCGTTCTTTTGTACGGCTAAAAGCACGAATAATTTTTGCCCGGCCAGTCACTTCCACAGTTTCAATTTTTGGCCTTTTTTCCTCCATTTGCGTTTCAAGCCACTCTGTCATTTTATAAATAATTTCAAAAAAGGATATAGTGATGCCTCTTTTTTCTGCAACTTCAAGTGCACTTTTGTCTGTCTTTACATTAAATCCTATGACTATTACATCAGCTCCGCAAGATACCCCCTTGATGTCAGATTCAGTGATAGGTCCGATACCTTTTGATACAATTTTGAATTCAGCATTTTCGTCATTTATTTTAGCAATTTCTTTCTCAATAGCTTCAATAGAACCAGAGACGTCTGCTTTTAGTATTATTGGTATTATTTTTTTATTACTTTCTTCTTTTTTATTTTTTGTTTTCTCAAGATTTTTTCCTTCTTTCCAATTTTCTATATATTTTACGGCATCTGATTTTTTTTGAAAAGTTTTAAATTGCGTGCCCACTTTAGGCATCTTATCAAAACCTACAATACGTATAGGTGAAGAGAAAGTAGCTTCGTTTATTATTTTTCCTAAAAAATTTTCTATTATACGCGTGGAACACATAGCATCTTCGACTACTATAGTCATTCCATTTTTTATGGATCCATTTTTTATGATCAAGGTTGCCATTATTCCACGTTTAGAATCCAAGTTTACTTCAATTACAAAACCAGAAGCATCTAAAGAACCGTCTCCAGTTAAGTTTTCCATTTCTGCTAGAATTAGAATAAGTGAGAGTAAGTCATCTACTCCTGTGCCAATTTTTGCAGAAATTTCTGCAAAAGGAATTTTACCTCCATAATTTTCCAAATAAATTTCTTTTTCTGCTAATTCTTGTTTTGTTTTTTCTATATTGGCGCCTGGCTTATCTATTTTATTTATGGCGACAATGCATGGAGTGTTGGATTCCACGATAGTTTTCCACGCTTCAATTGTTTGCATTTTTACACCATCTTCTGCAGAGATAACTAAAATAGCGATGTCTGCTATTTTGGCGCCACGTTCTCTCATTTTTGAAAAAGCTTCATGCCCAGGAGTATCTATAAAAGTTATTTTTTTATTTTGATGGACAACTTCGTAAGCAGAAATCGCTTGAGTTATCCCTCCAGTTTCTTTTTCTACTATGTTTGTTTTTCTGATATAATCAAGTAAAGTTGATTTGCCATGATCAATATGACCCATAATTACTACAACAGGTGGACGATTCATTATATTTTCTTTTTGTTTATTTTTTTCCATTATATTTGAGCTTTTTTCAAAACTTCTTTTTCTTCAGTTGTGAGTTCGTATTCAGATTTTCCATTTTTAACAGGCTTAGCAAAAATACTCATTCGTTCACGAGAATATAAACTTGAAATTACTAAACCATCATTTTCTTCATTTAGCATTCCAATTGCAAAACTTTGATTACTACCTTGATCAGGGAAAGGATTAAAACGTATTGTTTCAAGTCCGCATATGCTTTTTCTAAGTTTGGCATTTATTGTAGCAATATCTTTTTGCATGGTGTTCTTCGCTTTACTTAGTTCAGCGAGATCCCGCTCTAGTGAAATGATAGTATCCTCTAAATCTTTTGCTTTTTTCCCAAGAAAAAATCTCTTTAAGCGTTTTTCAGTAATGATTACCCAAACAGCCCCAAATAAAATGGTAATGCTAACAAAAATAAAAAAAACAATTTGAAGCTTTGTGTTCATGTAATTTCAATATATACTATTTTTATGCCTAAATCAAATAAAAAGCCAAAGAAAATATATATGGATTATGCGGCTTCAGCATCTCCAAATCCAAGCTCTATACATGCATTGGGAGTAGAAGCTAAAAGTAAATTGAAAAATGCCCGTAATGATGTGGCAGATGTTTTAGGTGTTCGTAAAGAAGAAATTATATTTACAAGTGGAGGAACCGAAAGTAATAATCTTGCTATACAAGGAGTAATCTTCGGGTGTTGGACACCCGAAGATTTGGTGTCCAACACCCGAAGACTACATATCATAACTACGAACATAGAACATCCCTCAGTGCTTGAGACTTTTGAGTTATTGGTAAAAAGAAAACTAGTGGAAATAACAATTGTGCCAGTTGAGATAAACGGAATAGTGGATCCTAAAAAAATAAAAAAAGAAATTAAGAAAAATACTGTGCTTGTTTCAGTAATGTATGCGAATAATGAAATCGGCACGATACAGCCAATAAAAGAAATTGCAAAAATAATTAAATATTGTAGAAAAATAAATTTAAGTATTTTTCCATTTTTTCACACTGATGCAGTGCAGGCGGTAAATTATTTAGATCTTCATGTTGAAAAATTAGGTGTAGATTTACTTTCACTTTCTGGTTCAAAAATAGAAGGATCTGGTAGAGTGGGAATTCTTTATAAAAGAAAAAATATTAAGCTTGTGAAAGTATTTGGCGGAGGAGACCAAGAGTATGGATTGCGTCCAGGGACAGAAAATTTACCGGAGATTTTAAAATTTTCTCGTGCGTTAAAATCAGTACAAAATATTAAAGAACAAGAAACAAAACGTTTAATCAATCTTCGTGATTATTTTATAAAACAACTTCAAAAGTTGCCAAAGCAAGGCTTTGGCGAAAATTTAATAGTAAACGGTGATTTGGAAAATAGATTGCCAAATAATATAAATATTACATTTCCTAAAATTCCAAGTGACCTTTTAGTTATTGAACTATCAGCGCGGGGAATAATGGCTTCCGCTAAAAGTGCTTGCAAAAGTTGGGAGAGCGGAGGTTCATATGTGATAAAAGCATTGCATCCTAAAGGAAATTCTCAGGCAGATCCGGAAATAGGTGGAGTACGTTTTTCTTTAGGTAGAGATACGACAAAAAAAGATATTATTTATACTATAAAAGTTTTATCAAAAATTTTGACAAAACTAAAAAAATGGTATAATTGAAGCATGGATATTAAAGAATTAAACAAGACGCAACTTATATTATTGGCTATATTACTTAGCTTTGTTACTTCTATTGCTACAGGCATAACAACTGTGACTTTGATGCAACAAGCGCCAGCGTCTTTTACTGCGCCTGTCAATCGCATTGTTCAGCAAACTATTGAGAAAATTCAGCAAGTGGAAGGGAAGACAATCACACAAACAGTAGTTGTTAAAGAAGAAGATTTAGTCGTGGATGCGATTGCGAAAAATCAATCAGCTGTATTTTCTATAACCAAAGAAGGACAAGATGCAAACTTTCAAGCTGCTGAAGTTTCAGCTGGACGAGGATTTGCAGTTTCCACTGATGGGATTATTGTTACTGATGCGACACTTGTTCCTGTTAAAGGAGTTTATTATGTAAAAAATAACAGTGGAAAATTCAAAGCAGATTTTATTTCTACTGATAAATCTGGATTTTCTTTTCTAAAAATTGGATCTCCGCTTGATGAGAAAAATAAAATAGCTTTTACAGTACCAGTTTTCGGAGATTTAGATAAAATGAAAATAGGGCAGAAAGTTTTAGTTTTAGGCAACAGCATCTCCTCTTCTATTTATGAAGGAAATAAAAATGTTGATATTAGTGTTACAAAATCAAATGCTGGGGGATTGGTTCTGAATTTAGACGGAGAAGCTCTTGGTATCGCTCTTTTTAGTGATGTGACAAATTTTACTTCAATCAAAACTATTAATGATGTCTTAAAACCAGTAGATATAACAGTACCTAAAACACTCTAAAAAATTTATATGCCACCATTAAATAAATTTACAACTAAAGCTAAAGATGCCATTAAAAAAGCCCATGAGCTGGCTATTGAACGTGGGATGAACCACGTTTCTTCACTTCATTTGCTCGGCGCGCTTTTACTACAAGATGAATCTATGGTAAATTCTATTTTAGATAAATTGGAAATCGATACAATGCTTTTAACCGATTCTGTTTTAGAGTTAATTGAATTGCCAGAAACACGCAGTACTATTTCACCTTCGTATCAGATTTATCTTAATCCTGACTTGGCGCAAGTTATCGAACAGTCGGCTAAATTGGCAGAATTTATGAAAGATGACTTTGTTTCGACAGAGCATCTTTTTATCGCAATTCTTGAAGTTACGAGTGAAGCGCGCGAGATTTTGGCGCGATTTCGCATTCACAAAGATCAAGTGCTGAAAGTTTTGGAGGAACTTCGCAGTCAAAATATTACAGATGTTTCCGAACCAAAGAAATTTAAATTGTTAATAAAATACACTCGTAATTTAACTAAACTTGCCAAAGAAGATAAACTGGATCCAGTTATTGGTCGGGATAATGAAATTACCCGTATAATGCAGATACTTTCTCGCCGAACAAAAAATAATCCTATCTTGATAGGGGAAGCGGGGACTGGCAAAACTGCTGTCGTGGAGGGGCTCGCTCAGTTGATTGCAAAAAATAATGTTCCGGAATCTTTAAAAGATAAAGAAGTCGTTTCTCTTGATTTAGGAATGCTTGTAGCTGGTACAAAATATCGTGGAGAATTTGAGGAGAGACTAAAGGGCATTATGAAAGAGATTGAACGATCTGCTGGAAAAATAATTCTTTTTATTGATGAGATTCACACAATTGTGGGCGCAGGTGGGGCTGAAGGTACAATGGATGCTTCAAATATGTTAAAACCTGCGCTTTCACGTGGCGAACTTCGAGCCATTGGGGCGACGACCTTGCGAGAATATCAAAAACATATTGAAAAAGATCCTGCTTTAGCGCGTCGCTTCCAGCCTGTTTATATTGATGAACCTAGCACAGAAGATGCAATTGCAATTCTTCGCGGGCTTAAAGAAAGATATGAACTTTTTCATGGCATACGAATTACTGATGATGCCATAGTGGCAGCGGTAAATTTTTCTTCTCGTTATATTACTAATAGATTTTTACCAGATAAAGCTGTGGATTTAATTGATGAAGCTTCTTCCTCGCTTAAGATAATGCTTGAAAACAAGCCACCGATTTTAGAAGATGCAAATAAAAAAACAATGCGTTTAGAAATTGAAAAAGAAGCGCTTAAAAAAGAAATCGGCTCTTCTGCTCTCGAGCAAAAAGATAAACAAAAAGAAATAAAAAATAGAATTAAAGAAATAGATAAAGAAATAGGTAATTTGTCCGAGAAGACAAAAGAGTTGGAATTAAAATGGCAAAATGAAAAGTCAATTGTATTAGAAATTCGAGATATCAAGAAAAATCTTGAAAGTGTTCGTTTGGAGGCAGAAGATGCGGAAATGAAAGCTGACCTTACTCGGGCTGCTGAATTACGTTATGGAAAAATACCCATGTTTCGAAAAGAACTTGATATAAAACTTGCGCGATTAAAGAAATTGCAAAAATCACGCAGAATTTTGAAAGAAGAAATTACTGCGGAAGATATTGCCGAAGTGGTCGCTCGCTGGACTGGCATACCGCTTACTAAGATGCTTGAAGAAGAACGTGAAAAACTTGAAAAAATGGAAGCTGAATTAAAAAAGAGAGTTGTGGGTCAAGACGTTGCTATCGGGCGTGTGGCTGATGTTATTCGTCGTTCTCGCGCTGGCATAGGTGATCCAAATAGGCCAATAGGTTCTTTTATTTTTCTAGGTCCATCAGGTGTCGGCAAAACAGAACTTACTAAAGCGCTTGGGCAATTTATGTTTAATGATGATAATGCAATTATTCGTGTAGATATGTCTGAATATACAGAGAGACATTCTATGTCTAAGTTGATTGGTTCTCCTCCGGGATATGTCGGCTATGAAGAAGCTGGTCAATTGACAGAAGCTGTCCGACATCGTCCATATGCGGTGATACTTTTTGATGAAATTGAAAAAGCTCATCCAGAAGTTTTCAATATGCTTTTGCAAGTTATTGATGAAGGAAGATTGACTGATGGCAAAGGAAGAGTGGTTAATTTTAAAAATACTATTATAATTTTGACTTCTAATATTGGCTCGCAATTTGTGGAGAAAATGGAATCAATCGGATTTTCTAATAATTCTCAAAAACAAGATTATGGCAGTATGAAAGAAAAAGTTACGGAAGCGTTAAAAGATAATTTTCGTCCAGAATTTTTGAATCGCTTGGATGAAATTATTGTTTTTGATGTTTTGTCGGAAACTGCTCTAAGGGAAATAGTTAATTTACGAATTATAGTTGTAGTTGATCGGTTGAAAGCTAAAGGAATAAATTTTGAAATTTCTGATGGAGCGCTTTCTT
Organism: Patescibacteria group bacterium; assembly: GCA_038061755.1. Taxonomy (GTDB): domain Bacteria; phylum Patescibacteriota; class Minisyncoccia; order Phycocordibacterales; family UBA9973; genus UBA9973. The sequence goes on along the minus strand of JBBTYN010000004.1, from coordinate 109,195 downwards.
ACTTAGCAAAAGAAGGTTACGATCCACACTATGGGGCGAGACCGCTGAACCGTTTAATTCAAAATAAGATTTTAAATTCAGTTGCGTCTTATATTATTTCAAACAAAGTTTCCAAAGGGGACACGGTTTTTGTTTCTGAAAAGAATAATGAAATTATTGTAGAAACTAAGAAAGACCACGCTAAAGGACGGGCAAGTAAAATCAAAAGTTCATTTCGAGTGAGAGCGAGATCTACGGTTTAGGTTTTTTGTGCGTCGGGAAGGATTCGAACCTTCGTAGCCCGAAGGCGAGGGATTTACAGTCCCTAGTATTTGACCGCTCTACCACCGACGCGTGTATATAAAGTAACATAAAATAACATTTTTTGCATCCTTTAGTTTTTTAAACTTGTTGTTTATAAAAAGTTATGTTATTATAAGATATATTTTAAAAAGGCCTTAGGGCTTTTTTGTTTCCTATCTACCGGTAGGCAGGCGTTAATATAAAAATAAAAAACATGGAAATTAGAAATATAGCAATAATAGCTCACGTGGATCATGGCAAGACTACCTTGACCGATGCATTGATGAAGCAAAATGGAGGTCTCCAAGACGAGGGAGTATCTATGGATTCAAACGATCTAGAAAAAGAGCGTGGTATTACGATTTATTCTAAAAATACTTCTATTTACTACAAAGATACGAAAATAAATATCGTAGATACTCCTGGACATGCGGATTTTGGTTCAGAAGTAGAACGTGTTTTGCGCGCAATTGATTCTGTGTTGTTGTTGGTTGATGCAGTAGAAGGCCCAATGCCACAGACTAGATTTGTTTTGAAAAAATCTTTGGAATTAGGTTTAAAGCCAATAGTGGTCATAAATAAAATAGACAAGCCGGCAGCTGATCCACATAGGGTGCATGAGGAAATTTTGGAGCTTTTTTTTGAATTAGGCGCAAATGAAGAGCAGGCAAATTTTGAAACAATTTATGCAATTGGACGACAAGGCAAAGCCTTTAGACATTTAAATGATGAGTCAGCAGATCTTTCTCCTTTATTAGATCTAATTTTAGAAAAAGTCTTGCCCGCCTCTGGAGGGTCCGCTGACCTCAAAATGTCCGCGCAGGTTTTTAATTTGGGTTATGATAATTTTTTGGGCAGAATGGCAGTAGCTAGGATTTATTCTGGGAAAATAGTTTCTGGTAGTCAGGTTTTTGTTAAGGGAGAAAATGGAACACGAAAAGGAAAGATTACAAAACTTTTTGTATTTGAGGGTATAAATAGAAAAGAAACAGATTCTGCAACTTCAGGTGATATTGTTCTTTTGGCTGGAATTCCAGATATTTATATTGGAGAAACAATATGTGAAGATGAAAATGCAGAGCCATTGCCTCATATTGCTATTGATGAACCAACCCTTTCTCTTAATTTTTTAGTGAATGATTCTCCTTTTGCTGGGCTTGAAGGTAAATTTGTTACATCAAGACAAATCCAAGAGAGATTAGAAAAAGAATTAGAAATCAATGTTGGACTTAAAGTTGATTTTTCTCCAGATCAGGGAGACAAAATAGGTCCTTCTTTTTTTAAAGTGTATGGCAGGGGAGAACTTCATATTGCAATACTGCTTGAAAATATGCGTAGAGAAGGTTTTGAAATGCAAGTTTCTCAGCCAGAAGTTATCATTAAAGAGCATGATGGGGTAAAAACAGAACCATATGAAGAATTGGTAATTGATGTTCCAATGGAATTTTCTGGAAGTGTTATTGAAAAAATTGGTAAAAGACGTGGAATTATGAAAGATATGGTGGAAAAGGAAGGTATTGCTAGGGTTATTTTTGATATACCAACACGTGGACTTTTAGGATATCGTAGTGAATTTATTATAGATACAAAAGGAGAGGGAATAATGAGTTCAAGAGTTACTGGATTTAGAGAATATGCTGGAGAAATAAAAAAGAGGGAGTACGGTTCTATGGCTTCAATGGTCTCTGGGAAAGCGGTGGCTTTTTCTCTTGCAAACTTACAAGAACGTGGTATACTGTATGTAGATCACGGTACTGATGTTTATGAAGGGATGGTGGTTGGTAATGTTTTGAAAGGAGACGAAATGTCTGTTAATCCTACAAAAGGAAAACAGCTTACTAATATGCGAGCTTCTGGAACTGATGAAGCGATAACCTTAAATCCTGTTTTTACGTTGAGTATTGAACGTGGTCTTGAAGTTATGAATGGGGATGAGTATCTGGAAATTACACCAAAATCTGTTAGACTTCGCAAAAGATTTTTAACTGAGCTAGATCGAGTTAAAGCAAAAAGATAAAATAATATATGTCAACAATAACTTTCAAACCTCAAAAAATAACTAAAAAAATAACTTTACATTTACCTAGTCGTACCCTAGACGTCATAATGAATCGTTTTGGTTTGACTGCTGATGGGGAGAAAAAGACTCTCGAAGAGATTGGGAAAAAATATAAAATTACAAGAGAACGCGTTCGTCAGGTTGAAGAGGCGGCTATTAATCTTATTAAAAAGTCTGGTGCTTATAAAAATGAGCAAGCTATTTTTGATGAATTAAAACAAATAGTGCATAATTTAGGGTCAATTGTTGCTGAACATGAATTTTTACCTTTTATTTCTAAAGATAAAAGTACTCAAAATCATATTAATTTTTTTTTAGTGTTGGCTGATGTTTTTAAAAAACATCGCGAAGATGAGCATTTTCATACTCGATATAGCGTAGATGATGCTATGGCTGATAAGGTTCATGAAGCTCTTCGAAAACTTTACGCGAGTCTAAGAGATGAAGACCTTATTCCGGAAACGGAAATGATTAAGAAGTTTTTTGATCAAATGAAAGATGTCTCTGAAGAGTATAAAAATGAAGAGATGGCTAAAAGATGGCTCTCTATTTCTAAAACTATTTCAAAAAATGAATTAGGGGAATGGGGCAAGGCTTCTTCGCCAAATATTCGCACTCGTGGAGTTAAAGATTATGCTTTTTTGGTAATGAGACGCCATGGTTCACCTATGCACTTTAAAGAAGTGGCAGATTCTATTTCTAAAACTTTTAGCAAGAAAATACATTATGCAACTTGTCACAATGAGCTTATTAAAGATTCTCGTTTTATTCTAGTAGGTAGGGGAATGTATGCTCTTGCTGAATGGGGATATAAAGCAGGTATCGCTCGTGAAGTTATTCAAGATATTCTCAAAAAAGAAGGAGAACCATTGTCAAAAGATGAAGTTGTCAAAAGAGTGATGAAAGAGAGGTATTTCAAAAAAAATACTATTTTAGTGAATCTTGCTAATACAAAATATTTCAAGAAAAACAAAAACGGACTTTACACTATAGCGTAAACATACTAAAATATAGGTATGGCTGGAAAGGAAAGTCCTAAAAAAGGATTTGAGGAATCTATTTTTAATTTTATAAAAGAATTTTGGCTTGGGATTGTAGTTATAATTCTGGGTTATTTTGTTTGGAAATATAATGCAGAAATAGGAGTTTTAGCTTTGGCTGGGACAATATTTTTAGGCTGGCTGGCTTGGAAACTTTGGCTTCATTATATCAGGCAAGATTTTATTTCTGGAATAGATTTTGTCTTGCTTGAAATAGTTCCTCCGCGCGAGGTGTTACGAAGTCCAAAAGCGATGGAACTTTTTTTTACCAATGCTCTTTATCATTGGAGTATGAAAGGAGGAAAGGAAGAGTGGTGGCAGGGAGCAGTTTGGTTTTGGTTTTCTTTAGAGATTGTTTCTATTGAAGGACAAGTGCATTTTTATATACGGACACCGACGCGTATCAAGGATCTTATTGAGACACAAATGTATGCGCAATATCCTCAGGCTCAAGTAAAAGTGGTTGAAGACTATACATTAGCAGTTGATGCAATTACTCCGGAGAGTGATTGGAATGCTTGGGGATGTGAATTTAAACTTTTTAAACCCGAAGCTTATCCAATTAAAACATATATTGATTTTGGATTAGACAAAGACCCAAAAGAAGAATTTAAAGTTGACCCCATTGCTCCAATTATAGAGTTTTTTGGTTCAATCAAAAAAGGAGAACAGGCGTGGGTACAGATTGTTATTACACCTTCCAAAAAAACATATCATACAAAAGGAACTTATTTTGGTAAGCATGATTGGGTGGCGGAAGCTAAAAAAGAAATTTTTAAGATATTAAAGCCTTTTACCGCTCTCAAAGATGATGGAGCAAGAATAGAAATTCGTACTCCTGATATTTATAAAAATGTGGTCACTGCGATGTCTGCGAAAACTTCAAAAATAGGTTTTGATACCGGTATTCGAGTGATGTATGTAGCCAAAAAAGAAGTATATCCGCCTGGTACAAGGACTAATAATTCAAGAAATATTCGTCTCATTTTTCGTCAATACGCTAGGCCTGATTGTAATCAATTTTGGCGTATAAATTCAGCCCAGGGAGATTTTTATAGCGGTATATTCACTGCTTCTCCAAAAACAGTGATGATGTTGGCAAACCGCATGCTTCATGAATATCGTGAACGTGCTTTTTTTCATTTACCACTTCGACATCATCTTTTTTCCAAGCATGTTTGGCGTTGGCCTTTTGATTCTATAATTAAAGCATATGCTCATCATCACATTTTTGTTTTAAATGTTGAAGAACTTGCAACCATCTGGCACTTCCCAGGCCAGATCTTGAAAGTTCCTACTCTTGAACGTATTGAATCTAAAGAAGCTTCTCCTCCTACAAATTTGCCGATATAAAATATGGAAGACGAAATAAAAAACAACGAACTTGGACATCCGATGTTCAGGATAAGTAAATTACAAAAAAATATTTTTTATGTGTTTTTTGTAGTTATATTTTTTACTTTTTTTTACTTTTTATTTTTAAGCGCACCGGAGGATTTTCCAGTTAATAGTGTTATTCAAATAGAACAAGGAATGAATTTACGGAGTGTTTCTTCTATACTTAAAAAAGAGCATATGATAAGATCCAGATTTGTTTTTGAATCTTTTGTGTTAATTTTTGGTGGAGAGAATCATCTAATATCTGCTAATTATTTGTTTGAAAAAAAATTATCTGCTTTTGAAATTGCTAGGCGTATTTCTGTAGGTGAACATAACACTGCGCCTGTTACGGTAACAATTCCGGAAGGTTTTAATATTAATCAAATTGCAGATACTTTTGTTTTAAAATTAGAAAATTTTAATAAGGCTGAATTTTTAGTTAAAGCAAAATCTTTAGAAGGATATCTTTTTCCGGATACTTATTTTTTTTTAAATAATGCAAATGAGATAGATGTTGTAAAATCTATGAGTGACAATTTTGAGAAAAAATTCACCCCTTTTTTTTCTGAGGTTGTTTCTTCAGGCAGAAATGAAAAAGAAATTATAATTATGGCTTCAATTATTGAAAAAGAATCAAAGGGTGGTATAGATAGGGGAATTATTTCTGGAATTTTATGGAAAAGAATTAAGATTGGTATGCCACTTCAAGTAGATGTGGCGCCTGAAACTTATAAAATAAAAGGATTACCAAAAAGTCCAATCGGAAATCCAGGGTTAAAGGCTATTGTTGCTTCTATTCACCCACAAAGTTCATCTTATCTTTATTATCTTCATGATAAAGATGGTGTTGTTCATTATGCAAAAACTTTTTCAGAGCATAATACAAATATAAAAAAGTATTTAAAAAATTTATGAAAAAGCAAACTGTTTTTATTGGACTCTCTGGTGGGGTGGATAGCGCTGTTTCGGCTGCTCTGCTAAAAAAACAAGGTTATAAAGTTGTTGGAGTTTTTATTAAAACATGGCATCCAGATTTTTTAGTCTGTAATGAAGAAGGAGAGCGCTTTGATGCTATGCGTGTGGCGGCAACTTTAGATATTCCTTTTCTTACTTTTGATTTTGAAGATGTTTATAAAAAAGAAGTTGCTGATTATATGATTCGAGAATATAAGCTCGGCCGTACACCGAATCCAGATGTAATGTGTAATAAAGAGGTAAAATTTGGTGCCTTTCTCAAGAAAGCTCTTTCAATGGGTGCTTATTTTGTGGCGACAGGACACTACGCAGAAAAAAAGCAGACGCTTTCTCACGGCTCGCACTCTGTCCTGAACATGGTTGACCGAGCTTTAGTTGCGAAGGCCGAAGAAAGCGCTGCTTTTTTTCTTGCGAAAGGTGTGGATTCTTTAAAAGATCAAAGTTATTTTTTGTGGACATTAAAACAAGAACAGTTAAGAAAAATTTTATTTCCTATTGGTCATTTAAAAAAGACAGAAGTAAGGAAATTAGCAAAAAAATTCAAGCTTCCAGTCTCAGAAAAAAAAGATAGTCAGGGTATTTGTTTTTTAGGGGCAGTTAATTTAAAAGAATTTTTAAAACATTATATAAAAGAAAAAAAAGGCAAAGTGTTAAATGAAAAGGGAGAAGATATCGGTTATCATAATGGCGTTGTTTTTTATACCTTAGGAGAGCGACATGGTTTTACAATTACAAAAAAGACCTCAAAAGATGGAGCTTATTACGTAGTGGGTAAAAATATAAAGAAAAATATTTTATATGTGTCGCAGTTTCCCTATGATAAGGGGGGATTAAGGGGGGTTGAATTTGAGTCAAAAATAAATTTAGAAAACATTAATTGGATTAATAAGATTCCAGAATTAAATAAAACTTATACTGCGCAGATTCGTTATCATGGTGAATTTTTACCATGTATAATTAAAGCTAAAGGTCCTGAGCGTAGTAGAATGGCAGAAGTTATGTTCACTAAGCCTATTCTTGTTGCTTCTGGGCAATCTTGTGTTATTTATGATGGTAATATTTGCTTGGGTGGTGGAGTAGTTGTATAATTGTTTTATGGAACAATTTTTTACACAAAATAGTGAAATAATTTTAAAATTAATGACAGCAGTAGGGCTTGGGCTTTTAGTAGGAATGGAAAGATTTTTTGTTCACAAAGATGCTGGCATGAAAACACATGCTCTTGTTTCTTTGGGTTCAGCAGTTTTTGTATTAATTTCAGAAGCTATGGTGCAAAAATATATAAATTATCCAGGTCTTAGTCCAACAATGATTCCTGCTCAAATTGTGGTTGGTATTGGTTTTTTGGGGGCTGGCTCCATAATGATTTATGGTTCTCAACTTAGAGGTCTTACTACAGCTGGCGGGCTTTGGGTGACTGCTGGTATCGGTATGGCTGCTGGTTTTGGATTTTACAGTTTATCTATACTTGTTACCGTATTAGTACTTTTAATATTGATTTTAATAAATATTATTGAAAAACCTATTAGAAAAATTTCTGAAAAAATAGATCAGCCGGTGAATTAAAGGTATATGCAATCAGATGAGATTAGATTAAAGTTTCTAAAATTTTTTGAAAATCGAGGACATAAAATAATTCCTTCGGCTTCACTTGTGCCAGAAAATGACCCTTCGGTGCTTTTTACGACTGCCGGTATGCAGCAATTCAAGCCGTACTATACTAATCCTGAAAGTGCTGATCAAGATTTTGGGACTAGGAATATTGTAACCGTACAAAAATGCGTTCGCACATCTGATATAGATGAAGTAGGGGACGATACTCATCACACTTTTCTTGAAATGCTGGGTAATTTTAGTTTTGGAGGATATGGAAAAAAAGAAGCCATAGAGTACGCTCATGAATTTATTACCAAAGAACTTGGTTTGAAAATTTCCTACGTAACTTTTTATAAGGGTGAAGGAGTAGTGCCAAAAGACGAAGAATCCAAAGCCATTTGGAAAGAACTTGGGATGAAAGACACAAAAGAAGATGGAGCGGATGTATTTTGGGGTCCCACAGGTGATTTTGGTCCATGTGGGCCAACTACTGAAATATATTGCAAGAATGCAAGTGGTAAAGATGTTGAGATTTGGAATATAGTTTTTAATGAATATTTTTGTGATGGTTCCCGAGAAAAATTAGATAAAGGAGAAGCAAAACTTTCAAAACTTCCAATACTGGGTATTGATACAGGAATGGGATTTGAGCGCTTAATTTCAATTATACAAAACAAAAAAAATAACTACGAAACAGATTTATTTAATGGAGAAAAAACACGTGAAGAAAGAATAGTAATTGATCATACAAGAACAGCGTTATTTCTAGTTTCAGACGGGGTTATCCCATCAAATACAGGTCGCGGATATGTTTTGAGAAGACTTATTCGCAGGGCAATTAGGTTTTCAAAAGAATCACTAAAAGAAAAAATTGAAAAAATAAAAAAGATTTATGAAGGAGTCTACATTCTTGATGACAAGGGAGAAATTGGAAAAGAAGAAAGTAAATTTAGAGAAACTTTGAATAAAGGTTTAAAAGAATTTAAAAAAGGAATCGATCCATTCGTTCTGGCAACCACTTACGGTTTCCCAATTGAACTCACACTAGAACTGGCCAAAGAAAAAGGAATTTCTATTGATATTGAAAGTTTCAATAAAAAAATGGCAGAGCATCAAAAATTATCACAAACTTCTTCCACCGGTATGTTCAAGGGTGGACTGGCAAATCATAGTGAAAAGACAATTAGACTGCACACTGCGCATCATTTGCTTTTGGCTGGACTTCAGGCTGTTGTGGATAAAAAAATAAAACAGAAGGGAAGTAATATTACCGAAGATCGTTTACGTATGGATTTTCTTTGTGATCACAAGCTGGCTGACGAAGAAAAGAAAAAAGTGGAAGATTGGGTAAATGATAAAATTAAAGGAAATCTGAATGTAGTCTATCGTGAAATGCCACTTATGGAAGCTGAAAAGTTTGGCGCTGAGATGGAATTTGGAGCCAAATATCCAGAAATTGTATCTGTCTATTTTATAGAAGATAAGAAAGGCAATTTCGTATCCAAAGAATTCTGTGGTGGTCCCCATGTGAAGAATACCAGCGAACTTGGTTTTTTTAAGATTCAAAAAGAAGAAGCGGTAGCGCAAGGAATTAGACGCATTAAAGCTGTGCTTAGATAAATAACAAGGGTTACCCTTGTTATTTTTGGATTTTTGAAATATACTTTAATTATGGCTACTAGAAAAATATCTTTTGTAATGGGGGAATATTATCATTTATATACTCGAGGCATAGAGAAACGAATACTTTTTGTGGATAAGTATGATTATGAATATTTTCTTTTTTTAATGTATATATGTAACACAAAAAAGCCCATAAGAATGAAAAGTTTAGAAGAAAATTTTGATAGAGGAGAAACTATTGTTGACATAGGTGCTTATTGTTTTATGCCTAACCATATTCATATTTTAGCGTACGAAAAAATTGAAAAAGGAATTTCGACTTATATGCTCAAACTTTTAACTGCGTACTCTATGTATTTTAATTTAAAATATAAACGTACGGGAAGACTTTATGAAAGTACTTTTAAGTCGTCTCATATGGACAATGATCGATATTTTAAATATTTATACGCATATATCCATCTTAATCCTGCTAAGTTAATTGATAAAAATTGGAAAAAAAATCCTACAAAACTCGCTAAAGATTTATTGAAATTTGTATTTGAATATAAATATTCTAGTTTGCAAGAATATTTAATAACAGAGGTTGGATTAAGAAGAAAAATAATAAATACAAATGTATTTCCTTTGTATTTTAAAACTCCCATTGATCACAAAAGAGAGTTGTTTGATTGGTTGTCTTTACAAGGGTAACCCTTGTTTTTTTGGAAAGAAATAGCCATGGTGTTATCCATGACTATCGAGATGGCTACGTGACCTATTTAATTTTATTTCAGACTTTGTTTACAGATTGTAGCAAATTCGCGAAATAGTTGTTCTGTTTGCTCATTAATCCTGACAAAATACTGACCAAATAGATGATGATTCATGTCGATTTTTTTGATTTCCTCTTGGATTTTTGTTGTTAGCTCCTGAAGCATTGGGGTTTTACTTTCGAGTTTCTTAAAATCAGGGTGTTGAAGATACGGGGTTAGCAAATCATTTGCTTCTCCGATGGTCATCATGTCCATTTCTCCTTTTTATTAAATTTAGAACAAAATACTATTTATACTTCTATATATAGGTATATTACTAATCAAAATAAAAGTCAACATACCGTAATGAACTTGTTTATATTTCTAATTTATTGTTATAATTGCTGTATGAGTATTTTTTCGAACAATAAAACGAAGAATGAATTAGTGCTAGTTTTTAATATTGGGTCTTCTTCTGTGGACGGAGCGCTTTTTGAGGCGCAAAGTTCTGGAATTCCTAAAATAATTTTTTCTGTTCAGGAGTTTCTAAAAATAGAAGAAAAGATTGATATTGATAATTTTTTACTATCAACAATAAAATCGCTAGAAATTGTTGTTGAAAAAATTTATAAGGCAGGTTTGGGGGCGCCATCCAAGATTTTTTGCGTGCTAGCTTCGCCTTGGTGTGTTTCCCAAACGAGAATAATTAATTTTAAAAAAAATACTCCTTTTGTGTTTACTGAAAAATTGGCTGATGAATTAATAAAAAAAGAAATAAAATTTTTTAAAGAAGAACATGCCTTAAAATATAGCAATTCTGATAATAGAGTTCGTATGATTGAACTTAAAAATATTAAAATAATGTTAAATGGTTATGAAACACTTGAATCTTTAAATAAAAAAACTAAAGAATTAAAGATGCACCTTTTTATTTCTATTAGTGGAGAACAAGTATTAAAAAAAATTGAGGAGACAATAGGTAAATATTTTCATTTAAAACACATAGAATTTTCTTCTTTTGTTTTGTCTTTTTTTACAATAGCGCGTGATTTGTATTTAAAACAAGAGAATTTTCTTTTATTAGATATTGGTGGAGAAATAACGGATATTTCTATGGTAAAGAAGAATACCTTACGAGAGTCGACATCTTTTCCTCTTGGCCGTAATTTTTTCACACGTGGAGTTGCTCTTGATTTAGGTTGTACTTTGAGTGAAGCTGATTCTTTTATTTCTCTTTTTAAAGATGGACATTCAGAAGAATCTATAGTTGAAAAACTCACATTAATTTTAAATAAATTAAGAATAGAATGGCTAAAAAAATTTCAAGATTCTTTAGCTAGTTTATCAAATGATATTTCTATTCCATCAACAATTTATATTGTTCTCGATAAAGATTTAGTAGATTTTTTTTCTGAAACAATTAAAAATGAACAATTTAGCCAATATATTTTAACAGAATCAAAATTTGAAATTATTTTTTTAAAATCAGAGCTTTTTCGTGGAATTGCAGTGTTTAAAGAAAATGTATTTTGTGAACCTTTCCTAATTATTGATTCTATTTATATTAATCGTTTCTTAATTTCAATATAATTATGTCCAAGCATCTCTTAGAAGACATGGTCAGGGTGAAAAATAATAAAAAGTATATCCCCAAAAAAGAACCAATAAAAATGGAGTATTTAGCTGATGCGGAAATTAAGTATTCTAAAAATAAATATCGATATATGCTTTGGTTTGTGGCATTAGTATCTATGGTGTTTTGTTTTTTTGCATTTTCATTTTTATTTTCTAGGGCGGAAGTTTCGGTTGTTTTAAAAACAAAAGATATTGTTTTGAATAAAAATTTGTCCGCTGGTCTTGATTTAAATACTGACATTTTATCTTTTGAACTTACCCATATCTCTGGAGATGCGTCTAAAACAATCAATTTGGAAGAAAAAGATTTTAATGAAAAAGCGAAAGGTACGATTATTCTTTATAATAAATTTAGTTCATCTCCTCAAACACTTTTAGTGGATACACGTTTAGATGGATCAAATGGTAAAATTTACAAAACAAAAACAAAGATTGTAATTCCAGGCATGAGCAAGAATGATACTCCTGGACAAGTCAGTGTTGATATTTATGCAGAAAAAGAAGGAGCAGACTATAATAGTACTCCGCTTGATTTTAAAATATCTGGTTTTAAGGGAACGACTAAATATGAAAAATTTTATGGTAGATCAATGGGAGATATAACTGGTGGGATTATTGGCAAAGCTCGCCAAGTTAGTGACTTACAAAAAATAGAAACAGGAAAAGAGTTAAAAACAATTTTAGAAAATAAGCTTTTTAATGAAATTTCTAATCAAATTTCAGGATTTTTATTATACAAAGATGCTTTATTCTTGAAAACTGATAATCTTACGGTTGGCCCGATATCCACTGATGGATCGGTAGTTTTAACCCTTCCAGGCACTTTATATGGTATCATTTTTGATGAGCAGAAACTGACTCAAAAAATTGTAAAAGACAGTATTGAAAATAATGACAATAGTGAACTTTTTATACCAAACATCAAAGATTTAACTTTTTCTCTTTTTGGTAAAGAAAGTATTTTATTTGATAGTGTGAAAAATATAAATTTTAATTTATCAGGACCTGTAAAAATTGTTTGGAAACTTGACGTAGATAAATTCACTGTTGATTTGTTAAATAAACCAAAAAAAGATTCTAGTCAAATTTTATCACAGTATCCAAATATTGATTCTGTTCTTGTAAAATTAAATCCTCCATGGATACAATTTCTTCCTAGTAAAATTAAAAACATAAAAGTAACAACGGATTATGCGAAATAAAATTATTTATTGTCTTGACTATAGTCTTTAATTTTACTATAATATACAATATATTCATGAGTGATCCAAGAAAAGAAAAAATAGTAACAGGGAGAGGAGTCGTCACTGAGGCTTTGCCCTCTACTTTATTTAGAGTAAAGATGGAAGATAAAACAGAAGGAGAGAAAGAAATTTTAGCATATTTAGGAGGAAAAATGCGAATGCATAGAATTAAAGTTTTGATTGGAGATTCAGTTGAGATAGTGCTTGATTCTTATGGTGGAAAAGGTAGAATAATCAAAAGATTGTAATAGGTTGTAATTTTTTAAAGAATAGTGTATTATATTAATTATAGATTTTAAAAAGTTATAGTATTGAAAAATAAGGGTATTTTCCTTGTTTTTCTTTTATCTTGTTATGAAAATAAAATCAGCAGTAAAAAAAAATTGTGCTAATTGTAAAATGGTTAAAAGAGCCAGACATTTGAGGATTATTTGTTCTAACCCTAAACATAAACAAAAACAATAATTTATGAGAATATTAGGAATCACAGTGCCAAATGAAAAAAGACTTGAGATTGGTTTGACTTGTCTCTATGGTATTGGTATTTCTTCTGCTCGTAAAATTTTGGATCAAGTTAATATTGATCATGGTAAAAAGGCTAAAGATTTGACTTTAGATGAAGAGAATAGCATTCGTTCCATTGTGGAAAAGATATCAATTGAAGGAAATTTAAAAAGAGAAACAGCTGCAAATATAAAAAGATTAAAAGATATAAAAAGTTATCGAGGAATACGTCACATAAAAAGATTGCCCGTTCGTGGACAGCGTACTAAAACAAACTCTCGAACAGTTAGAGGTAATGTTAGAAAAACAATGGCGTCAGGCAAGAGAAAAGAAAGTAAGACTTAAGGTTAACAGTTTGTAGTTTATTAAAATAAAAAAATGGTAAAAGATAAAATAACAAAAAAAGTGAAAAAAGAAGAAGCTGGAATAGAAGAAGTAAAAAAAGTTCCATCTCTGCCTACCGGACAGGCAGGAAAAACACCAAAAAAGAAAATTAATTCTGGAATTTTACATATTGAAGCTACTTTTAATAACACTAAGGTTGTTTTTTCAGATAAATTAGGCAATTCGTTATTTTGGTCAAGTGCTGGCAGTTTGGGTTTTAGGGGGGCAAAAAAAGGAACTCCATTTGCGGCTTCCAAGGTAGGAGATATTATTGGTGGTAAAGCAGAAGCTCTTGGTGTAAAAGATGCCGATGTGGTTATTTTAGGGGTTGGATCTGGACGTGAACCAGCGGTTAGAGCTTTTATGGCTCATGGGATAGAAATTACTTCTGTTCTAGATGCTACACCAGTTCCTCATAATGGACCAAAAGCTAAGAAGCCAAGACGAGTATAAAAAATTTATGATATCAAAACCAAAATTTAAAATTTGTAGAAGACTTGGTCCTGGAGTTTATGATAAATGTCAAACTGCCAAATTTTCAGCTGTTTCCGTAAAATCTTTACCTGGAGGAAAACGTCCAAAAGCTCCTACAGAGTATGGAATGCAGCTTATCGAAAAGCAAAAGATACGTTTTTCGTATGGAATATCAGAACGTCAACTTTCTAATTATGTTAAAAAAGTTTCTGGCACTAAAGGTGCTGGAACAGCAGAAAAGCTTTACGAAGGACTTGAATCTCGTCTTGATAATGTAATCTACCGAATGGGTCTCGGCGCTTCTCGTCGCGCTACTAGACAAATGGTTTCTCATGGGCATTTTATTGTAAATAATTACCGAGTAACTGTTCCTTCTTATGAAGTAAAGATTGGAGATGTTATAAAGATTCGTGAAGGAAGTAAGGTAAAGAAAATTTTTGAAAATCTTACAGATAGATTAAAAGATTACACAGCTCCAACTTGGGTTAGTTTTGATTTAAATAATATGGAAGGACGCATTTTAGCCAAGCCAAAAAATATTGAAACATTTCTTAATATTAATGCCGTTCTTGAATTTTACAGTCGTTAAATTATTCCGCTAGAAGCGGACAAGTATTATTACAAATTAATTAAAAAATTATTATGCCTGAATATAAAATTATTATGCCTTCAAAACCTCGTGTTGTTTTAGAGGAGGGCAACAAAGGAGTATTTGAAATAGATGGTCTGTATCCTGGATATGGCCATACTCTTGGAAATAGTTTAAGAAGGATAATCCTTTCTTCTCTTCCTGGCGCTAGCATTACTTCTATTAAAATAGATGGAGTAAGTCATGAATTTCAGACAATGGATGGAATTAAAGAAGATGTTATTGTAATGATTTTAAATTTGAAAAAAGCTCGTTTTAAAATGATTTCCGATGAACCTCAAATGGTTACACTTTCTATAAAAGGACCTAAGGATGTCTTGGCGGGAGATATAAAAACTGGCGGACAAGTAGAAATTTTAAATCCTGAACTTCATATTGTTGAAGTTACTGGCAAGGTAAATTTGAATATAGAAATGAAAATCGAAAAAGGGCTAGGTTTCATTTCAAAAGAAGTTTTCCAAAAAGAAAAAGTGGATGTTGGCACTATTGCTGTTGATGCAATTTTTTCCCCAATTCGTAGAGTTGCTTATGAAGTTGAAAATATGCGTGTCGGAGATAAAACAAACCATAATCGTTTAAGAATTTCAATCGAGACAGATGGCACACTTTCTGCTCGTGAAGCTCTTTCATCTTCTATTGAAATTATGATAAATCAATTAAAAGCAATTATTGATTTTAAAGAGCCAGAAGAGGAAGTTAAAATTAGTAAAAAGGTTTCTAAAGAAGAAGATAGGGGTGAAACAGAAGATAAAAAAGGAGGTGATTTTGCTGATGTTTTAAAGACTCGTACAGATAGCTTGGATCTTTCTACAAGAACATTAAATGCGCTTACTTCTGCAAATATTCGAACACTTGGAGGGCTTGCTCGAAAGAAAAGAGAAGATTTACTTGAGATTGAGGGTATCGGAGAAAAAGGTATTTCAGAGATTAAAAAAGTTTTAAATAAATTTGGTTTGAACTTAAAAGAATAACTACGAGCTTAACGCCACTAATTGTATGCGACACCACAACAATATAAGAAAATTTGGTAGAGATAAAACACAAAAGAAAGCACTTTTAAATTCTTTAGCGCTTAATTTGATCATGCGAGAAAAAATAAAAACAACCGAACCGAAGGCAAAGGAATTGCGACCTTTTATGGAGAAGCTTGTAACTCGCGCAAAGGGTGGTAGTTTGGCTACGCGCAGACTTATAATTGCAAAGCTTTCAAACCGTAGTTCTGAAGTTAAAAAACTTTTTGATGTTATTGCTCCTAAATATGCTGATAAAAAAGGTGGTTATACGAGAGTTTTAAAATTAGGAGCTAGAAAGTCAGATGGCGCCAAGATGGCAATAATAGAATTTGTTTAATAATAAAAACATCATGAAAAAAACAGAAATCAAAACAATAGACGCAAATGGCAGAACCTTAGGAAGGGTTGCCAGCGAAGTGGCGATGTCTTTGATGGGTAAAACTAAGGCAACCTTTGAGCGTAATGTTTATTCGGGTTTTCCAGTAAAAGTAATCAATGCAAGTAAGCTTCTTATTACCACAAAGAAATTAGCTGAAATTTATCACACTAGATATTCTGGTATTCCCGGGGGGCTTCGCATTTTAAAAGGCACAGAAACAGCAGAGAAAAAAGGATTGAAAGAATTAATTAAGCTTGCAACATTTCAAATGCTTCCTGATAATAAATTACGAAGAGTTATGATGAAAAATTTAACAATTGAAGATTAATTTTATGGCAGAAAAAATATCAATTAAAAAAATAAAACAACAATATATTGAAGCTGTAGGAAGACGTAAAACTTCTACCGCTAGAGTGCGTATCACAGAGGAGACTAAAGCTCATTTTACTGTGAATGGCAAAGATGCTAAAGAATATTTTAAAACAGAAGATCAGCGTCGTTTAATTTTAGACCCTATGATAAAAGGAATATCAACTGGTGGAGCTAAATCAAATGTAAAATGGGGTGTAGAAGCGCATGTTTCTGGCGGCGGAATTCATTCTCAATCAGAGGCAATTCGTCATGGGTTAGCTAGAGCTCTTATTAAATCAGATATTACTTTACGTGGAAATTTGAAAAAATTAGGTTTTCTAAAGCGTGATCCTAGGGCAAAAGAACGAAGAAAATTCGGATTGAAGAAAGCTAGAAAGGCACCTCAATGGAGTAAGAGATAATTTGTGCTAAAATAAAACTATGAGCGATGAAGAAGAAAAGAAAGAAACTCCACCTGAAAATGAAGCTGAAATTCTTGAATTTGAATTTAATGAAGATGGGGAAGAAGATTTAAAGAAAACTCTGAAGAAATTCAGGGCGGAATTGAAAGTATGTCAAAAAGAAAAAGAAGAATATTTGACTGGATGGCAGAAAGAGCGGGCGGATTTTATTAATTACAAAAAACAAGAAAATGAAAGACAGGTTAATTTCTCGGAAGTGATGCGGGAGCGGATTTTAATCCGTTTTCTGTCCGTGATAGACAGTTTTAATCTGGCTTTTGTCAACAAAGAGGCCTGGGAGAAAGTAGATGAAAATTGGCGTAAGGGTGTAGAATATATTTATTCCCAAATGAATGGTATTTTTGAGGAATATGGGGTCAAAGCAATAGGTGAAGTGGGGGAGAGTTTTGATCCAAACATACATCAGTCTATTGATGTCGTAGAAACAGATAAAAAAGAACAGGACCATACCGTTGCGAATGTAATTCAAAAAGGTTACAAACTCGGCGAACGCGTGATGCGTCCAGCTAGGGTAAATGTGTATGAATACAAAGAAGTAGAAAAATAAAATTAATTTTATTTTCCGAAAGTTTCAAATAAAACTTTTTTTGTTTCTTCGTCTAAAAATTGGGTGACGATTATCATCATTTCTGTTGTAAGTCCTAAATCTTTTTTTATATTTGTAAATAAATGTTCAAAAGGGTAAGGGGAAATCCAGGCGGAATTTTTTAGGCAAACAAAACCAGCTTTTTTTAAAAGATAGCGCAGAGACTCACGTTCACTCTTTCTGTTTTCTGGCAGGTCCAGCAGGATAATTCTCCAAAATCCATCCCAATTTTGTGGAACTAGCGCACCTTCATTCTCTAATAGTAGTGTGTTTAATTTATTTTTTCCAAGGGGAGTAATTTTTACGTAATCTTGTCTTCCTGATTCATGAATTTTTGCATACTTGCTTTCCACTAAGTTTTTTAAAGCACGAGAAATTGCATAAGTGGTTTTAATATCATTTTCTTTCAGATCTTTTACAGAAATTGCTGGCTTTTCAGCTAGTTTTTTAAGTATCTTTTTTGAATAACTTGACATACACATATCCTATCATATATACTCTATTTATACAAATTATTAGTGGTCGCAAAATAAATGTTAATTATTAATTTAACCTTATAACGTATGAGTAAAATAATAGGTATAGATTTGGGTACAACGAATTCGGCAGTCGCTGTTATCGAAGGAGGCGCACCGAAGATTATTGAGAATGTGGAAGGCAATCGTACGACGCCTTCTGTTGTTGCTACTGCAAAAAACGGAGATAGGATTGTTGGTCTTCTAGCAAAAAGACAAGCGGTTACAAATCCAGAAAATACAATTGCTGAAATCAAGCGCTATATGGGGCACAGATTTGATGACCCAGAAGTGCAAAAAGATCGTGAGACGGCGGCATTTAAAATTGAAGCAGGAGATGGAGGCGGAGTAAAAATAAAAATGTCAGATAAATTTTATCGACCGGAAGAAATTTCTGCAATGGTTTTACAAAAAATAAAATCTGATGTTGAAGCGAAGCTGGGAGAAAAAATTACGGAAGCGATAATAACCGTACCGGCCTATTTCAATGATGCGCAAAGAAAGGCTACAAAAGATGCTGGAGCAATTGCTGGACTTGATGTGAAGCGCATTATTAACGAACCAACAGCCGCAGCGCTTGCTTACGGATTTAATAAAAAGAAAAATGAAAAGATTGTTGTTTACGATTTTGGCGGAGGAACTTTTGATGTGTCTGTGCTGGAAATCGGCGATGATGTGATAGAAGTCAAATCCACAGATGGAGACAGTCATATGGGTGGAGGTGATATTGATAGAAAAATAATTTATTGGATCGCTGAAGAGTATAAAAAGGAGTCTGGGATTGATGTGATAAAAGATCCTCTAGCGCATCAGAGATTAAAAGAAGCAGCAGAAAAAGCTAAGCATGAACTTTCTACTACCATTGAAACGGAAATCAACATACCATTTATAACTTCAGATAGCTCTGGACCAAAGCATTTATTGATGAAAATGTCTCGGGTGATGTTGGAATCTTTAGCTAAAGAATACATAGACAGTTCTATTGAAATTACTAAGAGGGCTCTTTCTGCTTCACCATTTAAGATGAACGAAATAAATGAAATTATTATGGTAGGTGGTCAAACAAGAATGCCAGCAATAGTCTCTGCGGTGCAAACTCTTTTTGGTAAAGTTCCTAATATGTCCATTAATCCTGACGAAGTCGTAGCGCTTGGCGCAGCCGTCCAAGCAGGTGTGTTACAGGGTGATGTTCGTGATGTCTTGCTTCTTGATGTGATACCTTTATCTTTAGGTATTGAGACATTGGGCGGAGTAGCTACAAAATTAATTGAAAGAAATACTACTATCCCGTCTTCTAAGTCTCAAGTATTTTCTACCGCTGCTGACAATCAGACTTCGGTAGAAATACACATTGTGCAGGGAGAGCGTCCAATGGCGTCCGACAACAAATCTCTCGGCCGATTTATTTTAGACGGAGTTCCACCGGCACCTCGTGGAATGCCACAGATTGAAGTTGCCTTTGATGTGGATGTAAATGGAATTTTAAATGTTTCTGCAAAAGATAAAGCTTCAGGAAAAACTCAATCTATAAAAATTGAAGCAAGCTCTGGACTTAAAGACGAAGATATTAAAAAAATGCAAGCTGATGCTGAGCTTCATGCTGAAGAAGATAAAAAGAAAAAAGAGAATGCTGAAGTGAAAAATACTGCCGAGATGATTATTTACACGGCGGAGAAAGCGTTAAAAGATAATGAAGCAAAAATTCCAGCAGAATTAAAAGATGAAGTAAATGCAAAAATAACTGCCTTGCGAGGCGTGAAAGACGGCACGGACGGAGAAGCAATCAAGAAAGCAACCGAAGAACTTTCGGCCGAAATGTCTAAAATAGGCGAAGCCATGGCGAAAGCCGGCGCAACTCCTCAATCTCCAAAAACTCCCGAAGAGCAAAATCCGGAAGTCAAAGATGCGGAATTTAAAGAAAAAGGTCCTGAAGGGGAAGAGCCAAAAGCATAAGTATATAAATTAAAATAATAATTAAAAAACATGGAAGAACAATGGTACACAATAACGGGAGGAATTGATGTTAATACTGCTAATAATCTTATTATTTATGTCAATGGTCAGATTTATGGTTCTAATATAAAAAAACTAAAAATACTTATATCATCTCCCGGTGGTGATGTTGATTCTGCTATCAGAATATATTCATACTTAAAAGCACTTTCAATCGAAGTTGAGACAATTGCTTTTAGTCAAATTGATTCTGCTGCAAATATTATCTATTCTGCTGGCAGTAAAAGAATAGCCATAAAAGGCTGTCGATTCTTTTTACACGAAGGAACATTTACAACTGGAGCTCAAACAACAACACTGCATAATCATGAAGAATCCTTAGCTATATTCCAGGATTTATTAAAAAGACATATTGGTATTCTCTCGAAAGAAACTGGTCAAAAGGAAAAGGAAATTAATAAACTATTACAGAAAAGTACAATATTAAGTGCTGAAAAAGCAAAAGATCTTGGACTTGTTCACGAAATATTAGAGAAATTACCCCTTACAAAACAAACTCAATAAATTAATTAACAAGAATAATTTTTGTTAGAATATAAATTTTAAGTTTATGAGAAGGATAGAATTAGTTGATCATATTAAAGGATCTTATCTAAAGAAACAATATCTTGAAGCTTTTTTAGTGCAAAGTGCTTACATTGAAGGATTACTAAAAATCTTTGCAGATTATAAATATTGGGAAGATGTCAGACAGAAGGGTGCCAAGGAAGCCAAAATGATTGTCGAGTTAAGAAAAAGAGTTAGAAGATTCGGTTTAAATGAATTAATAGATTTTCTGTTTAAAAGTGATCTTATAGATGATAACCAAAAAAAACTCTTCATAAATATAGAGAAAAAAGAAATAATGTTCTCCATGAGTTAGTTCTTCAAATATCTATCTCTGAATTTGAAAAAGAGTTAAAAGAAACTTGCGAATTAGGAGATAAAATCATAGATAATCAAAAATTCAAAGATATAGAGAAAATTCTTGATGGTGTAGAGGAAAGAAAAAGAAACGAGAGGATATCTTCTAGTGACCAAAAAGCATTATAAAAGGGCTTTTTGGTTTGGCTAATGTTTGGTTAATTCGCAAGAACCGTTCTTGCGAAAACTGTTGCTTTTACCAACGGTAAAGTTTAAAATATAAATATGATTTATAACCCAGCAACACATTTATCTTCAAAACATTGCGGCGTTTGTCACGGAGATGGAGATGGATTCAAATGTCCCAAATGCGGATACACTGCCGTTTTTTTTTACCCCTTGCATTTTAACAAATGTGCAGAAAAATCAATGATGCAGGTAAAATGCCAGAAGTGCGGAGAAGCGGAACGAAATTGCAAATGCGTATGATTATGAATCAGGATTTTGATAATTGGAATATCAAGAAAAAAGAACTTTCAAACGGAGGACGAGTTTATTTTCATAAAGGAGATATTTGGCTTGCTTCTATTGGTAAAAATATTGGAGACGAAGAGGATGGCAAGCATTCTAGTTTTGAGCGGCCTATTTTAATAGTTAGAAAATTCAACAATAATATATTTTTAGGAGTTCCTTTAACATCTAATGAAAACAAGGAAGGTAAATATTATCACAAATTGATTTCTTTTCCAGGTTCAACTGTAATTTTGTCGCAAGTTAGACTTTTTGATGCAAAAAGGATATTGCGACTTATGGGGAAAATAGAAAATGGAGAATTAAATGAAATAAAAATAAAACTAGGAAAGATTATATAAAAAACGAAACCCCCTTGCGGGGGTTTCTCGGAGCTTTCGACAAGGAAAGCATTTACTCAATAAGTATATTATAGTGTTAGAAAAAAGTCAAGTAAAAATTAGCAAAAAGAGCTGTTTTGTTATAAAATATCTATATGACCCACATTGAACTCCCAGAAATACCTATAAATAAAGACGTTACTTACCTAGGGTTGACGACTTTTCGCGATAAAAATCAGCTTTTTGGCATTAAGCGCAAAGACAGGCGTCAGCATGTTTATATTCTCGGAAAATCTGGTACTGGTAAATCGGTTTTGATGTTCAATATGATTTTTCAGAATATTCAAAACGGCGAAGGGGTTTGTGTCGTTGACCCGCACGGAGAACTTGTCGAAGCAGTTCTTTCAGCTATTCCGTCCCACCGAATGAAAGATGTAGTTTATTTTAATCCAGCGGATGCGGATTATCATATCGGTTTTAATGTTTTAGAATTGATTGACCCACAATATAAACATTTAGTGGCGTCTGGATTGATGGGTATTTTTACCAAAATCTGGGCGAATGCTTGGAGCGCACGAATGGAATATATTTTAAATAATTGTATTTTAGCCTTACTGGATACTCCAGGGACGACGCTCCTAGGAATTCCTAGAATGCTTGTAGATAAAGATTATCGTCAGAAAATAATTACCAATTTAAAAGATCCCGTGATAAAAGCTTTCTGGGTACATGAGTATGAAGCTTGGCAGGATAAATTTCGCAATGAAGCGATTGCCCCGATCCAAAATAAAGTCGGACAATTTCTTTCTACTTCTATTATTCGCAATGTCGTTGGTCAATCTAAGAGTACCATCAATATTTTTGATATTATGAACGATGGGAAAATTTTTCTCGTGAATGTTTCTAAGGGACGTATTGGGGAAGATAATTCTGGACTCTTGGGAGGGATGATTATTACCAAAATTCAACTGGCTGCTATGGAACGCGTGCGTATTCCTGAAGACCATCGCAAGGACTTTTATCTTTATGTGGATGAATTTCAAAACTTTGTAACTGATGCTTTTGCCGGTATTTTGTCTGAAGCTAGAAAGTACAGACTGAATCTGACGGTGGCTCACCAATACACTGCTCAGCTAGTGGCGGATAAAAGCTCGGCCGTTCGGGATGCGGTCTTTGGCAACGTTGGTACAATGATAGTTTTTAGAGTTGGTTCTGACGATGCAGACTTTTTAGAAAAAGAATTTGACCCAGAATTTACTCCTTCTGATATTGTAAATTTGCCGAACTATAAAATTTATTTAAAGTTAATGATCGATGGCGTAACGTCCCGTCCATTTTCCGCTAAGACCTTACCTCCAATGGTAAAGTCAGGTGATAAGAAAGTAGAAGAAGAAGTAATAAAATCTTCTCGTGAACTTTATTGTAAATCAAAAGAAGTGGTGGAACGGGAGATTAATAACTGGAGTGGAATGTCCCTTGGCAATGAAACGGACACTGGCAGTGGAAGTATGGAAAAATTTCCGGTTATTTGTTCTCTTTGTAAAAAAGAAGCGACTGTACCATTTAAGCCAGAGCCGGGACGAGCAGTTTATTGTAAAGAATGTATTGCAAAAATAAAATCTGGGGAAGTAAAAATAGAAAAAAAAGGACAGGATCAAATTAAATATGATGAATCTAAGTTTTATAAACCATTAGCTGATTTAGGTATAGAATTTAAACAAAAAAATGGAAATATAGAAGAAGAGCATAGATATCAAGAAAGAGGAGAAAAAGATTTTACTTCGACAAACAGGCTCTCCTATGTGGCGGGTAAACCTAGTGTATTTAAGTCTATAAAAAAAATTTTTACTAAACAAGTTCCAGTTCCAGTTAGGCCTAAGCCTATTCATCCGATAAATAGAGATACTTCGGCATTAAAAAATATTTTAAATAAAGTAGTTGAAGCAAAGCCAATTCCAGAAACAATTTCTCTTGACTCTTTGAAAGATAAAATTAAAAATGAAGTTCCAATAAAGCGAGTAAACGCAGATAGAGCTGCCAGTTCAGAAGATATGAATAAATTAAAAGATTTGATAAAGGCTAGTCAGTCAGCTACTCCCATATCTCAGAAATCTAAAACACCAGAAGTTCCAGAAGACATTTTAAGAAAAATTTTGGAATAAATCTTACCTCTTACCAACCAGCAGAAGTATATTAAATTTTATGTTAAAATACTAAAATGGATGCCAGAATAAGAATATTAAGCACTAAAATTGGCATAGATGAAGTTAAAGAATTGGCGGATTTTTGGTATGGCACAATGATAAAAGGCGCAGTAGACATAGAGAGCGGTAGGGTTGCTTTAGGCGGTGATTATCATATTGAAGATTCTGAATTATTAACTGGCACTGGCTCTAAGTTTGAAGATATATGGGGTTTTAATATCCGTTTTGAAGAAGATAAAAACGGAGTTTTGGAATTTGATTCAATGGTAAATATAAAACCTAATTTTGGCAATCGTTCTAGGAATATAAATAACGAAGAAGTAATAAAAAAAGCTACAGAAATTATTTATAAATTTATTGATTTGAAATAATATGGAAAAAAATTCACTTTTTTACATGGCAAATTTGTATCCTGAAATTGGGCGACTGTTTTCTTTTCATGATTCTGGAAAAATTGAAGCCGCTAATAATTCTAAAGAAAGAGCGTTAAACATTGTAGATAATATTTTATCATTTAAAGATATTATTCCAGGCGGACGAGAAGAATGGTATGTTGTAAAAAATTTCATCATAGGTTATGACAAATTGGATTTATATGAGAGAAAGATTCTGGAAAAATATACTGAACCATTTTCTTATAAATTTATGTTACAGTATAAGTAATTTATGCCCAAGCCGAATCGAGTTCAAATAATAAAATACGGACCGCCACCACCAGAATTACCTGTTTTTGGGAAAGTTAACCCTGAAGATGTTTCTTTCATTGGGCGGACAAATTATGTCGCTTCACTAGAAGAAAAGAAATTTGTTTTTGGAATAAAAAGGATAGACAGACGAAGGCATCTTTATATAGTCGGGAAGTCTGGTGTCGGCAAGAGCAAATTGCTTGAGCTTTTTATGCGTCAAGATATTACCTATGGGCATGGTATTTGTTTGATTGATCCGCATGGAGACGAGATAAATGCAATACTTGACTATATACCAAAAGAGCGCATTGAAGATGTCTG
>JBBTYN010000004.1:0-84272 GCA_038061755.1 Patescibacteria group bacterium | reverse complement strand
CACCAAGCAGTCCTAGGTAATTGCGGGAGTGTTATTACTTTTCGGATTGGTGGTGAAGATGCAGTGAAAATGAAACCCGAATTTGCGCCATTATTTGATGTTAAAGATATGATTAATCTGGCGGTTGGGGAATTTTATATAAAAATGACCATTGATGGTGAATCTTATGATCCATTTTCTGCTGAGACATTACGAGTTCTTCCGCCGACTCATCCATCATACAGAGAGGAGGTTATAGCATCATCTCGCAGAAAATATTCAATACCAAAAGGTGATGCGGCAAAACTTATCGCTGAAGAAGAAGCTACCATCATTAGAAGCGCAGAAGAAAAAGCAATTATTGAAGGAAGAGCTAAAAGACTCGCCCGTGAGGCTATGCCCGAGGGAAAAGAAAGAGAAAAAAATAAAGCTTCACAAGAAGCTGAACCTATGATATAATGGTCAAATAAGCTTATGAATAAAGACTATTACAATATTTTAGGCGTTAATAAAAGTGCTTCTAAGGATGAAATCAAGAAGGCTTTTTATAAGTTGGCGCAAAAATATCATCCCGATAAAAAAGGAGGCAATGAAGTAAAATTTAAGCAAGCAAATGAAGCTTACCAGGTGCTTTCTGATGATGGAAAACGTTCAAAATATGATCAATATGGATCAGGTTTCGAAAATATGGGAGGTGCCTCCACTGGAGGCTATGGCGACCCAAGACAAGGTGGTTTTGGGGGTTTTGACTTTTCTCAAGGATTTGGAGGTTTCCAAAATGGTTCTGCGGAGTTTGATCTCAATGATATCTTTAGTGATTTTTTTGGTGGTGGAATGGGTGGTGGAAGGCAAGAAGTGCGAAGAGGTAGGGATATATCTACTGAAATACAAATTTCTTTTTCAGATTCTATTTTTGGTATAAATAGAAAAATTTTAATTACTAAAACTTCAAATTGTCTCACTTGTAATGGTTCTGGCGCAAAAATCGGTTCCAAAATAGAAAACTGTAAACATTGCAATGGTCAAGGAAAAATTCGCGAGTCAAAAAGAACAATTTTTGGAAATATTGCTAGTACAAAAATTTGTGAAGTTTGTTTAGGCGTAGGTGAAGTACCACACGAAATGTGTGATAAATGTAAAGGCAAAGGAGTATTAAGACGCGAAGAAGAAGTTTCTATTGCTATCCCTGCGGGGATACGCGATGGCGAGATGATTCGTATGACAGGTTATGGTGAGGCAGTTTCTAAAGGCACTACGGGGGATCTTTATATAAAAATAAATGTGGCTCCGCATCCTGTATTCAAGCGTGAGGGTAATGATTTAGTGATGAATTTAAATTTAAAACTCTCTGATGCTTTATTGGGAGTTAAATATCCTATTCAAACTTTAGATGGAGAGATTGAAGTTACAATTCCAGAAGGTGTTTCCATAAATGAAATTTTACGTGTTCGTGGCAAAGGTGTGCCCATAGGAAACATGTCTAAAAATAAAAGAGGAGATCTTTTAATTAAGCTCAACATAAAACTCCCAACCAAGCTTTCCCGCCAAGCTCGTGCAACAATAGAAGAACTAAAAAAAGAGGGGATATAAAATGATTCCAGAAAATATTATTTATCTCGGAGTGTTTGTCAGCTTAATTGCATATTTTTTCTATTTTAAAAATATATTTTATGGCAATACTAGACCCAATCTAGTTTCTTGGTTACTTTGGGCGTTAGCTCCGTTTATTGCCGTATTTTTTCAACTTAAAGCCGGGGCGGGTCTTTCTGTGCTGCCAGTATTTATGGCAGGTTTTGGTCCATTGCTGGTAATAATTGTTTCTCTGTTTAGAAAAAATTCTATTTGGAAAATAAATCAACTGGATATAATTTGCGGAATACTTAGCTTAATGGCTTTAGTGCTTTATGTGTTAACTCATAATTTAGGAATTGCAATTATTTTTGCTATATTAAGCGACGGACTGGCGGCTATTCCGACAATTGCGAAATCTTGGAAGTTTCCGGAAACCGAAACGTCAACTGTTTATTTGGCAGGTATTTTTAGCAACACCTTAGGTTTACTTATAATCAAAAATTGGATTTTTACTATCTACTCTTTCGGTGTTTATAATATATTAATAAATCTAGCGATAGTATTTTCTATTTACCACAAAAAGATTTTTCCAGAAAGAATTAAATTTTAGAAATCTTTTGTTCTTGTGCTGTGTCTTTTACTTCATAACCTAGAGAATTAATTTCTTTTCGAATTTCGTCGGATTTTTTGAAATCTTTATTTTTGCGTGTTGCTTCACGTTCTTTTGCTAGTTTCAAAATTTTTGCTGGAATTATTTCATGTTTTAAATTTTCAAAACCAAGCCCGAGTACTTTATCAAAGTCTAAAATGGTCGCTTTTTTATCACCATTAGACATATTTTCATCTTTTATAACATCCCACAATAAAGATAATGCCCTTGGAGTATCTAAGTCATCTTCTAAGTATTCTTTAAATTTATTTTGATATTCTTTATGTATTTCTCCCATCTCGTCTCCAAGCTCTAAATATAGTCCATATAAGCGTTTTAGGGCTGTTTCTGCTCCTTCTAGGGCTTCCCAGACGAAGTTTACCCTAGTGCGATAATTAGCCATTAAAAGCCAAAATCTGTAAGCTAAAGGATTTATATTTTTTGCTATTAGGTCTCGTAGAGTATAAAAATTATTAAAAGATTTTGCCATCTTTTTCTGATCTACCAGTACCCATTCATTATGCATCCAGTATTTTACAAATTGTTTTCCTGTTGCTCCTTCGGATTGAGCTATTTCATTTTCATGGTGGGGAAAGATATTATCTACTCCACCTGTATGAATATCTATTTGTTCTCCTAAGTTTTTCATAGACATTGCGGAACATTCAATATGCCAACCAGGCCGTCCTTTTCCCAATTCTGTTTCCCAAAAAACATTCCCATCTTGAGCATCCCAAGCTTTCCAAAGCGCGAAGTCTTGTGCGTTTTCTTTTTCATATTCATCTTTTTTTATTCTGCCTCCAGCATTCTCTTTTTGTTCTTCTAATATGATGTGTGAAAGTGCTCCGTAATTTTTAAATTTTTTAATATCAAAATATATACTTCCGTCTGCGCTTTTATAAGCTAGCTTTTTGTCTAAGAGTTTTTTAATAATTTCTACCATTTCCAGAATATAGTTAGTAGCTTTTGTAAATTTTGTCGGTTCTAAAATATTTAGAGTTTTAATGTCTTTAAAAAATTCTTCTGTATAGAATTCTGTAAACTCTTTTAATGTTTTTCCTTCCTTTTGTGATTCACGGATAGTTTTATCATCGATGTCTGTTAGGTTCATTATGTGTTTTATTTTATATCCTTCATAAAGCAAAACCCGTTTTAATATATCAGCGAAAATGTATGCTCGATAATTTCCTATATGCGCATAATTGTAAACTGTCGGTCCGCAAGAATAAAAGTCGACATTAGGCGGATCTATCGGAGTAAAAATTTCTTTTTCTCGATTTAAGGTGTTGTAAAACTTTAATGGCATTTTGAAAAGCTAATTATTTATTGAAATTCTTTTTGATATATTTCAGTTAAGGCATAAAGGAGACTTACAGAGAGTGGACCAATTAAAACACCTACAGGTCCTAAAAGAGCGATACCACCTAATACAGAAAAAAGGATTAAGAATGGAGGAATATTTATTTTACTTCCAATTACATATGGAGTTAAGAAATTATCAATTGTTCCTACTACTATTGTTGACCATATTGTAAGACCAATAGCTGGGATGATATGATTTGTGGCAAAAAGAAAAATTATAGCTGGAACAGAGACTATTGCAGTTCCAACAGATGGTATGAGTGATGTTATAGCGGCTACTACACCCCATATTGCGGCATTTTGTACACCAAAAATAGTAAGTCCTGTACTCATTAAAATACCTTGTATAATAGCAATAAGAAGAGTTCCTTTCATTACCCCATTTATTGTTTGAAAAAGTCTTTCAATTATTTTTTCATCATTAACATCTGAGAGTGGACTTAACTTAATTATTGTTTTTTTCCACCATTTTCCATCTTTTAAAAAATAAAAGATAGATAAAAGTAATAATATAAATGAGAATAAAGCAGATAATGTAGCAGTAAATATATTTGCAATATTATTTGTTAAAAAAGAAATAAGGCTTGAAATTTTTTCATTTATATCAAAAGATATGCCATTTGGTAATATTTGATTAATTTTGTCTCCAATAGAAGTAATAAATGGAAAGATATTTCCATTATTTACAACAGAATGATAAAGATCTTGAGATTGATTAAAAACGATTGATCCGACACCAAAAAGTGGAACACAGAGTACTATGATAAAAAAGAATAAAGTGAGAAGGGAAGAAAACCAGTTAGTTGAAAGTTTTTTATTGAGCCATTCATATATAGGATAAAGCATTATTGAAAAAGAAGCTCCGAGTATCAGTACGATCCAGAAAGGTCGAAAAATTAAAAAAGTGAAAATTAAAGTTATAAATAAGAATCCAAAGAAAAAATATTTTTCTAAAATTTTTGGTTGCATATATAACTGATTATAGCAAAGTATTGCCTTTTTGTGAAATTTCATATAATATGTAATTTATGGAATTCGCAGTTATACAAACAGGTGGGAAACAATACAAGGTCTCTAAAGGGACCCTTGTTTCTATTGAGAAAATAAAAACAATAGGAGTTGAGTACAAAAAAGGGGATAAAATATCTTTTGACAATGTTTTATTGGTTGATGATGGCAAGGATACTACTATAGGCACACCATATATTAAAGGAGCAAAAGTAGAGGCAGAAATTGTGGAAATTGGCCGTGCTCGAAAAATTATGGTTATAAAATACAAACAGAAATCTCGCTACTTGCGTCGCAATGGCCACCGTCAGTCATTTTTCAAAGTAAAAATTCTTTCTATAAAATAAATAACCCTGTCGCTCGCGAGTGACGGGGTTATTGTCTATTCTTTAGGGCGTTTTTAAGAGTATCGTTGTCTGAATATTCTAGTTCGGTGCCGGTGGAGAGGCCTTTGCCGAGTGAAGAAATTTTTATATTTAATTTTTCAGTAATATCTTTTAATTGCTCACGTACATATTGATCAGTGTGGTTACCTTGAGGGCTGATAGAGAAGGCGAGGATGATTTCTTTTAATTCTTTTTCTTTTGCGATTTTTGCTTTTAATTCTTCAATTCGCACTCGGCTCTTTGTAGTTTTTTCTACGATTGGTACAAGTCCACCTAAAATAAAATATTTTCCATTATAAACTCTACTTTTTTTAATAGATTCTAAATCAGAATCTTTTTCTATTATCATTAATGTAGAAGAATCGGTGTGTGGATTGGCACAAATTTCGCACAAATTTCTTTTTTCTTTATTTAGAATAAAGAACCTAAAACATTCTTTACATTGAGCTGTTTCTTTTTTTAAATCTTTTATCAACTCTGCTAAATTTTCACCATAAGCAGGATTTTTGGACATCAAAAAATAAACAAAGCGTTTTGCTTGTCGTTCTCCTATGCCAGGGAATTCTTTAAAAACTTCAGTTAATTTATCTATTATGTCCATATTTTAGAATTCATCCAATTCTCCATCTATTTTTGACGGAGCAAATTCACTCAAACTGCTTTTTTCAAGGTTCAAGAATGTGGTGGTTTTTTCATCAAAATAAAGTTCAACTTTTCCAGTTGGACCGTTACGGTGTTTTTCAATTAAAATTTCGGCAATGTTTGTTTTTTCTGATTCATCTTTTCCTTTATCTTCTCGGTGAATAAACATTACGACATCTGCATCTTGTTCAATAGAGCCGGAATCACGAAGGTCAGAAAGGCGAGGCTTGCCCCCACGAGATTCCACGGCGCGACTAAGCTGGGAGAGTGCTAGTACTGGCACATTTAATTCTTTGGCTAGACTCTTTAGAGATCTTGAAATTTCTGTAACTTGGTTAACCATTGAATCGTAATTTTTGGAAGTAGTCATTAGCTGTAAATAATCTACGACGATGAGGTCTAATCCTTTTTCTGCTTTTAGCCTGCGAGAAAGAGCCTTCATTTTAACAATAGAATTTCCAGGTTGATCATCAATATAAATTTTTGCTTTAGCTAATTTATCTAAGGAGTCACGCAATTGAGAAAATTCTCGGTCAGAAGATAGACGCCCAGTACGCAAATTCCAAGCATTAACTCGTGATTCAGCGGAGAGCATTCTATCCACCAATTGTTGAGAAGACATTTCTAGGGAAAATATTAAAATAGATTTTTCATGCAAAACTCCAGACATGCGCGCTATGTCTAAAGCGAGGGTAGTCTTACCCATACTTGGCCTGGCTGCTAGAATAACCAAATCTGATTTTTGCAATCCAGAGAGCACCGTATCCAAATCTTTAAATCCAGTTGCGAGTCCACGAAGCATTCCTTTATTTTCGTGTAATTTTTCTAAACGCTCATAGGCTTCTGGTAAAGCATCTTTTAAGTTTATATATTTTTGATTCTTAGGAGATGATACTACGTTAAAAATTTTCTTTTCCGCCATATCTAAAATATCATCCATATGATCGTCGCCTTCTTCAAAAGCAAGTTCAGACACATAATCTGCCGCTTCTATTAAACTTCGAAGAACGTATTTTTTTTGTACAATATCAGCATAATGTTTGATGTTGGTACTAGAGGGAACAACATTTACAATTTCAGCTAAATACTGATTGCCACCTACTACTTCAAGAAGCTTTTGTTCTTTTAATTTTGTAGAGAGTGAGAGCATATCTATTGGTTCATTTTTTACCGATAAATCGAGCATTGCCTGAAAAATCTTTTTATGTTTTTCAACATAAAAAGAGTCTGATGTTATCATATCTTCCACTTCATGCATAGCGTCTTTGCGTAGCATTATAGAGCCAAGTACCGCTTGTTCGGAAGGAATGCTTTGAGGTGGAATGCGTAGATTATTATTTTTTATTATTCTTACCATTCCGCTATTCTAGCATAGTAGAATTTTTATCAAAGCTCAAAAGTTAACAAAGATGTTACTAAAATGTGGACAAGTATGATAATATATTTATATGTCAAAAAAGGTATTTTTATCAGGTGTTCAGCCTTCAGGGAAACCGCATATTGGCAATTATTTTGGGGCGATGAAGCAGTTCGTTGATCTGCAAAATGAACACGACGGCTATGTTTTTATAGCTGATTATCATGCTTTGCATTCTCTTCGAAATCCAAAAGAAATGAAGGAAAATATAAAAAATGTCTTGCTTGATTATTTGGCAATTGGCCTTGATCCTAAAAAAGTGACATTTTTTAAACAAAGCGATATTTCGGAGCACACTGAGCTTGCTTGGATTTTTGATACAATTATTACTATGCCATATTTAATGCGTGCGCATGCTTTTAAGGATGCCGAAGCGAAGAATAAAGAAATTGACGTAGGCACTTTTAATTATCCTGTACTAATGGCTGCGGATATTTTGATGTATGGTCCAGATTTAGTACCGGTAGGTGCCGACCAAAAACAACATGTAGAAATAGCTCGGGATATAGCAGAAAAATTTAATAATGTTTATGGGGAAGGAAGTCAGATTTTTAAATTACCAGAACCAATGATATTAAAAGAAGTTGCGATAGTTCTAGGTACGGATGGCAGAAAAATGTCAAAGAGCTACAACAACACCATTCCGCTTTTTGCCGAATATGAAGAAATTAAAAAATGCGTAATGAGCATTGTGACTGATTCCAGTGGTGGCATTCCTCAAAATGTTTATGCAATTCATAAACTTTTCCGACCTGAAGAAGAACTAAAAAAGATTTACGCAGAAAAATCTGGCAAATACAAAGAACTTAAAGAAATGTTGATAGAGGATTTGGAAAAATTTATAGCACCTTTACGAGAGAGGAGGAAAGAATTTGCTAAAGATATTCCAAAAGTGCTGGAGATTTTGAAAAAGGGCGGAGAGAAAGCAAAAATTGTCGCCTCAAAAAAAATGTCCGAAGTACGAGAAAAAATCGGGGTAAATATATAAATTTTACAAAAAAGTAAAACAGCCGTCTTGAGATGTTCAAGACGGCTGTTTGATGCAACATCATCATCACAACTTCATTTGGATGCCAAGAGATTCGGCTTCTTTTCGAATCTCTTCAATCTTTTTTTGGTCGTTGTTTTTTGCTGCCTCCATGGACAGAATTAACAAACGACCTTGGTTGAATGGGACTACTACCTTTTTGTCTTCTTCTTGTTTTCTCACGATTTTGCCCTCCCTTTTTAGTTAGATTGTTGTGATGATTTTTATTTTTCGATGAACTATTTTCTTTTTTAGATATAAAAAAGAAACGAGCCGTTCCAGGGCTCGTTTCTAATATTGTTCGTTTAATTTGAGAATTATTTTAACAATAGCAGAAATCAGCTCTGGAACCCTTAGTCCAGAAACTAAAATAAAAGAAACTACCATTGTTAATATTTGATTTCATTAGTATCCATATTACACGAAGATTTTTAAAAGTCAACTAGTATATTTAGTTAGCTGTTATTTTATTTATTTTATGATAAAATACTTATTGTGAAATTGAATTATGAAAAATAGAGTATATATCAAAGATTTAAAAGAACATATTGGGAAAGAGATTATCATTGCTGGATGGGTAGATGTTAGGCGCGATCAAGGCAAGATGGTTTTTTTTGATATGCGGGACATGACAGGTAAAGTGCAATGCGTTACTTTACCAAATCATATTGAAGCGATAGAAGTAGCAAAAACAATTCGTTCTGAATGGGTTTTAAAAATTACTGGTATTGTAAACAAGCGTCCAGAGAAAAATATTAAAGCTGGGGTATTAAATGGAGACGTTGAGCTTGAAGTAATAGGGATTGAAGTTATTAGTCAGGCTACAGATTTACCATTTGAACTTAATGCAGAAGTTAATCTTGATACGTATTTAGATTATTTACCATTAAAGCTTCGAACAGAGCGATCCAAAGATATTTTTAAAATGCAAGCGACAATCCTTGATGCTTATAGAAATTCTCTACATCAACAAGGTTTTATAGAATTTATTGCTCCAGCACTGGTTGGAGGAGATGCTGAGGGGGGCGCGGCTGCTTTTAAATTGGAATATTTTAAAGACCATACCGCTTTTCTTGCTACAAGCCCTCAATTCTATAAACAAATTATGGTTGGTCCATTTGAGCGTGTTTTTACTGTTGCAAAAATTTTTAGAGCCGAGAAAAGTGCAACCACTAGACACCTAAGTGAAGCAACGTGTATTGATTTTGAAATGGGGTTTATTGAAAATGAGCGAGAGCCTATGGCGGTGTTAGAAAAAATTATTCATGATGTAGTGCAGACAGTAAGTGAAAAATATGCCGATATATTTACACGATTCAACACTGCTTTACCACTTATGCCAAATGAAATTCCTATACTTACATTAAAAGAAGCGCATAACATTCTCGGTGTAGAGCATGTTCCTGATATGGAGCCAGAACATGAACGTAATATTTGCGAATGGGCAAAAAAAGAAAAAGGTTCAGACTTTGTTTTTATAACACGATTTCCAACTGCTAAACGTGCCTTTTATACGTACGAAGATCCATCTGAGGCGCCATACTCTCGCGGTTTTGACTTGCTTTTTCGAGGATTAGAAATAAATAGTGGAGCGCAACGAATACATAATTATGAATCTCTAGTAGAACGTATCAAAGAAAGGAGAATGGATCCTGAAAAATTTTCCTATTACTTGCAGACTTTTAAATATGGAATGCCTTCGCATGGAGGTTCTTCTACTGGGCTAGAACGATTCACTGCGCGAATGTTAGAATTATCAAACGTAAAAGAAGCAACAGCTTTTCCTCGCGATATGAATCGAATTGATAAAAGACTTTCTGAATAAAATTTAATGCAATACAAAATTTCTGGTAAGGTAATTAAAGGTGATGGCTATGGCAAAAAACTTGGTTTTCCGACAGTGAATTTAGAAACACAAATGAAAGAATTTCCACCAGCTGGAGTGTATGCTGGTGAAGCATTTTTGGATAACGTTCTGTACCGAGCCGGTATTGTGATAGGACCCAATAATAAAGTCGATGCCCATTTAATAGGGTATAATGGAGATGCTTATGGAAAAGAGGTGAGTCTTACATTAAACAAATTTTTGAGAGAATATAAACATTTTAAAACAGAAAAAGAACTTATCAAGCAAATAGAAAAAGATTTAAGTTTATGTTTTCAGGAATAATTAAAAAAACTTCAAAAGTAGAAAAAGTAAAATCTATGAATGGCAGTTTTTGTGTTGATATTTTTAATAATTTAGGAAAAATAAAATTAGGAGAAAGTATTTCTATTAATGGTGTCTGTTCGACAATAAAAAAAGTTGGTAAAGATATTTCATTTGAATATATGCCAGAAACTCTAAGACTCACAAATTTAGGTCTTTTAAAGAAAGGTGATACAGTAAATATGGAGCAATCAATGCGTTTATTAGACAGACTTGATGGGCATCTGGTACTCGGGCATATTGATGGAAAAGGTAAAATTCTTAGTATAAAAAAAGAAGGAAATTCAAAAGTATTTGATATAAAAGCACCCGATAAAAAATTTATAAAATTTTTGGTTTATAAGGGATCAATTGCCGTGGAAGGTGTAAGCTTGACTGTCACTAAAGTTCTGAAAGATTCTTTTATTGTAAAAACATTGCCGTACACTCTAAAACATACAAATTTAAAATTTAAAAAAGAAGAAGATGAAGTTAATTTAGAATTTGATATACTAGCTAAATATGCAAATAAAAGATAAAAAATATAAATATTTAAATGGAAAAAACATGAAAGTTGGCATTGTGGTTGCGAGATGGAATTCTGAAATAACCGAAGGTCTTTTTGAAAATGTGCTTCAGATGTTGAAAAATTGCAATACAGTTGATAAAAATATAAAAAAAATCTCTGTGGCTGGATCCGTAGAAATTCCTTTTGCTTTACATAAAATGGCAAAATCAAAAAAATATGATTTTCTAGTTGCTCTCGGTTGTGTTATTAAGGGGGATACTCCGCATTTTATTTATGTTTGTAAAATGGCGCAAGAAGGAGTTTTGAAAGTTATGATTGAAGACAATATTCCTGTCGGTTTTGGTGTGCTTACAGTAAATAATATTAAACAAGCAAAGAAGAGAATTCATGTCGGAGGAGAAGCTGCTTTGGCTGCGCTTGAACTTGTCTTATTAAAATGAAAAAAAAAGATATAATAAAAAGAGAGGTTGTGGTTAAGTTGCCGACAAAATATGGCAATTTTAATTTATACGCTTATCGTCTGGTCGACACAGGAGAAGAACATTTAGCTTTAGTAAAAGGTAAATGGAAAAAAGATGAACCTATTTTAGTTAGGATACATTCTTCTTGCATGACTGGAGATATTCTTGGCTCACTTAGGTGTGATTGCGGACCTCAATTTGAAAAAGCAATGGAAATGATAGAAAAAGATGGCAGGGGTGTGCTTGTGTATCTAAATCAAGAAGGTCGGGGAATTGGTTTAATAAATAAGTTGAAAGCGTATAAACTTCAGGAAAAAGGTAGCGATACGGCAGAAGCTAATTTAGAACTTGGTTTTAAAATTGATGAACGAGATTATAGGGCAGGCGCAGAGATATTGCGTGATTTAGGTATTTCAAAAATAAAACTTTTGACCAATAATCCTAAAAAATCAGAGGGCTTGATGAGTTATGGCATAACTGTCGTAGAGAATCTTCCAATTGAAATAAAATCAAATAAACATAATAAATCTTATCTTGTCACTAAACGCGATAAAATGGGTCATATTCTTAAAAATTATTAATTATTTTATAAAAAAAATATTTTTTGAATTTTTTCCAAAAAGGTATATAATCTAAGCATGAAAATAACTTTCAAAAATAGCGAAAAAGAAGTGTCTAAAGATACGCTTTTTGTTTCTATTGATTTTAAAAATAAAGATGAAATTGTTAGGGACCTGTCTGCGCAGGCAGGAAATGGAATAAAAACTCTTTATTTAAAATGTGAAGAAATAGAAAAAATGAATTTGCGAAAGCTTTTTTTGCTTGTGCGTAAGATGGTTGTAATGGCAAAAAACGCAAAAGTGGAAAAGTTGGCTTTTAGTTTTAATGACTTTGTATTTGAAAAAATAAAATTAAATAATGAAGAACTAGGTGAGATAATCGGTTCTCAGCTTGATTTTGCCAATTACGAATTTAATGAATATAAAACACCACCCAAAGAAGGATTTAATTTAATTAAAGAAGTAATAATTGTTGGTACAAACAAGGAAATAGAAAAATCTATTTTGAAAGGCAATGAGATAGTCGAAGAGGTAAATAAAACTCGTTCTCTCTCAAATATGCCTGGAGGAGATATGACTCCGCAAATTTTAGCAAAGAAAGCTAAAGAAGCAGTAAAGAATTTACCAGTAAAGGTAATAGTGTTGGGTGAAAAAGAAATGGAGAAACAAAATATGCAAGCCATTCTTTCTGTAGGACGAGGTTCAGATGAAGAATCAAAATTTATAATTATGGAATACTGGGGTAGTAATAAAAGTGAAAAGCCTATTGTCCTTGTCGGTAAAGGAGTAACTTTTGACGCTGGTGGAATAAATTTAAAACCATCGTCGTCGCTTCTTGGGATGAATATGGATATGTCAGGTGGCGCGGCAGTAATCCATACGATTGCCTTGGTTGCAAAAATGAAATTAAAAAAAAACGTAATAGGACTTATTCCTTCCGTGGAAAATATGACATCAGGAAAAAGTTATCGTCCTGGAGATGTTATTCGTTCAATGTCGGGACAAACGATTGAAATATTAAATACTGATGCGGAAGGAAGGGTAATTCTAGCAGATGCCTTAACTTATGCTAAAAAATATAATGGAGAAGTTGTTATAGATATTGCGACTCTAACTGGAGCCGCAGCGGTGGCGCTCGGAGAGAGAGCTTCGGCTATTTTTACCAATGATGATGAATTGGCAAAAAATCTTGAAGAGATAGGAGAAAAAACTGGGGATTATGTTTGGCGTTTGCCTATGTGGGAAGAATATGAAAATGAGATAAAAGGATCTATAGGAGATTTCACAAATGTTCACAATAAAGATTCTCGTTATGGTGGAGCTATTTATGGAGCAATTTTTCTATATCAATTTATAAAAGGTAAAGACGGAGACAAAAAAGCTCCCAAATGGGCGCATTTAGACATAGCTCCACGAATGACATCTATAGCGGGGGAAAACCTCGCTACTGGCGCTCTTGGTACTCCAGTAAGGCTTTTATATAAATTTATTGAGGAATACAAATAAAGATAAATGGAAACGCAAACTGATAATCAAACTAATAATTCTATTTTTCAAATAAAAACTAGTAATTTTGAAGGGCCGTTTGGTTTACTTTTAAATTTAATTGAAAAACGAAAGCTTCATATAAGTGATGTTTCTTTGTCTGTGGTGACGGAAGATTATTTAAATTATATGAATAAATTAGGAGGATTGCATTACTCTGAAATTTCAAGCTTTGTTGTTGTCGCTTCTACTTTGCTTTTAATTAAATCAAAATCATTACTCCCAAATTTAGATCTTACAAATGAGGAGGAATGGGATATAAAAAATCTGGAAGAGAGGCTTCGTCTTTATGAACTTTTTACAAAACTTGGTGTAAATATAAAAAATAATTTTTGTCAGAAAATAATTTTTGCGCCATTAGAAAGGAAAAATGAGGTATTAGTATTTTTGCCAGATAATCAAATTACCAAAGATTCAATGATGACTTTTGCCAGAAATGTTTTAGGTGCTATGCCTAAAAAAGTATTTTTACCGAAAGTAGAAGTGCGAAAGGTTATAAGTCTTGAAGAAATGATAGATAAGTTAACAGAGAGAATAAAAAATTCTCTTAAAATGAATTTTAAAGATTTTACAGGCAATGGAAAGACTATTACCCGTGAAGAAAAAATAGTTGTTATTGTTGGTTTTCTTGCTATGCTAGAGCTTGTAAGGAATGGGATACTTGATGCAATTCAAGATACTGATGGAGGAGATATTATTATGAGTAAACAGGAAGAAATATGAATTTAGAACAAAAGGTAGAAGCAATACTTTTCTTTAAAGGCGAACCAGTTTCTCTGAAAAAATTTCAAGATATTTTGAAAGTTTCAAAAGAAGAAATTCAAACAGCAATTCTGAATTTAAAAGAAAATTTACAAAATAGAGGAGTAGCGCTTATTGAAAATAATAATGAAATTACCCTTGGCACAGCGCCAGAACATAGTAAGCTGATTGAAGACTTACAAAAAGAAGAACTTAATAAAGAACTTTCCAAGGCCAGCCTCGAAACTCTTTCTATAATTCTTTATAAAAATGGTGTGAGTAGAGCAGAGATTGATTATATTAGAGGAGTAAATTCAAGTTTTACTTTGCGTGCTTTATCTATTCGTGGGCTTATAGAAAAAACAACAGATGTAAAAGATAGTAGAAAATATATTTACAAGCCAAGTTTTGATTTATTATCTTTTATGGGAGTAAAATCTGTAGAAGAATTGCCAGATTATGGCGAAGTTAATAATTCTATTAATATTGCGGCCAATAATTTAGAAGATTTATCCGCCGAAGCTGGGGAATTAAAAGAAGAAAATTAATATAAAATAAATTTATGTATATTCTTGATTTAATTGGGACATTAGCATTTGCTGTCGCGGGGGCATTTAAGGCTCGGGGACGTGAATTGAATGTTTTTGGGGTGGTTCTTTTGGGTGTGATTACAGCGGTGGGTGGGGGAACTTTTCGTGATTTGGTCATTGGGCGCACGCCACTTTTTTATCTTGAAGATCCAAATTATCTTTTACTTGCGATTACTGGAAGTATTGCAACTTATTTAGTGCCACATATTTTCAAAAAATATTTTACCTTTTTTCGTTTTCTGGATTCAGTCGGGTTGGCTGCTTTTGCAATCATTGGAACTTCAGTAACTTATAATTATTTATTTTATAATAATGGTCATGGAATTATTGCAACACTTGCTTGTATTTTTATGGGTATGATTACTGGCTTTGGTGGCGGGGTTCTTCGTGATGCGGTAATGGGGGATGCACCTTTTGCTTTTCAAAAAAAATCTGGCTATATAATGGCGGCTTTTGCGGGTGCGGTTGTTTTTTATTTTCTGATGTTTGTAAATATCAACTTGGCCATCCTTGCCTCCATTGCTGTAACCCTAACCTTGCGGGAAATATTATCGGAATATGGGCTTTATAAAAAGTATTTTAAAATTAAAGACAGTCAGGATTAATTCCAAGCACATAATTATTTATTAAGTCTTCTCCAATTACGTTTTCATCTCCTAGAAATCCGTTAATATCTTCATCTTTTATTAGATCTTTGTATTGTTGAGTGAAAGTTTTTGCTAAAGGAAGATAAGACCAATGCCACTTTTCTTCTTTATAGCCTGTTAGCCTATTTCCTCCTTTTGGATTGTATGGTTGGCAGAATCCAAATAACGAGACATTTTTTATAAGCCATTCGTATACTTTTTCACCTTTTTCTGTTTCAAAATACTCTGGATTCGCATCATTGATATCTATATCTGTACCGAAGTGGTGTCTGGATGTACCAGGGACAGCACTATATTCTAAAATTTTTTTAAATCTTTTTAATTCGTCTGGTATGCTTTTTTCTAAATTTTTTCCATCTACTAGCATAATTCCTGTCCATTTGTTGTTCCAGATGTTTTTCTGATAAATAAAATTTCTAGTCGCCGAAGCTATTTTTAAATCTACCTCATCCTTATTTGCAGCCTCCTGCATTTTTAGGAAAGCGTCTAAAACTTCTTTTCTCAAATACATTTTACTTCCGTTAGTGATGTGCTTTACTGGAATTAAAACAAAATCTTCTCTTTTATTAGGATCAAATTTACCCATTAAATAGATTTTCTCTTCTGCTTCTTTTTGAGTTTGTTCTTCTTTCAAAAGTTTTTGATAATTTTCTTCTTGTGTTTTTTTTTGTTTAAAATCTAAAAGTGATGAAATAAATATAGGCAGAGATATAAAAATCAATAAAATTAAGGCTAATATGAGTTTTAAATTAATTTTATTCACTTGAGAACAATAGCATAGGTATACATTTTAATCAAAAAAAATTAATGTTATACTAGCTATATGCTTTTAAATTTAGTTAAAATTTTTGTGCCGACAGCATTTACATTTTTTTTAGGTCTTTTACTTACTCCAATTGCTACCCATTTTTTTTATAAATATAAAATGTGGAAAAAATATTCCAGAAACATAGATACATCCGCATTAGATTTCCACAAAATACATAATGAAAAAGAAGAATTAAAAACTCCGCGTGTTGGGGGAATAATAATCTGGGTTTCTGCTCTTTTTGCTACCTTACTTTTTTATTTAGCGTCAGTTTTATTTCCATCTGTTGATTCGGAAAAAATAAATTTTTTAAGCCGTAATCAAACTTTAATCCCTTTTTTTACCCTTTTTTTGGGTTCAATGATTGGACTTTTAGATGACTTTATTCAAATTTATAGAGCAGGGAAGTTCGCTCGTGATGATAAGTCGTGGCGCAAGTGGAAAGTTTTTCTTGTTACCATTATTTCTTTTTTGATAGGATGTTGGTTTTTTTATAAATTAGGAATGACAGGAATTCATATTCCATTTGGGGGAGAAATTTATTTAGGTATTCTAATTATTCCGTTTTTTATTATAGTCGCGCTTGCTACTTTTTCTGGCGGAGTAATTGATGGGATAG
Source organism: Patescibacteria group bacterium (assembly GCA_038061755.1). GTDB lineage: Bacteria > Patescibacteriota > Minisyncoccia > Phycocordibacterales > UBA9973 > UBA9973. The sequence continues at coordinate 67,542 of JBBTYN010000004.1, read as the reverse complement.
ATGGACTTTCGGGAGGGGTTCTTGCGTCTATTTTTGCCGCATATTCGGCAATAGCTTTTGCAAATAATCAAATAGATCTCGCTGCTTTTTCTGGAGTTATTACTGGAGCGATACTTGCATTTCTTTGGTTTAATATTCCTCCAGCTAGATTTTACATGGGAGAGACTGGTATTGTTGGGCTCACTATTACTTTGGCAACGCTCGCATTTCTAACTGATTCAGTTTTAGTCCTTCCTGTTGTTGCATTACCACTTGTCATCACATCTGGTTCTGTTATTTTACAAATGTGCTCAAAGAAATTAAGAGGTGGTAAAAGATTATTCAAACTTGCGCCTATTCATCATCATTTTGAAGCACTTGGCTGGCCATCTTATAAGGTAGTAATGCGTTTTTGGATTCTTTCAGTTGTGTTTGCTATTATTGGTATAATTTTAGTAATTATTAGCCGGTAAAACATGACAGAAAAAAAAGTAGATAAATTTTTTCTTATAATTATATTTCTTTTATTAACATTTGGAGTTGCTATGTTTATTTCTGCATCTTTGGGAATTTTGGCAAAAAATGAGAAAATTTTTTATTCAGTGCTTTTTAGTCAATTAGTTCTTGGTCTCGGTTTCGGTTTAGTAGGTATGTATTTTTGTTCTAAGATAAATTATAAATTTTGGCGTAAATTTTCTTTTTTCTTTTTTTTAGGATCTATATTATTAACAGCAGCGGTTTTTATTCCTTCTATTGGGTGGAGTCATGGCGGAGCGCAAAGATGGATACACATAGGTGGATTTAATTTCCAACCAGTGGAATTTTTAAAATTTGCTTTTGTAATTTATTTTGCAGCATGGCTGTCGTGGGCAAAAAATAGAGTGCAAGATTTTAAATTTGGAATTTTACCATTTTTAGTAATGATTGGAGTTATTGCTTTTATTTTATTTAAACAGCCAGATACAAAAAGTTTCATTTTGATTACTATTGTTGGAATATCGATGCTTTTTATTTCAAGTGTTCCCGTTAGATATATTTTCGGTTCAATTTTAGGGACAGTATTACTACTCGGAACTCTTGTTTATTTTACGCCTTATCTACAAGAACGAGTAAAAACTTTTATAAATCCATCGCAAGACGCGCAAGGGTCTTCTTATCAAATTCAACAATCGCTTATTGCTTTAGGGTCAGGTGGTATTTGGGGGCATGGATTTGGTCAAAGTATTCAAAAATTTAGTTATCTTCCTGAACCGCAAGGAGATTCTATCTTTGCAGTTTTGGGCGAAGAATTAGGTTTTGTTGGATCAACTATTACAATATTTCTTTATTTATTTTTTATTTTACGCGGTTTCCGTATTGCCAATCGCTCTCCAGATGCTTTTAGTGGACTTTTAGTTTATGGAATTGTTATACTAATTACAGCGCAATCATTTATGCATATTGCTTCTGTGGTTGGAGTTTTTCCTTTAACGGGGGTCCCATTAGTATTTATGAGCCAAGGAGGCACTGCGCTTATGGTTTATATGATGGCAATAGGTATTGTGTTTAATATATCAAAATTTCAGCGTAAAAATAGTTAAATTAAATTTATGAAAATAGTTTTTACAGGCGGAGGGACGGGCGGGCATTTTTATCCAATTATTGCTGTCGCCCAAAAAGTTAATCAAATAATAGATCATGAACATATTATAGGGGCAAAACTCTATTATTTTTCTGATAGTCCTTATGATAAAAAAATGCTTGTTGAAAATGAACTTTTGTATGAAGAAATAAGCGCCGGGAAAATACGTACTTACTTTTCATTTCAAAATTTTTTTGATATTTTCAAAATTTTCTTTGGCACAATTAATGCAATTTATAAATTGTATTCAATTTATCCAGATGTTGTTTTTGGTAAAGGAGGATATGCATCTTTTTCGACAATTTTTGCAGCTAGAATTTTACGTATTCCTGTTTTAATCCACGAATCAGATTCTGCCCCTGGACGTGTAAATCTTTGGGCTGGACATTTTGCTAAAAAAGTTGCTGTGTCTTTTTCGGAGGCTGCCGTTTTTTTTCCTAAAAAAACTGTTGCTTGGATAGGACAACCAATAAGAACTGAAATAGAGCATGGGTCACCGCGGAAAGAAGCATTTGAATATTTTAAATTAGAAGAAAGAACACCTATAATTGTTATACTTGGTGGTTCTCAAGGAGCAGAACTTATAAATAATGTTGTTCTGGACGCATTACCAACATTAATAAAAAATTATCAGATTATTCACCAAACTGGGATTAAGAAATTTAAAACAGTTTCTGGGCAAGCTGAAGTTATTTTAATAGAAAATAAATATAAGACAAGATACTTACCTTTACCTTTTTTAAATTCTTTACAACTGAAAATGGTTGCTGGTGCTGCAACTATTATTATTTCTCGCGCTGGATCAACTTTATTTGAAATAGCTTCTTGGGGCGTACCATCAATTTTAATTCCTTTTAAAAATTCGAATGCTGATCACTCAAGAAAAAATGCTTTCAATTATGCGCGAGCTGGGGCTTGCAGTGTAATCGAAGAGGCGAATATGACAGCTAATATTTTAAGTTCAGAGATTGATAGAATAATAGAAAATAAGGAAGATTATAAAAAAATGGCAGAAAATGCAAAAGCTTTCAGTAAAGAAGGTGCTGCCGAAAAAATAGCTCGTGAATTAGTAGACATAGCTTTGAGTCACGAAAAATAGAAAAATATGCTAAAATAATAGCATGCTAGGAAAAACTACAGAAAAAGTTGTGACTAGATTTGCGCCAAGTCCGACGGGCTTTATTCATGTTGGAAATATTCGGACTGCCCTTTATGCATGGCTTTTAGCGAGAAAAAACAATGGTCAATTTATTTTACGAATTGAAGACACTGATAAGGAAAGGGAAGTGGTGGGTTCAATTGAACATATTCAAAAATCATTAAAATGGCTTGGTTTAAATTGGGATCAAGGGCCGGATATTGGAGGGTTATATGCGCCATATATTCAATCAGAGAGACTTGAATTATATAAAAAATATGCAGAAATTTTAATAAAAAAAGGTTTAGCATATGCAGATCCTTATACAGAAGAAGAAATTGAAAAATTTAGACAAAAAGCTGAACTAGAAAAAAAACCTTTTTTATATCGTGAGTACAGACCTACGAATCCACCTGTTTGGGATGGAACTACACCATTACGATTTAAGATTTTGGAGTTAAGGCAAACTGTTTGGAATGATATTGTTTGGGGAGAACTATCTGCTGGCTCCGAAGCGTTGGATGATTTTATTTTAATAAAAAGCGACGGATATCCGACGTATAATTTTGCGCACATTGTGGATGATATAGAGATGGGTGTGACTCATGTGGTGAGAGGACAAGAATTTATTTCTTCCACTCCGAAATTTTTATCTATTTATGAAGCACTTGGTGTTACGCCACCACATTTTGTAACCACTCCACCGATAATGGGAATTGATGGAAAGAAGAAACTTGGCAAACGTGACGGCGCTAAAGATGTTTTAGATTATGAAAAAGAAGGATATCTACCAGACGCAATGGTAAATTATTTAACATTTCTTGGTTTTAATCCCGGTGGAGAAAAGGAAGTGTATACAAGAGAAGAATTAATTAAAGTATTTGATTTAACTAAAATTCAGCGTTCTGGGGCGCAGTGGAGTGATGATAAACTGAATTGGCTGAACAAAGAGCATATAAAATTGCTTCCTAAAGAAGAAATTGAAAAAAATATTTTAGAACAACTTCCAGAAAATATGCGTAATCTAAAACTTGTTCCTTTAATTTTAGAACGAATTTCAAAATGGGGAGACGTGAAAGATATGATTGCGAGAGGGGAGTTGAACCTTTTCTTCAAGGCACCGGAATATGATAAAAGCAAACTAATTTATAAAAATACCCCGATAGAAAAAATTAAAAAAAATTTAGAATTAGCTATAAAAATATTAACAGATTTAGATGAAAATAATTTTAGTCAAGAAAATATTAAAAATGCATTGATGACTGTTGCTGACAAACTAGATAGCAGGGGAGAGCTCCTTCATCCGGTGCGTTTTGCTCTGTCAGGGCTTGATAAATCTCCGGATCCGTTTATTATAGCCTCTATTATAGGAAAAAATGAAACTATTTCCAGATTACAAAAAGCTATTTAATATAATAGTTTTATTTTCATTACTTCTAATTCCGATAGCTTTTTCTTATGCAGTAACTGCTCAGGAAATTCAAAATAAAATAAATCAAAAAGATTCTGACATCCAAAAATTAGAACAAGAAATAGTTGCTTATCAAGCACAACTAAACGATCTAGGTCAGCAGAAAACTTCTTTAAATAGCTCTTTAAAACAACTTGATTTAACTAAAAAAAAATTAAATGCGGACATTGCCGTTACCCAAAATAAAATTGATAAAACAAATCTTACAATACAAAACCTAAGTTCTGATATAGGCAACAAGCAAGATCATATAAACAATGATACAGAAGCAATTAGGCTGGGTATTAAGCAAATGAACGAAACAGAACAGAATGGGATACTGCAAACACTATTATCCCAAAATAATTTTACTGTTGTCTGGAACGATATTGATAATATTGTGAGCGTGCGCAATAAAATCAGAGAAAACATTTTTAATTTAAAACAAGTTAAAAGTGAATTAGAAAATACCCGACAGCAAACTATTAATGCTAAAAACCAACTTACTAAGCTTTATTCCCAACTTTCTGATCAGCGGAAAATAGTTGTGCAAAATACAAATGAAAAGAATAAACTTTTGAAACAAACAAAGAATAGCGAAGCTAATTACCAAAAGATTTTAAAAGATCGGTTAGCTCAAAAAGACGCATTAGAAAAAGAACTGCGTGATTATGAGTCACAACTTAAATATATTTTAGACCCATCTAAATTACCTAATGCTGGAGTATTTTCTTGGCCATTTGATTACATTTTTATAACCCAACTTTTCGGAAGAACCGTAGATTCAAAAAGGCTATATGTTTCTGGTTCTCATGGTGGAGTAGATTTTAGAGCTGCCATTGGTACACCCGTTAAATCTATGGCAGGAGGGGTGGTGGCTGGAACTGGAGATACTGATGCACAATGTCCGGGTGTTTCTTTTGGTAAATTTGTCTTTATTAAATATGACAATGGCTTATCTAGTGCTTATGGGCATTTATCTTTGATTAAAGTAGGGGTGGGGAATAGAGTAGAAAGGGGCACAGAAGTAGGTTATAGTGGCAATACAGGCTATTCTACGGGGCCACATCTACATGTTACAGTCTATGCTCCTAATGCTGTTGAGGTGAAAAGTATTCCTAGTAAATCTTGTCCTGGAAGGATATTAACTCAGCCTCTTGCTCCTATAAATGCTTATCTTGACCCAATGTATTATTTACCTTTTACAAATCCAAGCATGTTTAAATAACTTACAACATTGTCTTAATCAAATTTAATGTGATAAAATAAAAGTATGAAAAATTTTACTTGCCGTGGTGGGAAACAAAGTGGTTTTTTACAAATTATAATTCTTATTATTGTTGCTTTACTTATAATGAAATATTTCGGGATAACTATTTCTGGAGTTTTCAATTGGTTTTCATCGTTTTTTGGAAGTGTTTTAAAATAAATTATGCTTATGAAAAACAATAATAACAAGCAAGATGGAATAAGTATATTAGGATTTCTTGTTTTTGGGATTATTCTTATTTTAATTCTTAGTTATTTTAATATAAGTATTAAATCTGTTGTTAATAGTCCGACTGGCCAAGAAAATGTAAATTATGTCAAGGAGGGGACTAAAAGTTTATGGATTACATATTTAGCGGAGCCGGCTTCGTATCTCTGGAATGATGTCTGGGTAAATATTTTTTGGAAAGGTTTTATTTCCAACATGGAGCGTATTCGTGATGGAAAGCCCACAGATTTTGATAATGCAGCTAATAATCTAAAAATTCAGTAGTAATCTGGGAAGGGACTTGTTAATATATAGAATATATTTATATATGTGGATAAGTTCGCTTTGAGCAGATTATTACGAACCTTCGGTGTCGTAAAATCTGCGTTATGTAAAGCGAATAGTTATTCGCTTTACATATATTGTGCGAACTACTATACTATATCATATGGAGACAAAGAAAACGATTCAACCAATAGTCAAATACATCCTTCCCTTTCTTGATTACTGTGAGATTGAAAAAGGATTATCTAGCAATACACAACGTAATTATAAACAGTATCTAAAACTATTTATTGATTGGCTAAAGAAAACTAATAATGAAGATTTACTCCCGCATGATTTAACAGCAAACCATATTTGGGATTATCGATTATATTTAGCTCGAAGTTATAAAACCCGTTCTGGTGAATATTTAGGTAAAAAATCTCAAAATTATTACTTGATTGCAGTACGTGCGCTTCTTGACTTTCTCGCTGACCGCGACATAGAGACAATATCTTCCTCTAAGGTGAAATTAGCCAAGCAAAAAACCGACGAAACTATTTCTTTTCTAGAAGTCCGCGACATTGAAGAGATGTTAAAGATTCCTGACATAAAAACCTCTATTGGCCTTCGGGATCGTACAATTATGGAACTGTTTTTTTCATCCGGTATGCGTATTTCGGAATTGGTAGCAATCAATGTAGACCAGATGTCATTTTTAAAAGATAAAAATCCGAAGCGCACCTTTGAGCTTTCTATTGTTGGAAAAGGAAAACATATACGAACCATTTTTATTTCCCCTCGTGCGGCTTTATGGCTTCGGATCTATCTAGCATCTAGAACAGATATTCAGAAGCCTTTATTTATAAATTATCACGGAAAAGATATAGATGATGATCATAGACTTACTCCCCGTTCAATACAGAAGATGATTTCAAGATGTGCAATGCTTGCAGGAATTTCAAAAAAAGTAACACCTCACACACTTCGCCATAGTTATGCTACTGATCTTTTGAGTCATGGAGCTGATTTACGAAGCGTGCAGGAGCTTTTAGGTCATAAAAATGTGGCCACAACACAGATTTATACTCACGTAACAAATAAGGGACTAAGAGATATACATGAAAAATTTCATGGAGGAAAGGAATTTGATAATAAATAATTATTACCATACTACAAACAATATTATTTTTATTGACACGAGCTAGAAAGAGTATACCCGGCCGCTTGCGCCTCCTCCCCTGTTGTAAAATAAACTCTGTTTTCTTGTTTGATAGTTTTACCGGCAGAACAGCTTATTGTATAATATTTAGTTCCCTTGCTTGAAGCGAAAAAAGTTTTTCTAAATGAATTTGTATCAAAGACTGTCTTTGGCACATTACTTATAGCTGAAATAGTGCTGGCTTCTTGGTTGAAATCTTGATTCGGATATTCTATTTTTATGCTTCCCGAGTCATTTTCTTTTGATAGCCTACCTAGCTCAAATGATCCTAAACCAACCAAAATAACAATGAGAACTATCAAAATATCTTTCCCTTTCTCACTCTCTATAAATGACTTGATTTTTTCCATAAAATAAATTATACTATATTTTATGGCACATAGAAAAGCGGGAGGAACCGCGAAAAACTTAAGAGATTCGAATCCACAATACCTTGGAATAAAGCTTTCTGGCGGTCAGAAGGCTCAATCTGGCTCTATTATAGTTCGTCAGCGTGGTACGGCTATTATGGCTGGTACAAATGTATCCACAGGCAAGGATCATACCCTTTTCGCACTCAAAGACGGCATAGTCAAATTCGGCTCTAAACGCAAAACATCCTTCAACGGCAATATGGTTGTCAAAAAAGTAGTAAATGTAATAATTTAAGTTTTCTCCACTATAAGCTTAAATGAAGACTTTTTGTCTTTTATGGAAATTGGGATTTCAAACTCCCCTATTTCTTTAATCGGTTTTTCTAAGACAATAAATTCTTCGCTGATGTCGGCGTGATGTTGTTTTTTCATTTCTTCCACTATTTCTTTATTTTTGATACCAGAAAACAAATGCCCTTTTTTATCCGCTTTAGCTTTTATAATGATAGTTTTGCCTTTTATTTCTTCTAAATTTTTTAAGAGTAAACTCTCTTGTACTTCCCTTTCAATAACAATTTCTTTTTTTTGAATTTCAAGTTCTGCCACTGCTTTTAATGTTGCAAGTTCAGCTAATTTTCTTGGAATTAGAAAATTCATGGCGTAGCCATCATTAACATCTTTTACAGCATGTCTTTTACCAACTCTTGGTACATCTTGTAAAAATATTACTTTCATAAATTAGGTGCTAGGTTCTAGTTGCTAGTAATAATTGCACGGCTTTATTTAATTGTGGATCTATTTTTGCATCTAGATCTTTTTGAGTAATTTCTACAGGATAGTCTGGAGTTAGGCCTTTTTCAGAAATAGAAGTTCCATTAGGTGTTAGCCATTTTGCTACTGTAATTTTCAAAATCGTATCTGGAGTTACATTAATAACTTCTTGTACTGATCCTTTACCGAAACTTTGACTTCCTACTAATTTTGCTCGCCCATTGTCTCGCATTGCGCCTGCGAGAATTTCAGAAGCTGAGGCAGAACCACTATCAATTAAAATTATAAATTTTAATTTTTCATTAAAAATATTATAACCCTTACTTCTAAATATTTCTGCTGTTTTACTATTGCCGTAGTCTTCAGTCACTACAATTTTTCCCTCTTTTAAGAACCAGCTTGCTATATCCACAGATGCATCCAGGTAGCCACCAGGATTTCCTCGCAAATCAAGCAAAAGTTTATCAGTTCCAGATTCTACAAATTGTTTCATCGCATTACGGAAAAGATTAGTAGAATTAGCAGAAAAACTATAAAGTTTAATCACAAAAATTCCATCTTTTCTTAATTCTGTATCTAGAGTTGGTATATTTATAGAATCTCGCACGATTTTTATTTCTTCTGGTTTCTGACTTCCCTCTCTAAAAATTGTGAGTGTGACAGTTGTTCCTTTGGGTCCTCGTATCAATTTAATTGCTTTTTCAATATTTAATCCAGAAGTAACAATTGTATCAATCTTTAGAATTTTATCACCAGATTTAATATTTGCCCTATAGGCAGGAGTATTTTTAAGTGGAGCGATGACAGTAAGAATTTTATCCTTCATTCCAACTTCCATACCAATACCATCAAAATTACCAGCTATTTCTTCCTCAAAAGACTTTGTCTCGTTTGGTGTGAAAAATACGCTATATGGGTCGTTTAATGAGCTTACAAGCCCTCCAATTGCTCCATATACTTTATCTTGGTCAGTTATTTTACTAGCAGATGGATTTTTCTCATTAATAGTATTCCAAACTTTCCAAAATGGAGAAAAGTCTGTCTTTGTCATAACTTGTGTTTCTTTATTAGAAATACCTATGATTTTATCTATCTCAGGTCGATTTGAGTTGCCAGTATAAACACCTACAATAAAAGTAAGAAAAAACAAAGAAATAAAAAGAAAAACAATAGCAATACGTTTTGTTTTTAAAAAATTTTGCATAAGATTATATATTATATTTCTTCTTTCTTAGATTCTTCTCTAAAATCATTTTCTCTAAAATTATCAAAAGTTTTTTCTTTTTTTGTTCCTTCTGTTTTAAATTCTTTATATAACATAAAACTTATATAAATAATTCCAAGTCCAGAAAGAGTTGTTAATATATCTTTCCAAGAATATGGAAAACCTAAATATGGCAACACCGTTATCCAAATGCCTAAAAATAAAAATATACGTGCTTTTTGCATAAGTATATTGTATCAATAAAGTACGGGCATATGCAAGTTTATTAAGTTATTTAAAGTATTCTGGAGTATTTACAGACATCCAGTCTAAAAGTTGGCGCATAATTGACGTAGCTGCGCTACTGCCGGTAGTGGATGGTCCCGATTCCATCATTATTGCAAAAGCATATTTTGGATTTTGGTACGGAAAGAAACCAATAACCCAAGAGTTCACTTTATTTTTTGCCAAATTAACTTGTGCTGTACCAGTCTTGGCGGCAACTTGTATGTATGGTACGTTTAGTGATACAGCAGTTCCAGAAGTTACTGCTAACCTCATCCCTTGATGAATTATATCAAAATATTCTTTATTTAAATTTAGTATAGTATTTTGATTTTCTTTTTCTACGTTATTTAATATTAAGTGAGGAGTTAATATTTTACCTTTATTAGCGATAGTTGCTACCGCGCGAACCATCTCTATCGGAGTCACTTGAAATCCGTATTGTCCAATGGCGGTATGATAAGTGTCTCCGATGCGCCAAGGATCATTTTTAAAGTTTAAAGCTTTCCATTCTGGGTTTGGTATTGTCCCCTTTTTTTCATCTGGTAAATCAATTCCAGTTTTGTCTCCAAAACCAAAAAGTTTTGCATATTTTTCTATATTTGTTATTCCAAGTCCTTTTTGATTTTCAAATCCTCCTCCGATTTCATAAAAATAAATATCCGAAGACACTGCTATTGCCTCCATCATGTTTGTCCAACCATTTACTTGCCAGTCTTTGAAAACAGTTTTTTGGTCTAGAAAATAAGGATTTGGAATAGAAATGGAACCCGTTGAAAGGATTTTTTTATATGGATCAATTACCCCTTCTGCTAAAGCTCCTAAGGCAAAAAAAGGTTTTACGATTGAGCCTGGAGTGTAAAGTCCTGAGATATTTTTATCCACAAAAACTTTTTTTTTATCTGTTAGGTAGTTATTAATTGTTGATACATCTTTTCCTAATGATAAAACTTCCGAATTATATTCAGGAAAACTTGTAGTGGTTATGATTTCTCCATTTATAGCATTCATTATTATTCCTGACCCGCCGGTAAAAGTTCTATCTGCTGACAGATTTTTAATAATGGTAAATAGTTCTTTCTGTAATTGTGCGTCAATTGTTGTTATTAAATCAGTTCCCTGTTTTGGAGTATTTACAATATTTTCTGAATATATTTTTCCAAATGCATCTGTTTCTACTATTTTTGTTCCATTTTCACCTTTTAATATGTTATTATATTGTTTTTCTAATCCGTCTTTGCCTATAAAGTCGCTTTGCCAATAATTTCCTGTACTATCTTTTGATGGATAGCTAACGTAGCCTAAAAGATGTGAAAATCCTGGTGATAAATATGCGCGAGTGGGAGGGTTTGGAGCTGTGTTTTCAACGGTGAATTCAGTTTCTGTATTTTCTTTTTTATTCCATACTAATTCCTTTTTGTTTCGATCGTAAATTATCCCTCTATCCGTAAAAATAATAGTTTTTTCTAATATATTGTTTTGACTTCGGTTAAAATTTATTTCTCCCTTTTGTATTTGAAGATAAAAAAGACGCATCCCAAAAATTCCTGTAAAAAATAAAAACAAAATACTTAACATTAAAATAGTTTTTTTTGAGATGGGACGTTCTATTCGTCCTTCAAATTGCTGGCGATCAAAATTTTGTAAATTTTTTGAGTCCAAAAAAATTTCGTCGGGTTCTACAAAAGAATTTTTATTTTTTAATTTATTTTTTATCATTGATTTAACGAAATCGCGTTTTCTTTTTTATAATCTCTATTATTAAAAGAATTATTATGGAAAAAACAAAAGAAATAAAAACTGCACCCGAAAATTTTGCTTCTTTTACTCCAAAAAGTAAATCTGATAAAAGAAATAAAACAGTCACTTCCCAAAAGACGGAGAAATAAATCATACTTGCTAATGCTAAAATAACAGATATCCAGAAAGGCATAAAAAGTATAGAAAATAAAAGTAAAAGAGAAGTTAAAATTCTGTATATCATTTACTTATCTTACTTTGAAGCAAGTTTTGAAGCAAGGCCGGTATAATTTTCCGGAGTAATTTTTTTAAGTTCTTTTTTTATTTTTTCACTTACATCAAGCGTATTAATAAAATTATGAATATCAAGAAGTGTAATTTGTTTCCCTTGGGTTAATTCTTTTAATTTTTCATATGGCATAGCTACACCTTCGCGTCGCAAGATGGTTTGAATAGCTTCAGTAATTACTTCTGGATGATTGTTTAAATCCTCTTTTATCTTTATTTCATTTATATTGATTTTACTTAATCCTTTGAGGAGAGAAACATAAGATAAATATGAATGCCCAAAAGCCGTGCCAAAAGCGCGTTCTACAGTAGAATCTGAAAGATCGCGTTGAAGACGTGAGATTGGTAATTTTCTAGCAAAAAATTCAAAAAATGCATTTGCGAGACCGAGATTCCCTTCACTATTTTCAAAATCAATCGGATTTATTTTGTGTGGCATGGTTGAAGAACCGATCTCCCCTTCCTTTGTTTTTTGAGTTATCCAATTATCAGAAATATATCTCCACATGTCTTGATTGAAGTTTAATAGAATTGTGTTTATCATTCTTAATGCATCGAAAACTGCGACATAACTATCGTGACATTCAATCTGAGTGGTAATTAAATTTGCTTCGAGTTTTTGTGAGCGATCTTTATTAAAATTTTCAATAAATTTTTTACTGAATTCAATCCAATTTATATTTAGATAAGCTACTGTATGAGCATTCCAGTTTCCGCTTGCTCCATCTAATTTAGCTTGTATTTTTATACTTTTTAGACCAGTAACTCTTTTTTCTATACGAGCTCCGAAAACTCTCATTTCTTTTCCAAAAGTAGTTGGTGATGCTGGTTGCCCATGGGTTCGAGCAAGCATTGGTAAATTTTTGTATTTTTTTGCAAGACCATTTAATTCAGAAATTATTTTATTTATTTCTGGAATAATAACTTGATCTAAGGAATCAGATAAAATCAAAGCATAAGCCAGATTGTTCGTATCCTCGGAAGTGAGGGCAAAATGTACCCACTCAATGCTGTCTTTTAAAGATGTTTTGGAAAGTTCTTTTTTTATTAAATATTCAACTGCTTTTACATCATGGTTGGTTGTTGCTTCTATTTTTTTTATTTTTCTGTATGAGTTTTCGTTAAATTTTTCATAAAGATTTCTAATTATTTTTATTTCATTTGGCGTAAATTTGCGAAGTATTTTCTTTTCAGATAAAGCAATTAGGTATTCTGTTTCCACCCTTATTCGATATTTCATTAATGCCTCTTCTGAAAAATATGGCACAAGTACCCGAGTTTTATCAAAATATCTTCCGTCTAATGGATTTATTGTGTTTTCTAAAATTTTAGATTTCATATTTTTTTAAATTATTTTCTATTCGTTTGGAAATATCTCCAGTTTCAACCATAAAAGGAATTCCAGTAATTTGTTCACAAATTTTAATATATCTTCTAGATAATTCAAGAACTAACTCGTGTGGTGCCTCAGGTATTATCTCATCTTTATATGGGTCGCAATTTTCCTTAAACCATAAACGTAAAAATTCTTTATCAAAATTCTCTGGCTCTAAACCCTGGTCTATTCTAGCTTGATATGAATCAGCTTGCCAATACCTAGAAGAATCCGGGGTATGAATTTCATCAATCAAAATTATTTCATTATTTTCATCTAAACCAAACTCATATTTTGTATCTACTAAAATTAATCCATGAGCAAGAGCTATTTCTTGTCCTCTTTTAAATAAAGTTTTTGCAATTCTTTCTAATTCTATTACCATCTCCTCCGGGAGAATTCCTTCAGTCACAATTTCTTTGGGAGTTATCGGCCTATCGTGTTCATCTTTTGTTGTCGGAGTAAAAACTATTTCTGCTAGTTTTTGATTTTTTTTAAGTCCTTCAGTTAAAACAAAATTACCAAAGTTTCTCTTGCCTTCTTTGTAATGTGTCCAAAGAGATGTGCTTGTAATTCCTGTGATGTATCCGCGTACTACCCATTCTATTGGTATTACTTTACATTTTTTACCTATCACCACATTTGGATCAGGAAAATCTAGGACATGATTTTTTACAATATCTTTTGTATTCTCAAACCAAAATTTACTGACTTGGGTTAATACTTGTCCCTTGCACGATATTAACGCTAAATTACGGTCAAAAGCTGAATATCGGTCTGTAGAAATCATAATAACTTTATCTTTTTGGCTGTATACATCTCTCACTTTACCAGTATATTTTTCTCCCAAGTTTTTGAAATCTGTTTTTTCTAAAATGTTCATAAATATTTTATTTTAGTTGTACTTTGCCTGAACCTTTAATAATTTTACCAATTTCATAGATTTTATAATCTGGATACTTTTTAAAAATTTTTGTGATTTTTATTTTTTCTGATACTGGAGACACTAAAACCATTCCAATACCCATATTAAAGGCGGTATACATTTCCTGTTCACTAACATTTCCAATTTTTTGCATAAAAGGAAAAATTGGAAGGATTGGCCATGTCCTTTTTTTAATTTCTGCATCAAGATTTTTAGGAAGTATTCGTGGAATATTTTCAATAAATCCTCCGCCGGTTATATGTGCTATGCCTTTTATTTCAATGTCGGAATCAAGTATTTCTAAGATTGGCTTAGTGTAATTCGTGTGAACTTGTAAAAGTGCTTCTCTTACAGTCATATCAAGTTCAGGAATTTTTTCACCTATAGTATGCCCTGCTTTTTCAAAAATTAATTTTCTAGCAAGAGAGAATCCATTTGTATGCAGTCCTGAAGAAGCGAGACCTAGTAAAATATCCCCTTCTTTAATTTTTTCCCCAGTTATTATTTTATCTTTTTCAACTATACCAGTAATGCATCCAGCAATATCATGTTCACCTTTCATATATACTCCAGGCATTTCAGCGGTTTCACCACCAACAATTGCGACTCCTGCTTCTTTGCAAGCTTTGACCATACCAGAAACCATTTGTTCCATTTCTTCTGGTATAAGCGTTTCATTAGCGACATAATCTAGAAATGTAATAGGTCGTGCACCCATTGCTAAAATGTCTCCACAACTATGTCCGACGATATCTTCACCCACAGAGTCATACTTGTTAGCCATTTTAGCCACCAAGAGTTTTGTCCCAACGCCATCAATACTTTGAACTAAGATTGGATGTTTGTAATTTTTAATAATTTCTCCTAAATCATATAGTCCGCCAAAGTGTCCGATATTTGTAAGTACAGCACTAGTGTGAGTACTTGCCACTTTTTTTTTAATTCGTCTTACGACTTCATTACCAGCTTCTATGTTTACACCAGCTTGTTTATACAAATCGCTCATCTTATTTATTTTCTAAACTTTCCTGCGCAGATAGATATTTTTTATATCCAACTTTTAAAAGTTTTTCTCCTTTTGCTTTCACTTCACTACTCATTTTATTTTTATAGGCAACTAATTTTTTTTCTAAATTTTTATCACCTGTTGCAAGTATTTGTAAAGCTAAAAGTCCAGCATTTTTCCCTGCATTAATTCCGACAGTGGCTACTGGTACACCTGGAGGCATTTGGACAGTAGAAAATAAAGAATCAAGTCCTTTTAAATATTTTGATTTAATTGGGACACCGATAATAGGAAGAGTCGTCAGTGATGCGATAACTCCTGCTAAATGCGCTGCTCCACCTGCACCAGCAATAATAATTTTCAATCCGCGAGATTTTGCACTGGTTGTGTATTTATGTACTAAATCAGGACTTCGATGCGCAGAAGCTACAGTCATTTCATAATGCACATTAAATTCTTCAAGAATTTTTGCCGCTTCCGTCATTATTTCCAAATCTGAATCTGAACCCATAACTATACCAACTTTTAGATTTTTCATAGTAATTTTATCTTATCATTTTTTCAATATAAAACAAATTAAAACAGCCAATACATTTTCCTCCTTTCGAGTGTACTGGCTGTTTGATAGTTAAGATTAATCCCATTTCCATGCTAGTCCAAGGACAAACTCATCCTTGGTCGCGCTGACATACGGAATAAATTTTGGATTTTTATAGAGTCGGTAGGCGCTCAATACTGCGTGCACCAATAGTCCGATTTTTACCAAATCCGTATTTCCTCCGTTATTACGGAGAGTCTCAAAATCTCCGTAACCTCCATTTCGCAAATTATCTGTTACAACATACTGTACGGTATTCAGTATGTTGAAAGTCAACCATCCCAAGACAAACGAGTTGTCTTTTGGGATGATGTTAGTTCCCAGCATAACTTCAGTGCTCAATATTTGAGCCCCGAAACCGGCAATGGCAATGTTTCGCAAGGTCGCTGGGGATGCATTGGTACTCCAGTTCGTATCACTCCAGTGCATTTCCGCTCCTTCAAGTTTAGCCATGGCTTCATGTCCAAGCTCGTGAAAACCTAATCCGGACGCAAATCCAGCGACAAATCCAGCGGTTTTTTTGACAACATTAATTCTCACTAGTGACACTTCGTCCGCCCGGCAAGAAATTGAAAATGCTAATATGGCCACAACCACCACCGTTAAAAATAATTTTTTCATTTCACTCTCCTTTTTTATTATGTAGAACAAAAATAAAATCTCATTTCTGAGATTATCTCAAATCGCTATTCTCTGAGCATTGTGTCACACTTTTATTGAAATGTCAATGCTTAAAATGTCTAAAGCCAGTTGTTACCATTGCCATTTTGTATTTATTTGCCATATCTATGGATGTTTGATCATTCTTTGAACCTCCAGGATGAAGTACAGCAGTTATACCTTCTTCCCCTGCCATCTCTACGCAATCAGGAAATGGGAAAAATGCTTCAGATGACATAACAGCACCCTTGAGTGAAAATTTAAATTTTTTGGCTTTATCAATAGCTTGTTTTAATGCATCAATGCGTGAAGTTTGTCCACAACCCATTGAAAGAAGTGTTCCATCTTTTACTAAAGCGATAGCATTAGATTTTAAATGTTTCGTTATTACTGCAGCAATGAGTAAATCCTTTTTCTCTTGCTCTGTTGGTTCACGCTTAGTTGTCACTTTTAAATCTGTCTCACTTTCTATATGAGTATCTCGATCTTGCGACAGAATTCCAGTAAAGCAAGTCTTGTTTTGTTTTAGCGGAAGGTTTGGTTTTTTCCACCTCAAAATTCTACAATCCTTTTTCTCCATTAAAATATTTAAAGCTTCTTTTGAAAAATCTGGCGCAATAATTACTTCTATAAAAAGTTTTTGTTCCTTGATAAGTTTAGCGATGTCTTCCTCAATAATTCTATTAGCTGTTAATACTCCACCAAAAGCTGAAAGTGGGTCGGCATTATAAGCTGCTTGATACGCCTCAAATAAATGTCCTTCTTCCCTAACAGCCAGACCGCAAGTATTCATATGTTTAACAATAGCGAAAGCAGGATCTCTAAAATCATAAACGGTCATAATGGCAGCTTCAGTATCCATCAAATTATTATAAGAAAGCTCTTTTCCATGAAGTTGTATAAAACTCTCTTCTAAATTACCTATAAATTTTGCTCTTTGGTGTGGGTTTTCTCCATAGCGCAGCGGGATATTGCCAAAGATGCCCTTTGACATCAATATGTCAAAGGGCATCTTTGGCAAAGGTTGAAAATACCCACGAATAGCACTATCGTAAATACTTGTCACTTCAAATGCATTGCCTGCAAATTTTTTGCGTTGTTCTAATGTCGTAGTGTCACTTATTTTTAAAATATTTTTTAATTCTTCATATTGATGTTTTGAAGGAATCACTACGACATCATTAAAATTTTTCGCCGCTGCGCGAATTAAAGATACTCCGCCGATGTCTATTTTTTCAATAATTTCTTCCTCATTAGCTCCACTAGCTAGAGTTTCTTCAAATGGATATAGGTCTACGATTACCAAATCAATGTCTTCTATTTTGTGCTCCACTTTTTCTTTTATATCATTTACATTATCTCGGCGATTTAAAATCCCGCCAAAAATTTGTGGTTGCAGTGTTTTAACTCTACCACCAAATAAGGCAGGATAATTTGTGATTTCTTCTACTTCAGTTACTGGTACACTAAGTTTGCGAATAAATTCTGCCGTACCACCAGTAGAAATAATTTTTACATTATGCCTATGAAGAAGTTTTACAATTTCTTCAAGTCCATCTTTATTAAAAACTGAAATTAAAGCTGATTTTATTTTTTTATTTTCTTTTATCATTTTATTTTGATTAGATTACTCAAATTCGGTTGTTGCTGGAGGTTTAGGGGTCATGTCAAAAAATACACGAACTATGTCTTTATGTTTAGTGAGAGTATTTGTAATTTCTTCCATTACCACTTCCGGAAAATAATAGCCTTTGGCTGTCATAAAATCTACTGTTTGCACAGCACGAATAGCGAGTGAGTGTCCATAAACACGTTCGTCGCCTTTTACGCCGACAGAATTAACACCAAGAAGGGCGACAATGAGTTGGGAAATATCTTTGTCGATATCATATTTTTTTAATATATCTGCTACAGTTTTATCCGCTTCTCGTACAAGATTAAGTTTTTCTTTTGAGACTGGCGTGCCAACAATTCTTAAAAACAAACCAGGACCAGGAAAGGGATTGCGCTCAGAGATGACCTTTGGAAGTTTTAGTACGCGAGCTAATTCTCGTACTTCATATTTAAATAAATTTCTAAAAGGATGCAAATCTTCTACTTTCCAATTAAGACCTACATTGTGATGAGTCTTAATCATTGCTGACTCCCCTATTTTTCCACTCTCAATAATATCTGTTGCTAAAGTTCCTTGAACTATAAACTTTGCGCCCGCTTTTTTTATTTGTTCTTCAAATATTCTTTTATATACATTACGAAATTTCGCGCGTTTTTCTTCCCCATCAATTGTGGTACTAATATTTTTTATAAATTTATCTCCAGCAGAAATTATTTTAAGACTTGTTATGCCGGCACTTTTAGTATTACTTTTTAATTCTATTATCTCACCTTGCCTTAGTCCCCCAGTATCTATGGCTATACAAATGAGCCTACGCCCTAAAACTGGTGCAAGGATTGCAGCTAAAGTAGTGGAATCTACTCCACCTGAAACTCCTAAGATAACTTTTTCCCCGCCACGGCGGGCAGGTTTTTCTCCTACAATATCCAATACTTCTTTTTGAATTTCATGAATTAAATTTATCGGATTCCAATCTTTTTTACAATTAGCCATATTTAAAAAATTCTGTAATATTTTTTTTCCTTCTTTGGTATCAACAACTTCTGGATGAAATTGGATTCCAAATATATTATTGTCTTTGTTGCTCATAGCAGCAATTCCACCTGAGGTGGCGATAGAAGTAAAACCTTTAGGAAGTTTGGTGACAGTGTCTCCATGGCTTGCCCAGACTTTGGTCTTTTTTGGAACACCATTAAAAAGAGGATGTGTTGTATTTAATGTTACTGTAGCTGGTCCATATTCACGATGATCAAGTGGTCTTGCGACGATGCCGTCCTGTTTGTGCGCTAGAAGTTGCATACCATAACAGATTCCTAGAATTAAATATTTTTTGTTATTATTTTTGAGAGTAGCATTAAGTATTTTAGGAAGCTCTGGCGCACCTTCGTTGTGAACGCTCCAATTACTACCAGAGAGAATGACCGCTTTAGGTATATTATTTTTAAGCCACCCGTCAACTTTGTTTAGTGGTAATATTATGCTTCGTACTCCGAGTTCCCGCAAAGTTCTACCGATAATTAGTGTATATTGCGACCCATAGTCCACAATAAGGATTTGTATATCATTCATAGTATGGTAGTATACACGATATATTATGGCTTTGAAAGTAGAAAAAAACAAAATAAAAATACAGCGAGAAAATTTTAAAGAAGGCTTGACGTATGACGATGTTTTACTTGTGCCACAATACTCTGAAGTTTTACCTCGCGATGTTGATATTTCTTCAAAGCTTACTAAAAAAATAACACTCAGTGTTCCGATTGTTTCTGCTGCTATGGATATGGTAACTGAAGGAGATATGGCAATAGCAATGGCTCAAGAGGGAGGGATAGGAATTATTCATAAGAATATGACTATTGAAAAACAGACAGCTGAAGTGCGTAAGGTAAAGCGTTCTGAGAGCGGGATGATTCATGACCCTATAACTTTAACGGAAGAAGCTTTGCTTCGTGAAGCTTTAACCATAATGAAAGAAAATAAAATTGGCGGAATTCCAATAGTTGGTAAAAATATGGAATTAAAGGGAATTTTAACTAATCGTGATTTGAGATTTCAAGAAAATTTAGAACTTTCTGTGGGAGAAGTGATGACAAAAACAAACTTAATAACTGGTAGTATCGGCACGGATTTAAAAGAAGCTGAAAAGATTTTAACAGAATATAAAGTTGAAAAATTGCCTTTAGTTGATAATAAAAACAGACTTATTGGTCTAATTACTTATAAAGATATAATGAAAGTAAGGTCTCGCCCAAAATCTTCTCGAGATAATTTAGGTCGTTTGCGTGTTGGCGCAGCGATAGGAGTATCAAATGATACAGGAGAGAGAGTTAAAGCACTTGTGCAAAATGGAGTGGATGTAATAGTTATTGATACTGCTCATGGTCACTCAAAAGGAGTAATTGAAATGTTGAAGAAAATAAAAAAAGAATTTCCTAAATTAGAAGTTATTGTTGGGAATATCGCTACAGAAGAAGCGGCGTTAGCTTTAGTTAAAGCTGGAGCAGATGCCGTAAAAGTTGGTATTGGCCCAGGTTCAATTTGTACTACTCGGATAATTGCTGGTGTAGGCTATCCTCAATTTTCTGCTGTGTATGAGGTAGCGAAAGCTATAAAGGGTTCAGGTGTGCCAGTTATCGCTGATGGTGGCATAAAACACACAGGAGATATTACTAAAGCAATAGCAGCAGGAGCAAGTTCTGTTATGGTTGGTTCCTTATTTGCTGGAGTTGAAGAATCTCCTGGGGAGGTAATCATTTTTGAATCTAGAAAATATAAAACTTATCGCGGGATGGGTTCTATTGAGGCTATGCAACTAGGTTCTAAAGATAGATATTTTCAAGATATGGAAGATGACATAAAAAAACTTGTGCCAGAAGGAATTGTTGGTAGAGTTTCTTTTAAGGGCGGACTTTCAGAAGTAATTTATCAGCTTGTGGGAGGATTTCGAGCTGGTATGGGATATTGCGGAGCGGAAAATATAAAAACTCTTCAAGATAAAGCAAGATTTGTCAGGATTACTAATTCTGGTATAAAAGAAAGTCATCCTCATGATGTTATAATTACCAAAGAGTCTCCTAATTATAGTGTAGGACAGTAATTTTTATTTTTTATATGAATAATAAAAATGGTTTTATAGATGTGGTTGTAGGTCTTCAGTGGGGAGATGAAGGAAAAGGTAAAAATATAGATCAACTTTTGTCTTCTGGTATTTATTCCGGGGTAGCGCGTTTTCAAGGAGGGGCAAATGCAGGACACACTCTTAAATTAGGCAAGACTACTTTTATTGGACATATTCTTCCGTCTGGTTGTCTCCATAAGGATATAGAATTATATATCGGTAATGGTGTTGTGGTGGATGCAGTATCTTTAGTCGAAGAAATTTCCCAATTAAAAAGTCTGGGGTTCAATGTTATTTCTCGTCTTTATATTTCAAACCGCGCAAAGTTAGTCTCATATTTGCATCCATTTTTAGATCAAGCAGAGGAATATCGCAGAGGTAAATTGAGTGGAAAATTAGAAACAAAAGTAGGAACTACTTTAAGGGGCATAGGCCCAGCTTATAGTGATGTCCGAGCAAGAAGAGCGTTTTTAATTGGCGATATATTGTCACCAGATTTTAAACAAAAAGAAGAAATTTTGTCAGAATTTCATATTAATGTTTTAAAGATGTATCAAGAAAAATATGGTTTTGAAATTGATTTTAAAAAAATAAAAGAAGCAAAGGAAAAATGGTGGAAAGCTGTAAAAGAAATAAAGAAACTTAAGATTTGTATTTTATCTTCTTTAATACAAAAAAAGCTGAAAGAAGGAAAAAATATTTTAGCTGAAGGCGCGCAGGCTGTGATGCTTGATATTGATTTTGGAGATTATCCAAATGTGACAAGTTCTAATACCCTACCAGCTAGTGTATGTTTAGGCTTGGGTGTTCCTCATACTTACATACGGAATATATATGGTGTGATAAAAGCTTACACAACAAAAGTAGGTGGTGGAAGTTTTCCAGCTAGAATAAAAGACGAAACTTTAGAGAAACTTTTTCAAAATGCTGGGCAGGAATTTGGATCGACCACTGGCCGTCCGCGAATGTGTGGTTGGCTTGATTTATTTGCTTTACGTTATGCCATAGAACTTTCTGGCGCTAATAGAATTTTTATCAATAAAGCTGATATTTGTTTGAGTGATAAAATAAAAGTTGTAACTGGATATAAAACTAAAGAAAAAAATAAAACAAAAACTCTAAAAGAATTTCCACTTTATTTAAATCAGGTGACAGAAGTGGTAACAGATAATATAAATGGCTGGGGTGAGAAAAATTATGGGGTGAATAATAAAAAAAAGGTTTCCAAAGAACTTATCTCTTATTTGAAATATATAAAAAATAAACTTTCTGACCTAAATATAAAAATCATCTCCGTTGGTACAGGACCAGATCGAGAACAATTCTTTAATTGGGATAAATAGGTATTTTTAATGCAGATTGACCGATATCTTTGCGGTATTGCATACCTTCAAAAGAAATTTTTTCTATAGCTTTGTAAGCTTTTTGTAGTGCTTCTTCTAGAGTATTTCCAATAGCTGAAACTCCTAATACTCGCCCGCCATTAGTTGTGAGGTCTTGCCTCACAATTTTTGTGCCAGCGTGGAAGACAACTATATCAGATTGCATTTCTGCTTCTTCAATACCTGAAATTACTTTACCTTTTTCATAATTTTCTGGATATCCTCCTGAAGCAAGCACTATTGTGCAAGCGAATTTTTTACTCCAATTTATCTCTATTTGATCAAGTTTTTCATCAACACATGCATTAAAAATATCCAAAATATCTGTATCTAAAAGTCGCATATATGTTTGAGTTTCTGGGTCGCCAAAACGCGCATTGTATTCAAGAATTTTTGGGCCATCTTTTGTTAGCATTAATCCTGGATAAATCACACCTAAAAATGGATTATCATCTTTATTCATTGATTCAATAGTTGGAATAACAATATCTTTTTCAATATTTTTTAAAAGTTTATCAGTCACAAAAGGGAGCGGAGCGATCGTGCCCATTCCACCAGTGTTTAAACCAGTATTATTTTCTCCTATCTTTTTATGGTCCTGAGAAGTTGGAAACATTTTGTAATTTTTCCCATCTGAAAATGCATGAATAGAAATTTCTGGACCAGTTAAAAATTCTTCTATTACTACAATACTGCCAGCATCCCCAAAAACTTTTTTTATAAACATATTTTCTAGCGCTTCATTCGCTTCCTCTAGATTTTGGCAAATGATTACACCTTTTCCCAATGCTAAACCACTTGCTTTTATAACAACTGGGAAAGATTGTTCTGATATATATTTTTTTGCTTTTTCAAAATTATTAAATATTTCAAATTTTGCTGTTAATAAATTGTGTTGATGCATAAAATTTTTTGAAAAAGCTTTAGACCATTCAATTTTACTAGCTTGTTTTGTCGGGCCAAAAATACGTAAATTATTTTTTTTAAATTCGTCTACAATTCCAAGCGCAAGTGGGTCGTCAGGTAAAGCCAATGTTAAATCTATTTTTTCTTTTTTTGCAAATTCTAACAATCCTTTTATATCATTTGCTTTTATATCTACATTAATTCCTATTTTACTTGTCCCCCCATTTCCAGGCGCAAAGAAAATTTGTCCCGCCTTGGGTGATTGCGCTACTTTCCACCCTATAGCATGTTCCCTTCCACCGGAACCTATTATTAAAATTTTTTGTTTTTGCATATTATTTATTTTGACACAATTTTTCTAATACTTCTACATATAACTTATTTTCTTTTTTCTTTAGTCTTCCATATAAAGATTCAATATCATCATTATCTTCAATTTTTTCAAAAGTTCTTCCCAGCACAGGACCAAAATCAAATTCTAAAGTTAAAAAATGAACACTAGAACCAGCGAAGGTGGCTTTTTTATCTAAGAAATTCTGGATCGCTTTAATGGTCATCATTCCTTTATTCCAAAGAGCTTCTGTGTCATCAGGATTTTTTACACTTTCATTAATTATGTCTGGAATTAAGCCAGGATGCAAATTTAAAATTTTATTTGGAAAAGCCAAAATTACTTCGTCTGTAATAATTTGTTTCCAGCCAGCTAGGCAAATATAATTTGGACTTATTTTATTTAAAAGTGACAATAGGTCTTCTTTGGCTTCACAAATTTCAATTTTTAAATTATTTTTTCGCGCATGTTCTAGTCCTTGAGCTTCTTTTGTATCTGAAATTATCGCACAAATCTCAGCTTTAATTGTACCAGAATTAACTTCATCAATTATAGCTTTTAGATTGGTACCTGTACCAGTATTAGAAATTAATATAACTAATTTTAGTTTATTTTGTTGAGACATCGTATCGTACTTCACTTTTTCGTTCTTTTAAATCAATAGGGTAAATACCTGTAAAGCATGATGTGGATAATTTATCTTTAGGTAAGCCAATAGCTTTTATTAAACCTTCAAGTGAAAGATAATGTAGTGATGTAGCTCCCATGAATTTACGAACTTCCTCTACTGTTTTATATGATGCAATTAATTCATTTTGATTAGGTGTGTCCATACCATAAAAATCTGGATAACGGATAGGTGGAGAAGAGATCAAAAGATGCACTTCTTTGGCGCCTGCTTTAAAAAACGTTTTAACTAATTTTTTACACGTGTGTCCCCTAACTATAGAATCATCTATCACTACTATTTTTTTACCTTTTAAAATTTGTGGAAGTGGTATAAGTTTAAGCGCAACACTATTCCGGCGAGATTTTTGATCGGGTTCAATAAAAGTTCTATGGACATAGCGATTTTTCACCAAAGCCATTTCTATTGGAATGCCAGATGCTTGACTATACCCTAAGGCAACAGGCATTGCTGTATCAGGCACAGGTACAATAATGTCGACTTTTTTCTTAAACTCATGAGCAAGTGCTTTTCCAAAGTTTTTTCTGACTTCATAAATTAATTTACCATTTAGTGAGCTGTCTGGTCGAGCGAAATAAACATATTCAAATATGTCATGTTTTGGATTTGATGGCGCTAACTGTATACTTTTTATTCCAGCCTTATTTATAATAATCATTTCTCCTGGTTTTACTTCTCTTAAAAATGTTGCGCCGATAGTTTGGATTGCGCATGTTTCTGAAGCTATAACATAACCTTTATTAAGTTTCCCTATCGCAAGTGGACGCATTCCATAAGTGTCTCGCACAGCAACTAAGGTATCTTTACTCATCATTATTAAAGAAAAAGACCCAGTAAATAAAGGAAAAGCTTTTTCAATAGATTTTGGTAGTGAGTTACCCTCTTTTATATAAAAATCTATAGCATCAGCTATAAGTTCTGAGTCATTACGATCTTTTTTTAATATTTTTTTTGAAGAAAGAAAATTTTCTAATGCTTTTATACTTGGTAAGTTGCCATTATGCGCTAAGGCAAAAGAAGCATCCTTGTTTACAACTGGCTGAGCATGATGAAGTGCTCCCCCTTTGGAAGTGGAGTATCTATTGTGCCCTATGGCTATATACCCTGTCAGTTTTTTTATTGTTTTTTCTGTATATACTTGAGATACGAGTCCTGCGCCTTTATGAGTACGAAATTTTTTTCCATCATTAGTGGTGATGCCTGATGCTTCTTGTCCTCTGTGTTGTAATGCAAATAAAGCAAAAAAAGCTAACCGAGAAATAGGTAAATCTTTACCGTATATTCCTACGATTCCACATTTTTCTTTTAGTTCGCTCATGAATTTAAAAAATAATTAATTGCGTTTTTAAAAATCTGTAATCCTACCCCCTCTTTTTGAACATTCTTATCCATCTGCCATATTGGACTTTGGTGCGAAAACATTGCACGTTCTGGATGTGGCATCATACCTAGCACTCTGCCATTATATGCTAAAACTCCTGCGATGTCATATTCTGATCCGTTTGGGTTTTTTTCAAGATTTTGAAACTTACAAATTTCTCCATTTGTATAAACAAAAGCAATTTCTTTATTTTTTCTCATTTTTTTGTATTCTTTTTTGGAAATAACATAATGTCCTTCGCCATGCGCTATTGGCAGTGATATTTTTTTAATACCTTTGAGCCAGGGACTGTTTCCTTTTGCTTCTAAATCAACCCATCTGTCTATATATTTTCCATTTTTATTATAGGTAAGCCCGCCAGGCAAAATTCCTAAATTAGTTATAATTTGAAATCCATTACAAATACCAATTGTGAGAGTATTGCGAGATAAAAATTCTGTTAACTCTTTCGCTAAATGATTTTTAAATTTATTCGCATAGGCTTTTCCACTACCAGTATCATCTCCATAAGAAAATCCTCCAGGAAAAACTAAGATTTGATATTCTTTAAGCATTTTCGGTTTTTTTATTAAATCATTGATATGTACTATATTTGCAATCCCTCCCGCCAACTCAAAAGCGAATTTTGTTTCCTCTTCGCAATTTAATCCATATCCTGATATTATTATTATTTTTGGCTTTTTCATTTTTGTGAGTTAGAAAATTTATGGTATGCATCATACAACTTTTTAATATTTGTTTCTACTACTTTATTTTTACCATTGGTAATTATAAATTTCCCATCTTTTATTACTTTACCAAGGGTAACCCTTGGTAAAGTAGCGGTTATTTGCTCAAATTTAGCAACATTTTGATGGGAAACAGAAACTAAAATTCTTCCCTGACTTTCAGAAAATAATTTTACTTCTACAGATAGCGCCTTAGGCGCTATCTGGCTCTTTAGGGAAACATTACAACCTACCATTCCTCCCACACAGGCTTTGGCGAGTGCTATTGCAAGTCCGCCAGAATTTACAGATATTGCCGAAGCTATTAATTCTTTTTGAATTGCTTTTTCTAAAGCGCGATAAGTTTTTATATTTTTCTTTAAATCTACTTTTGGTACATTACTACCAACAACGCCAAGTGTTTTATAATATTCTCCCCCACCAAGTTCATCATTCGTTTCTCCTAATAAATAAATTATATCGCCAATTTTTTTAAATTCTGGAGAAACAGTTTTATTTAAGTCAGGCATAACGCTGATCGCTGAAATAAGAAGTGTCGGTGGTATAGAAACAGCCATAGGCTCCCCTTTTTCATCATAACCTTTAAAATCATTAAACATACTGTCTTTGCCAGAAATAAAAGGTGTACCAAAACCTACAGCATATTCATAACAAGCTTTCACTGAATCTACTAACTGCGCTAAACGTTTTGGGTCATTGGATGAACACCAACAAAAATTATCTAAAATTGCTAAATGCGAAAGTGTTCCACCAGAACAAACAGTATTTCTAATAGCAGTATCTATCGCGCAAGAAGCCATATGATAAGTGCTAATATCTCCATATGAAGGATAAGTACTAGAAGACAAAATAACTCCTTTATTTGAATTTAAAACTGGTTGAAAAACTTGTGCATCGGTATTTATACGACCTCTCCCAGAAAGTGGTTTTAGAACAGAAGACCCTTGCACTTCATGGTCATATTGTTCGGAAATAAAAGAAAATCCACTAAGATTTTTATTACTTAGTAATTTTTCTAGAATTGCAGTAAAAGATTTTTTTATTTCAAGTATTGGTTCAATATTTTTATAAATAACTGAAGAAGTAATTAAATGTTGTTTTGGAAGTCCTTCATGTAAAAATTCCATATCAATATCCATGATTTTTTTACCACTATATTCTACAATACATTTTTTAGAATTTGTAAATTCACCTATTACTGTCGCTTCCACTCCCCTTTTCTCCATTAATTTTTTGAATGTACTCCACTTTTTCTTTGGCACCGATAAAGTCATACGTTCTTGTGATTCTGAAATCCAAATTTCCCATGGACGAAGACTCAGGTATTTTAGTGGTACTTTTTCCAAAAAAACTTTTGCTCCCCCGCATTCTTTTGCCATTTCAGCAACTGAACAAGAAATTCCACCAGCACCATTATCAGTAATACTATTATATAAATTCATATAACGCGCTTCTTTAATTATTGCATCACTTAATTTTTTTTGAGTAATTGGGTCACTGATTTGCACTGCGGTCGCTGGGGAACTTGAATCCATTACCACAGAAGAAAAAGTTGCCCCATGAATACCATCAAGCCCTACTCTTCCGCCAACAACAACGATATAATCTCCAACTTGTGCCTGTTTTTTGTGTGATAATTTTCCTTGTATTTTTCTTGGAATTAATCCGACTGTGCCAGCAAAAACTAGAGGCTTGCCCCTATATCTATCATCATAATGAACAAAACCAGAAAGAGTCGGTATTCCGGAACAGTTTCCTCCTACATTTATACCTTTTACCACCCCTTCCATTATTCTTTTTGGTGAAAGCATTTTTTGTGTTAAATTTTTGTCGCGAAAAAGTAAGCTTTTATCTTCTGGGTTTCCAAAACAAAAACCATAAACATTAGCTACTGGTTTAGCACCTAAGCCAAAACCTATCGTGTCTCGATTTACACCCACAATACCTGTGATAGCACCTCCAAATGGATCTAAGGCTGAAGGGCTGTTGTGTGTTTCAACTTTATGCGTTATTAAATAATCTTTATCAAAAATTATTCCTCCAGAATTATCAGAAAATACAGAAATACAAAAATCATTTTTGCCTTTATTTTTTCTGATTAGATTTGTTGCGCTTTTTATGTATGTTTTATATAAACCGTCTTTGATGTCGTCAATAGGATTTGCAAAAATAGTATGTTTACAATGTTCAGACCAAGTCTGCGCAAGAGACTCCAGCTCAATATCGGTCGGATCTCTTTTAAATTTTTTAAAATGTTCTTGGATTACTTTCATTGATGTCAAATCAAGAGCCAAAGGACCTCGTCTAATATTTGTTTCGTCCATTATCCCCTCTTTTCCGATTTTTTTAAGTTCTTCATCAGACACATTAAGAGAAACATTAATTACAGGAATAGCCTTTTTTAAAATAACCTTAGGAACCTTTAAGGGTAAGCCATTTTTTTTTATTTCAGCAAAACTCGCGACATAAGAACGCTCAATGAGAGGATTGTGAAGCGAGAGAGCAATCTTTTTTACTTCTTCTAATTTAGAATTGGAAACTAAAAAAATCTTAGAAGTATAGACTGCTATGTTGTCGGGTGTTGGACACCCGACAACACCCAGTAAATCAATTATAGTTTCTTCTACAGTATGCCCGACATTGTCTGTGACCCCAGGTTTAAAACCTATTTCTATTACATAAGTAAATTTCTTTGTTTTTGGGAATTTATTTATAAAAAATTCTTCGAGGATGGGGTTAGTTAAAGCCTTGGCTATTTTAAGGATTTTATCTCTTTGATCACTTGCAAATTTATGTGAAATTAAATAAGAATTAATGAAATTAGCTTTGCCTTTAGGTGTCACATATATTCGGGAAATCATAATATAGATATATTATAATATGTGAGAATTAAAGACAAATAGTATTTTTTATGATATAAACATTTAATAATGAGAAAAAAGCCAACATTAAAATCTTCTTTCGAAAAGGATTTACTGGTTTTAGAGAATATTTATTCTAGAGAGGTTTTTAGGTTAGTTGAAGACAATATAGATTTATTATTAATACATTATAGGGCTTGGGAACAAGCACTTTATGTTTTTGCAAAAGAATTAGGAATTAAGAATAGTAATATTAATGAGATTCCTTATAAACTTGAACAAGTTTTATTTAATAAAGTTCAAAAAAAATTATTTAAAACAAATATTAAAAAAATTATTTTTGGAATAGCTGGACCTGGTGCAGTTGGTAAGGAAACTATAAAAAATGCTTTGGGTTTTAATACAGTTGTTAATACAACTACACGAAAAAAAAGAAAGAATGAAAAAAACGGTAAAAACTACCACTTCATTGATGAAGCTCAATTTAAAAAAATTGCTGCTCAAAATGGTTTTGCAATATGTATGAATAGAAAAAAAAGAGGAAAATATGGAATTCAAAAACATGATATAGAAAAAGTTTTGCAAAAATCACAAATAATATTAATTGAAGAAAATCCGATCAACCTAACAAGCTTAGCTGAATATTTCAAAATTTATAAAGATTATGAATTTATTTTGGTTTATATTTTACCTCCTGCACCTATTTTACTCCATCTCGCGGCACGACTAGCTGATAGGTGTCAAAAAACGAACGATGACTTTAGGTCAGCTATTGTTTCAACTTTGGGCACAAGACAATTAAGTGAATTTAAATCAGTATTAGATTCTATAAATAAAAAAATTGATGTTATCCTTATAATTAATGATGATATAGAACGGGCAGTTACCAAAATAAAAATCTTAACCAAAAAATTTTGACAATGACTAAAAATATGTTATGATAAAAGCTAACAAAAAAATTGTTCTTAATTAATAAAAAGGAGGATTACGAGTATGTTAAAAATGTTGATAGTTATTGCTGCTTGTAATGAAGCAGCGTCGCTTGATCAGTTTTTACCTAGGCTTCAAAAAGTTGCAGACTATTTACTGTCTGATATCCTTGTGATCGACGACGGATCGTTAGACAATACTGCTGTGATTTGTAGGAAACATGAATGCATAGTTTTACAAAACCACGAGAATAAGGGTATAGGTAATAGTCTTCGTCGAGGTTATCATGAAGCAGTAAAAGGTAGTTATGATTTAGTGGCCACTATGGATGCTGACGGACAGCATGATGAGAATTTTCTCATAACGATGTTCGAAAAGATTAAGGATGGTGCCGATATTGTGATTGCATCACGATATCATCCAGATTCAGAACGGATTCAGGTACCACTTGATCGGGACTTCCTAAACGTAGCAGTTACTGCTCAGATGCAGGTTGCAACTGGCTGGGAGACCACTGATCCATTGTCTGGTTTCTGGATGATGCGTCGCCATTGCTTCGAGTTTGCTCTCGAGCATGGAAATCAGGAGAGGTACGGAATTCACCTTGAACACTTGGTGAAATTCTGGTATCTTAGCAATCCTCGACCAAAGTTGGTAGAGGTGGCCCACCCGGCAATCTACGGAAACCACGGAAATCTTCCTCTCCTTACTCGGGAGTATTCCCCTAGTAACCAAGAGGCACGCGTAGAGAGGTTCGGTACCCATGCTCTCCATATCCTCCAGGCTATCGAAGATGTAAAACGACACTATCCTGGCGTAGATCAGGAAATGTCAAAAAGGCGAGAGAAAATGAGGTAATCTGTCATTATCTTAAAACCCACCTTACGATTTAGTCGTCGTAAAGTGGGTTCTTTGTTTTTAATAAGCTATTAGTAAAATTTAGTAGTTTACGTTAACATATTAATATCATGAAAAATATTGTAACTATTGGTGGAGGGACTGGAAGCTATACTGTTTTATCTGGACTTAAAAACATTCCTGATGTTTCTTTGACTGCTCTTGTTTCTATGGCAGATGATGGTGGTTCAACTGGTGTACTCATGGATGAGCTTGGGGTTTTGCCTCCAGGAGATGTCAGGCAATGCCTTGTTGCCCTTTCTGAACACAGTGATGTTGTACGAGAACTCATGAATTATAGGTTTACTAACGGAGGGTTAAAGGGGCATAGTTTTGGAAATATTTTTCTTGCAGCTTTGGAAAAAATGACTGGTAATTTTAATAAAGGAGTAGAGATAGCTTCTGAAATACTTAAGGTTAAAGGTAAAGTAGTACCTATTACTAGGGATAAGGCAAAACTTGTAGTTGAACTAATAGACGGATCAATAATTGTAGGAGAAGACAATATATATAGAAATGGTTTACGAGATTTACCTGTTAAAAAAATATTTTATAAAAATAAAGTAAAATTAAATACCCATGCGAAGAACGCAATTTTAAAAGCAGATTATATAATATTAGGTCCTGGAAATTATTATTGTTCTTTGTTGCCAAATTTGATCGTAAGTGGTTTCAAAGAAGCACTTAGAAAAAGTAGGGCGCAAATTATAATGCCTGTTAATCTTACCAATAAATTAGGTCAAACAACTAATTGGAAAGCAAGTGATTATGTAAAAGATATAGAAAAATATCTAGATAAAAAAATTGACTTTATTATTATAAATAACAAGAGTCCTTCTAAAAAACAGATAAAAAAATATAAAATAAAGGAAGGTGACGGAGTTTTAATTAAAGATGATTTTAGTAATGATAAAAAAATAATAAGAACTTCTCTTATTTCGGATTTAATTTATACGGAAAACCCTAGAGATGCTATAGCCAAACATAGATCTTTCATACGTCATAATTCTACAAAATTGGCTAATTGTATTAAAAGAATAATAAACAAACAGCCTTAATACAATATGAAATATATTTTTGATTTTGATGATGTCTTGTTTAATAATACAAAACAATTTAAGGATCATATGTATGCGTGTTTAGAAAAAGCAGGTATACCTCGTACTCAAGCCAAAGAATATTATAAAGGAGTAAGGATAAGTGGATTTTGGTTAAAAGAAATGCTAAGTCATTTTTCTCTTAAAGAAGATTGGTATGAAAAAATTTTAGAAAGGAGTGAGAATTTTTTGAATAAAGATTTAGTAAATGAAATAAAGAAATTAGGAAAAGAAAATTGCTATATCGTAACCCATGGAGGCGAGGAATGGCAATTAGATAAAATAAAAAAAACAGATATTACTTCCCTATTTTCTAAAATTATTGTCGTTCAAGGAAGCAAAAAGGAATCTGTAGAAAAAATATGCGCAAAACATAAAAATGAAAAGGTAATATTTATTGATGATAAAGTAAAGCACTTTGAAAATCTTGATTTTAAAAAATATCCAAATTTAAAGACTATTCTTTATACAGGACAAAGTGTTGAAAGTCTTATGGAGGAAATTAATAAATAAATTATTTGGTATAGCAAGAACCGTTCTTGCTATACCTTGCTATACCACGGCTTCAAAGATCTTGTTAATTCTCACCACTGCTGGGAGGCTTGGATTCGAACCAAGATAACCTCCTTCAAAGGGAGGTGTCCTACCATTAGACGATCTCCCAGCAGTAGCGACAATTCATTGCATATCTTTTACTTTTTCCAATATACCGTAGAAAAATTATTTAAAGAAAAGCCTGTAACTTTAGACCAATATTGTCTTACTTCTTCCACTTTATTTTTATGAGTCTGGTGAAGAAATATATTGAAGATTATCATATTTTTATCAATTTTGCACACTTTTTTATTTCCCTATTATTTCCACCAATGCAAGCTCTAGTGGTAATTCAGTAATAAAAGCATTGTCCATATTTTGATACGCTTCTAGGAGCACAGCCAGAGCCCCAGAACGGAGCATTCCCTCTGAATCTTTTTTAATTAAGGCTTTCAAAAATTCTAAATCAGTTTCTCCCAAATCCCCTGTCATTTCTTTTTCTAATTTCGGCGCATAACGTAAAATTATTGCCATTCGAAATTTTTGAATTATAAGTTTTAAATATAATTTCATATCCAAATTTTCCCCGGCGGCCATTCGCACAGCCTCAATACCCTTCTCTAAATCTTTTTCTGCAATAGCGGAAATAAAATCATTTACCAAGGTCGTTTTCGGCGCGCCAGTTATCTTCTCCACATCTTCTTTTTTAATTTTTTTACTCTTGCTAAAATTAAGAATTTTTTGCAGTTCTCCTAAGCCATCCCGAAATGATCCATCAGCTAAAATAGATAAAAGCTCCGCGCTTCCAGCATCTAATTCAAACCCTTCAGACTTTGCAACATCAAGCAACATTTTCCTACATACTGCGTCAGAAGCTTTTTTAAATGTAAAAATCTGACAGCGAGAAATGATTGTTTCAGGAACTTTATGAAATTCGGTCGTGGCTAAGATAAAAATAACATGCTTGGGTGGCTCTTCCAGAGTCTTCAAAAGAGCTCCCCAAGCGTCTTTAGAAAGCATATGCACCTCGTCTATGATGTAAACTTTATATTTTGAATCAAAAGGCAAAACTCGTGTGCCATCTCTCAATTCTTTGATGTTTTCAATCCCTCGGTTGGAAGCGGCATCTATTTCATAAAGATCATTAACCGATACACCGATATTTTCCGCAAAAATTCTGGCAACAGAAGTTTTGCCCGTACCGCGGCTACCGACAAAAAGATAAGCGTGGGAGACTTTATTCGTTTCTACTGAACTTTCTAAGACCTTTACAATATGATCCTGCCCTAAAACTTCAGCGAAGCTTTTCGGTCTGTATTTGCGATATAAAGCTAAATCATGCATAAGTTTACTATATCAAATTTTATCTTGCCTCGCCATAGTTTTAATGTAGGCGAGTTAAAAAATCATTAACTATCTTCTCAACTTCTTTAGCATTTTCTGTTTCCATTAATTTTACTCGAAGCTCTTTTGCATCTTCAAAACCATTCACATACGCTTTAAAATGCTTTTTCATAACGGCAAAACTTTTATGTTTAGGTCCTGAAAGTTCCTTTTCGAAAATCTGTGTGTGCTCTACTAAAATTTTTAATTTTTCTTTAACATTTGATTCCTCATTGCCAAAGGGCACCTTTGACAAGTGTGTCAAAGGTGCCCTTTGGCTTTTAAAAAACCAAGGATTACCAAAAACTCCACGACCGATCATAACTCCATCACAACCATACTTTAGAGCTTTTTCCTCCCCATCTTTTAAATCTTTTACATCTCCATTGCCAATTATTAAAGTCTCTGGGCTTATTTTATTTCGTAATTCAATAATTCTTTTCATTAAATCCCAATGTGCCGGTGCAAGTGATAATTCCTTAGTGGTACGCAAATGAATTGTTAAAGCAGAAATATCCTCTTTTAACAATTCCCCTATCCAAATATCAATTTCTTCTTTATTAAAACCAATTCTTGTTTTAATAGATACTGGGATATGTAGACCAGCAGAATCTATCCCAGCGTGTGCCGCCTGTATAATTTTTCTGGCAAGTAATGGATTTTTAATCAAACCAGAACCTGCTCCTTGGCTTACCACAGATTTATCTGGACAACCCATATTTATATCTATCCCATCAAAACCAAGGCTAGCAATATATTGGCAAGCATACTTCATATTATCAGGATTAGCACCAAAAACTTGAGCTACAATTGGTCTTTCGCTCTCTTTAAATTTTAATATATGCGCTAGTTTTTTTCTAGCAAGTTTATTGCACAAACCATCAGCTGCAACAAATTCTGTCCAAAAAACAACACTGTTTTTATTTTCTCTATCCTTGCTATATTTCATCAATATGGAGCGGAAAGCAATATCGGTAACGTCCGACATTGGCGCTAAACAAAAAAATGGTTTTTCAAGATTTTTCCAGAAATTTTTTTTATTGGAATTTGTCATAAACTTTATTTTTGAATCGCAAATCAATATATTGCAACATTGAATATTTATTTTTAAATTTTGATTTTAGGGGTTCGGTATTTAAAGCTGTTTGTAAATTTTCTGCAACATTTTGAAAATCAGCATTTAATCTAAAAATAATTTTAGGTTCATTTATTAAAGAAGTTTCACTTGAAAGAATAATTTCTGCGTCTTCAATATTCAAAATATTTAATGCTATAGGTTTTAATCCAATACTAATAAGAATATCTCTAAAAGCAACTAATTGTTTAAAATTTTGTTCAAAAAAATAAAATCCAATAGGATTACTATTTACCTGACCATAAAACCTAAAATAAATTTCACCAGAAAAATATGGCGCTTCATCAAAAATATAACCATCTTCATCCATAAAATAACAATTTTCTTCTTTTTTTTCGGGTATTGGACTTCCCTGTGGGATTCCAACACCAGAAAAAATTATCCCGCACCAAGTATATTTCGCTTCTCTTTCAGTCAATAATACTTCTAATATTTTAGTATTTTTAATCTTCAAATTAATATCTTTAATTCTCTTAAACTCATTTTGAAGTTCGTTCTTAATAGTATTTTGGGGATATATTAAAATATTAGTCTTAGGGAAAAGCCATAAATATTTTCCAGCAATTTGCTTTTCTACTGCATTATTTAATTTTTCTGTATCTAAAACTTTATTACCAAGAATCTCCACTTCACTAATATTTAATTTATTAAGACAAGAAAGATAAACTAATAATAAGAAAATTACTAAAACTCCAAACAAAAAAATTAAAACTTTATTAAAAAAAACTCTATGCCTTCTTTTTTTTAATTCTAAAAGACCAGGAGAATTTAAAACATTTCTTTTTTGCATTGTGTAAAATAGCTAGGCAAGACCTAGCATGCTAGGTCTTGCCTAGCTATTTTTTATAAATTCCTTACCTCCCATGTATTTGCGTAAAACTTCTGGAATTTTTATAGATCCGTCTGCTTGTTGGTAGTTTTCTACTATCATAATGAGTGGTCTACCAGAAAGAGCAGTATTATTTAAAGAGTGAACAAATTTTAATTTACCATTTTCATCACGATAACGGATATTTAATCGTCTTGTTTGAAAATCATGAAAATAACTAGCAGAACCAGTTTCCCGATAGGTATTTTCAGATGGCAAATAAGCTTCAATGTCATATTTTTTAACTTGACCCAAACCAAGATCTCCAGCACAGTTTATTACCACATGATAAGGCAATCCTAATGCCTCCATAATTTCTTCAGTATTACGTTGTATTTCTTCATGAAATTTTACTGATTCTGTATGTTGTGCTTCACAAAGTACAACTTGTTCAAATTTAAAAAATTCATGAACTCTAAGAATACCTTTTGTATCTTTACCATGACTTCCCGCCTCACGACGAAAAGCAGAAGAAAATCCAAGCATTTTTATTGGCAGATCTTTTTTTTCTAAAATTTCACCCATATAGTGCCCCATCATTGCAACTTCTGCTGTACCTGATAAATACTCGCCATCTTGCGTTTTGTATAAATCTTCTTCACCTTGCGGAAGATAACCAGTACCTAAAAATACTTCTCGTTTCAAAAGAGAAGGAACAATCATCGGAATAAAGCCTCCTTTTTTAGAAAAGAAATCCTGCACAAACTGCCATAAAGCAAATTCAAGAAGAGCTCCATCACCCTTTAAAAAATATCCACGAAAACCAGCAACTTTTACACCTCTAGCCATATCAAGTATTCCTAAATTTTCCATAAGCTCAATATGATTTTTAGGAGTAAAATCAAATTTTGGAATTTCACCCCAAACTTTTACTTCTTTGTTTTCCACATCTGTTTTTCCATCTGGTACAGACATATCTGGCACATTAGGCACTTGCACCATAATTTTCTGCCATTCTTCTATGGTTATTTTTAATTTTTCTTCTTTTGCTTTAATGTCTTCTTTCACTGCGCGCATTTCTTCAATTAGTTGAATTTTGGATGCTGGATCTTGATCGCGAGATATATCATTTGAAACTCTATTTACTTCACTACGAAGTTCTTCTACTTCTTTAAGTTCTTTTAAGCGATTATCATCAAGCACAATCAAAGCATCAATATCTATCTCAATATTTTTTTTCTTCGCACCCGCCTGCACAATATCTTTATTTTCACGAATAAATTTGATGTCTAACATATAAATAGTATACAATAAAATAATTACAAATACAAAACTTTTATGCAAATCAAGAAATTACCAAAAAATAAATTTCCTAAAGCGCTATTAGAAATTCCCCAACCGCCAGAAGATCTCTGGGTTATCGGTGAAATGCTTTCGGAAAATTTAATATATCTTTGTGTCGTAGGTTCAAGAAAATTTACATCTTATGGACGCGAAGCCTGCGAAAAAATAATTGCTGGCCTAAAGGGTTATCCAATAGTAATAGTTTCTGGTTTTGCTATGGGCATAGATACTATTGCTCACAAAAAAGCGATGCAAGTGGGATTAAAAACTTTAGTTTTTCCTGGTTCAGGATTATCAAATGAAGCAATGTATCCAAAAACTAATGTCAGACTGATAAGTGAGATTGTAGAAAATGGCGGATGTTTAATTTCAGAATTTGAACCTGATTTCAAAGCGACCCAATGGAGCTTCCCGATGAGAAATAGACTCATGGCTGGGATTTCAAAAGCAGTGCTTATAATAGAAGCAGAAGAAAGATCTGGAACCCTTATCACTGCGCGACTTACGACAGAATATAATAGAGATCTGTTAGTAGTGCCTGGATCAATTTTTTCTCCAAATTCAAAAGGCGTAAATAAATTACTACATCAAGGCGCAACACCTGTTACTTGCGCAGAAGATGTTTTAGAAGCATTAGGTTTTGAGCTTCCAGAAAACAAAGAAAAACAAGCTAAATTATTTTTAGATTTATTGCCTGAAGAAAAAAAAGTTGTGAGTTTTTTACGTGAACCGATACCTCGAGATGATTTAATCCGCGCAATGAAAATGCCAACACCAAATGCCAATGCACTTTTGTCAGTAATGGAAATTAAAGGATTAATTAAAGAAGAACTAGGAGAAATAAGATTGGCTTAAATTAAAAAAATTTGCATTGAAAAACTATTTCGTGTAATACTTGATGAGTTATGAAATTATTAATTGTTGAATCTCCATCAAAAGCGAAAACTATTGAGAAATATCTTGAAGGCGCATTTACTGTGCGTGCATCTGTCGGACATATTCGTGATTTGCCAAAATCAAATAAACAAGCGATAGATATTGAGGGAGGATTTATTCCGCATTATGAAATTTCAAAAGGTAAAGAAAAAATTGTGCATGAGCTTCAGGGACTTGCGGAAAAAGCAAATGAAATACTTTTAGCGACAGACCCCGACCGTGAAGGAGAAGCTATTGCTTGGCACATAGAAACGCTTCTTAATCAAGACAAAAAGATTAAAGCTCCAATCTCAAGAGTTGCCTTTCATGAAATT
The DNA here is from genome assembly GCA_038061755.1 of Patescibacteria group bacterium. GTDB lineage: Bacteria > Patescibacteriota > Minisyncoccia > Phycocordibacterales > UBA9973 > UBA9973. Next base: position 28,798 of record JBBTYN010000004.1, on the reverse strand, counting down.
ACTAAAGAAGCAGTAGAAGAAGCATTAAAACATCCACGAAAAATTGATACAAATTTACGCAAAGCTCAAGAAGCGCGTCGAGTACTTGATAGATTGGTAGGATACGATTTAAGCGGACTTATTTGGAAAAAAGTAAGATATGGACTTTCTGCTGGACGTGTCCAATCCCCTGCGCTTCGCATAATAATGGAGCGTGAACGTGAAATTCGCGCTTTTCTTCCTGAAAAATTTTGGAAAATATTAGGATTATTTGAAACACTAAAAAAAGAAAAAATTACTCTAGCTTGCTCCGAAGAACCACGAGACGAAAAATTATTTGAGAAAATAATGACTGAGGGTAAAAAAGGTTCTTGGATTATAAATGGTGTAAAAGAATCTGAACAAAAACGCTCTCCTCGCGCACCTTTTACTACTTCTACATTACAACAAACAGCATCTTCACGACTTGGATATTCCCCTTCACGCACAATGCAAATAGCTCAAAAACTTTACGAAGCTGGACACATCACCTATGTGCGAACAGATAGTACTAACCTTTCATCTACCGCTCAAGCTCAAATCATATCATTTGTAAAAAAGGAATATGGAGATAAATATGCGGAAATGCACATTTATAAAACAAAATCAAAAAATGCTCAAGAAGCTCACGAAGCTATTCGTCCGACTCATATAGAAAAATTACATGCCGGAACAGATGATCAAAGCAAGCTTTATCGGTTGATATGGGAACGCGCTATATCGTCCCAAATGGCTGATGCAAAATTACTTAAAACAAAAATAACTGCGAACATTGCGGAAGCAAAAATTCCCGATTTTACAGCAACTGGTTCCCGTTTACTTTTTCCTGGTTGGTTAGCTGTAGATACTGGCGCACGAGGTGAAGATCTAGAACTTCCACTTTGCACACCAGGAGAAAAATTAAAACTCATAGAATTAAATGGAGAAGAAAAATTTACTGAACCTCTTGGCAGATATTCTGAAGCAGGACTAATTAAAGAACTTGAAGCAAGAGGTATTGGAAGACCTTCGACTTATGCATCTATAATGAGGACAATCGAAGACAGAGGGTATGTTAGAAAAGAAGGCAAAACACTATTTCCAACCGATGTCGGCGAAGTAGTATCAGATTTTCTTGAAAAACATTTTGCTAACTATATTTCTGATACATTTACTGCTGAAATGGAAGATGAATTAGATGAAATATCTAGAGGCGAACGTGAATATGAAAAAACATTAAAAGATTTTTATATACCTTTTTCAAAAGATGTAAAGTTAAAAGAAAAATTAGAAAAAGCGACAAATTTAGGTGATGCGCCAGAAAATATAAAATGCCCGAAATGTGGTAATTCTATGATTATCAAACTTTCTCGGGGAGGAAAATTTTATTCCTGTTCAAAATACCCAGATTGTGAAGGGGCTTTAATGCTCGATGGCACAGAGCTAAAGGGCCCTGAAGAAACTGGTGAAATATGTCCAGAGTGTGGCGAAAAGAAAGGTAAATCCGGTGGGGGAAAATTGGTTATAAAAGAAAGACGTGACGGTACAGGTACCTTCATCTCTTGTTCACGTTATCCTAAATGTAAATTTATAAAAAAAGATGAAGCCGAAGAGGCAAAAAAACGTACTGGAATTATTTGTCCAATTTGCAAAAAAGGAGACATTTCAGAGAGGCGCGGACGCTTTGGAATTTTTTATTCTTGTTCAAATTATCCAGATTGCAAATTTGCAATTAAAGCAAAACCCACTGGCAATATATGTAAAGAATGTGGAAGTTTAATGATGGAAGGCACAAAAACTATTCCGGAACGTTGTTCAAACAAAGCTTGCAAAATGCACAATCCTCATAAAATACCAAAAATAGAAGCTTAAATTTATAGTCCTACAATTTTATGATCACAAAAACTATATTTGTAGTATAATCAAATGAATGAATAACATTGAGGAATTATATAAACTAAAAAAGCAACCATTTACCGAAGGCGAAAAAGTTCTTTTAAAAAAAGCTTATGATTTTGCTGTAAATGCACACGCTGGACAGAAACGTGATTCTGGAGAACTATACTTTACACATGCTTTTGAAACTGCGAAGAATCTAACCAAACTTCAAATGGATGCGGAAACGATTGCCGCCGGTTTTTTGCACGACACAGTTGAAGACACAGAAACAACCGAAGAAGATATAAAAAAAGAATTCGGCGAAGAAATTGCTTTTTTGGTAAAAGGAATTACCAAATTAAGTAATATAAAATACCGAGGAGACGACCGCCACGTAGAAAGTTTGCGAAAATTCTTCCTGGCGATGGCAAGAGATCTTCGGGTGGTGATTATCAAGCTTGCCGACAGATTACATAATGCACAAACTCTGGAATACAAAAAACCAGAAAAACAAAAACGTATAGCTTTGGAGACAATTGAGATTCACGCTCGTTTAGCTGATCGTCTAGGAATGGGTAAATTAAAAGGTGATTTGGAAAATGCTGCTTTTCCATATGCTTACCCAAAAGAATATGCACAAGTAGAAGAAATAATTAAAGAAAAAAAAGATTCATACGAAAAAAATCTTGCAGAAGTCAGTGAAGTGTTGAAAAAAGAACTATTAAGAAATAATATAAAAGTTGTGGAAATTGATTATCGAATCAAACATAAATATAGTTTATATAAAAAATTATTAAAATATGGTATGGATTTGGATAAAATTTACGATGTTGTTGCACTTCGTGTTGTCGTAGACAGTATCGAAGATTGTTATCGAGTTTTAGGATTAATACATTCTATTTGGAATCCATTGCCTGGAAGAATAAAAGATTTTATTGCTATTCCAAAGCCAAATGGCTATCGCTCTATTCACACAACTGTTTTTACTGGTTTAGGAGGTGTTGCAGAAATACAAATAAGGACAAAAGAAATGCATACTGAAGCAGCCTATGGTATAGCTGCGCATTTCGCCTACAAAGAACAAGGCGTAAAAAAAACTAAGGACGATAAAGATAAATTCAAATGGATTGAGGAATTAAAAGAATTAAATTATTCTCCGGGTGATCCGAAAAGTTTTATCGACCACCTAAAAATGGATTTTTTTAATAATCGTATCTTTATTTTTACACCAAAGGGAGATGTTGTAGACTTACCAGAAGACTCAAGCCCAATAGATTTTGCTTATTCAATACATACAGATATTGGAAATCATATTTCTGGGGCTAAAATAAACAGTAAAATGTCTCATATTTTTACAAAATTAAAAAATGGAGATATAGTTGAGATAATCACAAAAAAAGATTCAAGGCCATCCAGTAAATGGCTTGAGTATGTTAAAACCTCTGTTGCAAAAAAACATATAAAATCATATTTAGAAAAAAATAGTCTTCTCTCAAAGCTGATGTCTTTTGGTCGTAGCTAATGTTTGCCAAAGATGCCCTTTGACACTCAGTGTCAAAGGGCATCTTTGGCATCTTTGGCAATTTACTTAAACGCTAAAATTAGAAATATTATATAAATCAGTCTCGTCTTTTTCTGCTTCTTCTTTGGATCTGTCGTCAACTGGAGCTTCTTTTGATGTTAAAAATTCGGATTCTGGACGTCCAAACTCCAAAGATTTAACCTCTGAATTTGTAATATAATTATCCATCATTTCTTCAGGTTTTTTTTCAACTTCTCCTTTATGAATTAAATCTAAAATTGTTCGCAAATCTTCGGTAGAAAAAAAATCAATTTTAATTTGTCCACCTAATTCTTTTCTATCTATGTGAACACGAGTGCCTAATTTTTCTTGAAATTCTTCTTCCAGTTCCGTAATTTCTGGATCTGGCATAAATTCTTTCTTGCGTACACGATCATAAGCTATTTTTCTCGCTAATCTTTCTGCCTCACGTACGGTAATTTTTTTGTAAACAATTTCTTTAAATAAAACTAATTGTTCTTGAGGATGGTCTGCGAGCATCAAAATAGGCCTAGTATGTCCTTCGGAAATTTTTCCTTCGGATAAACCATTTAAAATTTCTTCTGGTAGGGTTAAAATACGCAAAGTATTTGAAACATATTCCCTGCTTCTGCCCATCTTTTTTGCTACTTCATTGTGGGTAAATTTAAATTCAGTAACTAAGCGAAAAAAAGCTCGAGCCCTATCAATGACGTTTAAATCTTCGCGCTGTAAATTTTCAATAATCGCAAGCTCAAGTTTCATTAAAGCTGTATCTCCTGCACGAATTACAGCTGGCACTTGCGATACCATTGCAATCTTAGCAGCTCGAAGCCTGCGCTCTCCAGCTATTAATTCATATTCAGTTACAAGTCCGCCACCATCTTTTTCTACCTCTACTCGAGAAACTATAAGTGGCTGAAGAACTCCATATTGTTTTATTGAATCAGCTAAGTCTTGCAAACGAGCTTCATCAAAATCTCGTCTTGGTTGAAAAGGATTTGGTTTTATTTTATCAGTATCAATCCAAAAAATTGAATTGGAATATAGATTTGACATGGATTGATTTTAACACAAAAATTTAGTAAAGTGTAAATGTGGAAAAGCCCAGGTGGCGGAATTGGTAGACGCGATAGACTCAAAATCTATTGATGGCAACATCATGAGAGTTCGATTCTCTCCTTGGGCACATTAATAATAAAAAAATGTTAAAAAAATGAAATTACAACGAAATGATTCAATTGATTTTCAGGTAAATGGCGGGAAAAAATTGAGTGGAACTATAAAAACAAATTTTTCTAAAAATGGCTCAGTGGGGCTTCTTTGCGCTTCTTTATTAAACAAAGGCACTACTACCCTCCATGGTATTGCTAGGATTGAAGAAGTAAACAGGGTAATTGAAATACTAGAAAGTATCGGTGTAAAAATCAAATGGCAAGATCAAAATACAGTGATAATCACGCCTCCTAAACAATTTAATTTAAAAAAAATAAATATTGAGTCAGCTATTAAGACACGTTCAGTGGTTATGTTGATGGGGCCATTAATCCATGCCCTTTCTTTTTTTTCTTTACCTCATGCGCAAGGGTGTAATCTAGGAAAACGCACAGTTGCTGCTCATATTTACGCTTTAGAAACTTTAGGAGTAAATATAAAAACTACAGCAAAAAATTATGAAATTACTGCAAAAAAATTAAAGCCAGCCGAAATAGTTATGTATGAATCTGGAGATACTGCTTGTGAAAATATTTTAACAGCAGCAGCTCTAATCCCTGGAATTACAACTGTTTCTTTTGCCAGCGCAAACTACATGGTTCAAGAAATTTGTTTCTTCCTTGAAGCATTAGGAGTAAAAATAGATGGCATAGGTACAGCTACCTTAGTTGTTCATGGAATAAAAGAAATAAATAAAGATATTGAATATTGGAATAGTGAAGACCCAATTGAATCTATGATGTTTATTTCTGCTTGCATTGTTACAGATTCAAAACTCACAATAACTAGATGCCCAATAGATTTTCTTTCTTTAGAACTTGAAAAATTAAAAAGAATGAATTTAAAATATAAAATACTAAAAAAATATTATTCATACAATGGTCGCACTAAACTCGCCGATATTGAAATATTCCCCAGTAAGTTAAAAGCCTTAGATGATAAAATTCACTCAAACCCTTATCCTGGAATAAATATAGACAATCTGCCTTTTTTTGTGCCTATAGCTATTCGAGCAAAAGGTCAAACCATGATTCACGATTGGGTTTACGAAGATCGCGCAATTTATTTTACCGAGTTAAATCGCCTAGGTGCCAATATTACTCTTGCAGATCCTCATAGAGTTTATATTCAAGGTGGTACACCACTCAAAGCGGCTCAAGTAGTATGTCCACCAGCCCTTCGCCCATCAATGGTTATTCTTATTTCTATGTTAGCAGCTCAAGGAACCTCAATCCTTCGTAATGTGTATATGATAAATCGTGGTTATGAAGAAATAGCTCAAAGACTAAACTCTATCGGTGCAGATATTAAGATTTTAAAGTAAACATGCAAAAGCCAAAAGTAATAATAATTCTAGGTCAAACCGCTACTGGTAAAAGTAATTTAGCGGTTAAAATCGCCCGAAAAATAAATGGGGAAATTATCTCTGCTGATTCTAGACAAGTATATAAAAGTCTTGATATTGGCACCGGTAAAATTACCAAAAAAGAAATGAAGGGTGTACCTCATCACTTGCTTGATGTGGTAAATCCTAGGCATAGATTTACAGTTGCAGAATATAAAAAACTTGCAGAAGAAAAAATAAAAGAAATATTAGCTCGCAGTAATATTCCTATAATTTGCGGAGGCACAGGATTTTATATTGATGCAATAACTAAAGGAATAATTTTCCCAGAAGTCCCGCCAGATATAAAACTTCGCAAAGAGATGCTACGAAAAGATGCGACCGCATTATTTCATATATTATTTAAATTAGATAAGACTCGAGCAAAAAATATAAAAAATAAAAATGAACAAAATAATAAGGTCAGGATAATTAGGGCGATTGAAATAGCAAAGGCTCTCGGTAAAGTCCCAAAAATTACGGAAAAAACTCCTCCGTATAAATTTATAAAAATTGGATTATATTTACCAGAAGAAAAATTAAAGAAAAAAGTAGAAAAAAGAGTAAAAAAAATGTTCAAAATGGGTTTACTTAATGAAATAAAAAAATTAAAACGTTCCGGTGTCTCGAAAAAAAGGTTAAAAGAATTAGGTTTTGAATATTATAATCCAACGCCAGAAAAAGTAATTTCAGAAACTCTTAAATACGCCAAACGTCAAATGACGTGGTTTAAACGAGATAAAGAAATAAAGTGGATTGACGCATCAAAATCTGCTACAATAAATAAACTATGAAAACATTTATACATTTTATTGTTTCGACTATCGCTATATTAATAACAGCTTATATTTTACCCGGAGTTCATGTAAGTAGTTTACTTGCGGCATTTGTTCTGGCAGTTGTTCTTGGAGCTATTAATCTAATTTTGCGTCCAATACTTATATTTTTAACCTTGCCTATTACAATCTTAACGCTTGGACTTTTTGTATTAGTTATCAATGGACTACTTGTTATGCTTGCAAGCTATATCGTACTCGGATTTACAGTAGATAGTTTCTGGTATGCACTTTTATTTGGTATAGTACTTGCAATAGTAAACTGGATTTTGGAAATATTTGACAGAGAGGAATAATTTTTAAAAATTATTCTTTTATTGCAAACGGATTAAAAATTGCGCTTAAATATTTATAATTTTTTTGCATGCGGGCGATGAGGGAATCGAACCCCCGCCAAAGGATTTGGAGGCCTTCGTTCTACCACTAAACTAATCGCCCTTATAATAACTAAATAAAAAAACGACCAATGGCCGTCTTTAGTATAACAGAAAAACAGAGAAAATCTACTTTTTGGTCTCTTTATGTTTAGTCTGCTTTCGGCACCATTTGCAGAATTTTTTAAGCTCAATCTTTTTTGTGACGAGTTTTTTGTTCTTACTGGACCAGTAATTTATGCGTTTGCAAGTTCCACAGGCAAGTTTTATAAGTCTATCTTGTGACATATATATAGATTAGTATAAAAAAGCCTAAAAAGCAACCCCGAACTAGAGCAAACTCAGTACGGGGCAGGGCTATACAATAACTCTCGGCAATAGAGTGCTAATGCGCGTCGTTATCTCATAGTTAATAGTATTTATTCTTCCTGCCATCTCTTCTGCAGTGATTTCCTCTTTTTTCTGCTTACCTAAAATTATCACTTCATCTTCAATTTTAACTTTATTTAAATGGCTTATATCTACCACAAACATATTTATAGAAACTCTACCCAATATTTTACATCTAGTACCACCAATTAAAACAAAACCGTTATTGGAAAAACCTCGATCAAATCCGTCTGCATAACCTTGCGGAATAATGGCAATTTTAGTTTCTTTTTTTGTTTTATAAGTTAACCCGTAACCAATAGTTCTCTCCTTTGGTAAAGTTTTAATTTGTGCGATTTTTGTTTTCCACGCAAGTACTGGTTTTAAATTAATTTTATTGTTGTACCTAGATTTTAAATCTACTGAAGGCCAAATACCATAAATTCCAATACCCAAACGTATGATTGAATTAATTCCCTGATTTTTTTCATAAACTAAAAGTCCAGAAGTGGCTGAAATATGAGTCTGTAAATTTTTAAAATCAAATTCTTTTGCCAACATTAAAGCTTTCTGATATTCTTTGATTTGTTTCTGCGCATGAATAAAATTCGAAGTATCTTCTATGTTTGCAAAATGTGCATAAATACCAGTAATTTTTATAAACTTACACTTTTTTATTTCTTTAAAAACTTTAAGTAATTCATTTAATAAAAATCCTTCCCGTCCAAGGTATGCATCTATAGGTAAATGAATTTCTTGAACTTTTTCAGCAATCTCCGCCATAGCGGAGATTGCTTGTAATTGCTCTATAGAAAAAACAGATAAAATACATTTTAGTTTAAAAACTTCCTTTAAGTTTGACTTTTGTACATATCCTAAAACTAAAGTTTCTTTTTTACTTACTTTTCTTAATAATTTCAACTCTTCAAAACTATCCACTTGAAAATAATCTACATACGGATCAAGAATCTGAGCTATCTCATTTTGTCCATGACCGTAAGCGTTCCCCTTTATAGCCACAGAAAATCTTGTGCCTTTTTTGGCTAAATTTTTAAACTGCTTGATATTATAAATCAGGTTCTTTTTAGATAGCTCAAGATAAGATAGGGATAAATTATTCTTCACAATTATTTAACTGTTGTTTGTAATTTTTGTTCTTTTTCAAATCGCTCTATTGCTAATTCAATCAACCTATCTAAAAGTTTTGATACAGAAATACCGCTCGTTTCCCATAATTTTGGATACATACTAATATCAGTAAATCCTGGAATTGTATTTATTTCATTTACAAAAATATCTCCATTTTTTTTAAGAAAAAAATCTACCCGACTCATCCCTTCGCAATTAAGCGCCTGGAATGTCTTAATTGCCAATTCCTGAATTCTTTTTATTATTTTTTTATTAATTTTTGCTGGAATTTCTGCGACCGATCCTTCATCTATATATTTTGCGTCGTAAGAATAAAAATCCTGATTGGCGATAATTTCACCCGGGATAGATACCATAGGTGTATCGTTGCCAAGTAATGCACATTCTATTTCCCGTCCATCGATGAATTCTTCAATAATTACTTTTGTGTCAAATTTAAAAGCTTCGTTAATACCTTTTTTAAATTCTTTTTCATTTCGCACTTTACTGACTCCAACTGACGAACCCATGTTTGCCGGTTTTATAAAAAGTGGTAAACCAAGTTCTTTTTTTGCTTTACTAAAATTTATTTTATCGCCAAATTTAAAAGTAGTGAATTTTCCAATAGGAATACCAGCATCTTGTAAAAGTCTTTTTGTAACATCTTTGTCCATTCCAACCGCTGAACCTAACACACCAGGTCCCACAAAAGGAATATTTGCAAGCTTTAAAAGCCCTTGCATACTACCATCTTCGCCAAAAGGTCCATGCATCACTGGAAAAATCACATCAAAATTCTTGAGATTATTAAAATCAAATTTTCCGTCTTTATTTATTTTTATTGAGGTTATGTGATATTTTGTTTTATCTAGAGCTTTAATTACATTGCTGGCAGATTTAAGCGACACCTCATGTTCTGCTGATTTTCCCCCAAAAAGCACCCCGATTTTTATTTTTTTCTTTTTCATACTAAAACAACTTAGCTACATCATGAAAAGTAATAACAACCATAAGCAATATCAAAATACCAAAACCAATCATGTTTACAGTATTTGCAATTTTTGGACTAATACGTGATCCTTTTATTTTTTCAATCAATAGAAAGAAAAGTCTTCCACCATCAAGAGCTGGAAATGGTATTAAATTTATAATTGCGAGATTTATTGAAATTAGGGCGGTAAAAGACAAAAGGTAAACAAAACCAAACTGATAAGCATCACCAACAATACCCACTATGCCGACAGGACCAGTAACGGAAGCGAAGCTTCCTTTTCCTTGTATGCCTTCTTTTATAAGCGTATAAAGCCCTACAGCAGTATTTTTAATCATAAACCAGTTCAACTTCATTCCTTCCCAAAGTGCCGTAAAAAAGGGTAATTTAGCCGTACCAATCTCGTCCATTGAAATTCCAATAGTAAATTGTCCATTATTTTCTTTTGGACTTACTTTAGCAATATTTACTTCAGAATTTTTTCCTCGAATATATCCAATATCAATTTCTTTGCCTTTCCCTGAAACTATAAAATCTTTTATAATTTCAGGGTTTATGTAAGTAGTGAAATTACCACCACTGACGCCTCCGGCGGGTAAACTCTGTATATTTATTATTTTATCACCAATTTTAAGTCCGGCATTTTCAGCGGGGGATTTTGGCAAAATAGAAACAATTACTAAATGCACATCTTGAAGTTTATAACCAGCAACTTCACTACCAACCGATGTCGGAAGTCCGGACATAAAACCAATAGAAAATAAAATCCATGCCAATAAAAAATTAGCAAAAATCCCAGCAAAAAGTACTATGGCTTGTTGCCATTTTGGTTTGTTTGCTAAACTTCTTTTTGCTAATTCAATTTTTTCAGAAGTTTCTTTTTTATCTAAAAACCCAACTTCCACAAAATCAGCTTCATCAACATTCTCGCCAAATATTTTTACAAAACCGCCTAGTGGCAATAAATTAAAAGAATATTCTGTTTCCCCTTTCTTAAAACTAAATAATTTAGGCGGAAAACCAAAACCAAATTCATCCACCCTAATACCAAATTTTTTCGCTGTAAAAAAATGTCCAAACTCATGAACCAACACCAGCACCAAAAGTATTATGATAAAAATTATAATGCTCATATCATTAACCCATTACTTCTTTTTCTTTTTTCTCAAAAATTGCTTCAAGATTGTCATTGGTTTCATTAATAATTTTTTGTAATTCTTCTTTTGCGCGAAACAACTCGTCTTCAGTCATTTTGCCTTCTTTTTCTTTCACTTCTATGTCACGAAACACCACCTCACGTTCTTTACGCACAGTAATTCTTTGTTCTTCTAATTTTTCTTTTAAAACTTTTACAAGAGTTTTTCTTGTATCAGTCGTTAATTGTGGAAAAATAACTCTTATACCTAAGTCATCAGTCGCCACAGATAATCCTAAATTTGAATCAACAATAGCCTTTTCAATACCTTTTACCTGACTTTTATCCCAAGGTGCAATACGCAATGTCTTAGGATCTTCAATAGACACAGAAGCTACATTCTTAAGTGGAACATAAGAACCGTATGATTCAACGAACACTCCGTCCAAAATCATCGGCGATGCCCGTCCGATATTCAACTGACTGTATTCTTTACTCAAAAATTCTTCTACTTTTTTAAGTTCATTTTTAAAATTTGAAAAATTATATTGCATAGTTTTATAAAATTAAATGAGGAGCATAAACAAATTTATTTGTTTAATGTCCGAATGCCATTTTTATATGGTACTCCATATTGTAACATATTTGGTATAATTAATGCCACTGACTCCATTAAACTTTTAGCGGACGAACCTGGCATACGTAAATATTTACGAACTTTAAAAAAATGTTCAAAGAAACTTATATTAAAGGACACATCTAAGATTTTTTTATGCAAAACAAACTCTAGCGCATTTAAAAACTTTAAAGCTTTAGAACGAGTGGAATTTAAAACAACTATTTCATTTCCATCTTCATCTTCTGTTTCCTCTTCTACTAATAATTCTTTAATGAAATCAATTCTGCTTTTTAACGACATAGTAATAAATTTTTCTGCCTTTCTCGTTTCTTCTGTTTCAGCTAGATCTTGCCTAGCTGAAACAAAATAAAATCTAGAGACTAAAGTTTTTAGAAGAGCATTAACGTCTGGTACTATCAAAAAAAAGTGTGTATTTTCTATTGGCTCTTCAAACATTTTTAGCAATACATTTTGAGCATCTAAAGATACATTGTTAACGCAAATCATAAATATCTTTTTTCCTGCCTGCGCAGATAGAGCAGAAGAAAATCCTTTATCTGATGACATGGAACGTAAACTAAAAGCCTCATCAATTTTAAAATTATCAATTGAGATATTAACAAAATCAGGATTACCAACAGTGTTTATACCTAAACTTTTTAAAAATTTTATGATATCCGGAATAATTTTACTTTGTGCGCCTTCTATCAAGTACGCATGGTGTAAATTATTCTTATCTAAATGTTTTGAAATCATTTCTTACTTAAAACTGTTTTCTTATAAACACTTAAATGTTCCAAAGCAATACCTGTGCCTTTAACCACACAAAAAAGAGGATCTTCAGCTAAAGTAGCTTTAACTCCAGTTTTTCTATAAACCAAATCTGTAAGATTTCGTAATTGAGAAGAACCACCCGTCATAATAATTCCATGATCAATAATGTCGGAAGCAAGCTCTGGTGGAATTTCTTGTAAGACATCTTTGATTGCTTTTATAATTTGCCTTAATTCTGCATCTATGGCTTTTACTATTTCATTAGTTCCTACTTGAGCGCTTCGAGGTAATCCTTGAATAAAATCTCTACCCTTGATTGTCACACGAAGCTCTTCTTCTAAAGGTACCGCCGCACCAATTTTAATTTTAACTTCTTCGGCTGTCCTATCGCCAATTGCAAGATTAAAAGTTTTTTTAATATAATCTGCTATCGCAATATCTATTTTATTTCCAGCAAATTTAACTGAAGTTGATGCGACAATCCCACCTAAGGATATTACAGCTACATCTGTTGTGCCTCCGCCAATATCAACTACCATATAACCTTTTGATTCATAAATAGGAATTCCAGCGCCAATCGCTGCCAATATTGGCTCCTTAACCACATAAGCATTTTTAGCGCCCGCGCGTATTGCTGCTTCAATCACAGCTCGTCTTTCAGTAGAGGTAACACCAGCAGGAACAGAAACCATTACATCTGGCTTAAAAAAACTAAATTTACCCATTGCCTTACTTATAAAATAACGAAGCATTGCTTCGGTCACTCTATAATCTGCAATAACTCCATCTTTCATAGGACAATAAGTAATTATTGAATCTGGAGTTTTGCCTATCATGTCTTTCGCCTCAAAACCAATCGCTATAATTTTATTATCCTGTTCAGAAACTGCCACAACTGAAGGCTCATTTAAAACAATACCCTTACCAGGTATAAATACTAAAGTATTGGCTGTACCTAAATCTATTCCTAATTTACGTGAAAAAAATCTCATGGAAGTAATATAACACACATTTATGCTAGAATGAAATGTATAAACTACTAGCTTAATGTCACAAAAACTACGAGCTTAACGCCACAAAAAATTTATGAAAATAATATCCGTCATACCACTAAAAAAATGTATATTGAAAGGTGATTTAACTTATTTTACCAGTTTGAACATAGCTGTTGGAAATATTGTATCTGTTCCAATAAGAAACAAGGAAACCCTGGCGCTAGTTACTTCTAGTGAAGAACTAAAAGGGGAAAAAAGCAATGTAAAAAATATGGATTTTAACTTAAAAAAAGTTACAAAAGACAAAGGAAGTTCTTTTTTTTTAAAAGAATTTCTTGATACAATTTTTGATACAAGTAAATATTTTGCCCAAAATAAAAACAGTGCCATTGCTTCATTAATTCCAAATATTTTTATAGAAAAATATGATAAGATAATGCACCTTACCCCACCTTTTACCTCGCTTGAAAAACAACAAAATCTAAAATCTGAAAAATTATTATTTCAATATCCATTACAAGATCGCATATCTATATACAAAACACTTGTTCGAGAATCTTTTGCAAGAAATAAATCTATTTTTTTGGTTTTACCAACTCAGTTTGATATAGAAAAATTTACTCTTCAATTATCAAAAGGAATTGAAAAATTTACTTTTTCTATACATGGTGGAATAAATGCAAAAAAAAAATTAATAACTTATGAAAAAATAATAAATTCCACTCACCCAGTCTTAATCATCAGCACTCCGCCATTTTTGTCTATTCCTAAAAAAAATATTGGCACTATAATTTTAGAACACGAAAATTCTAATATTTATAAAATAATTACGAAAACACATATTGATTTAAGAGTTTTTGTAGAGATTTATGCTTCAAAAATAAATGCTAGATTTATTATAGCTGATGAAATATTACGCTACGAGACAATTGGAAGAAAAGATATGGATAATTTAAATCCCTTATATCCGTTATCTTTTAGAATTGATTTTGATGGAAAAATAGAAGTTTTAGGTAAGCCTGCCCGCCAATTACCAGGCGATGGGGGGAGAGGTAATAAAAAATTCCAAATATTAAATGATGAAAGTATAAAAGAAATAAAATCTACATTAGAAAATAAAAAAAGTATTTTTATTTTCTCATTAAGGAAAGGTTTAGCAACTATGACTCTTTGTAAAGACTGCAATGAAACAATGAGCTGTGAAAAATGTGGAGCACCATTAGTACTTTATATGTCACACCAAAATAAAAAAAGGGCGTTCGTATGTAATAGATGTGAAATAAATATAGACGGAGACATTGCTTGTGCAACTTGTGGAAGTTGGAATTTAATGCCTCTTGGAATAGGAACAGAAACTGTTTTCGAAGAAATTAAAAATAAATTTCCAAAAACAAAAATTTTTAGATTAGACAAAGAATCTGCAAAAACAGAAAGTGGTGCCAAAAAAATCATAAAAGAATTTGAAGATAATCAGGGGTCAATATTAATAGGTACAGAAATGGCATTTTTCTACTTAAAAAACAAAGTGTCACTTTCAATTATCGCTTCTTTTGATTCACTTTGGAGCATACCAAATTTTAAAATGAGTGAAAAAATTATCCAAATTGTACTTTCAATAATTAATAACACAAAAGAATTACTTATCATCCAAATAAAAAATGAGAATGATCCAGCAATCCTTGCAATTAAAGCAGGAAATTTATTATCTTTTGTGCGAGAAGAATTAGAAGATAGACGTAAATTATTCTATCCACCATATAAACGTTTTATAAAAATTACCTATTTTGGTGATAAAGAAGAGTCTATTGAAGCTAAAAAAACATTAAAAGAACTTTTTAAAGAATACAATCCTGAAATCTTCAGTGGATTTATAACTAAAAATAAAAATAAATATGTAACAAACACATTAATAAAAATAAATACTCAAGAATGGTCTCTTCCAGAAATTTCCACTAATTCTTCTATAGATAAAAATCTTCTAGCTAAACTTCTTTCTCTTCCATCATCTTTTGAAATATTTGTAGATCCCGAAGATTTGTTGTAAATCCTGCCAAAGGGCATCTTTGACAAGTGTGTCAAAGATGCCCTTTGGCTTTTCAAGAAACTATAACAACAAACTCCCCTCTTTGCTTCTCTTTATTCTTTTGAAAATATTCCAAAACTTCAACAGGTGTACCTGTTTTAAATTCTTCATAAATTTTTGTCAATTCTCGAGCAATACAGACTTTTTTATTTGGGGTATATTTTATAAGAGATTCTAGCGTTTTTAATATTCTATGCGGAGATTCATAAAATACCATCGTTCTTTTTGCTTGCGAAATTTCTTTAAATAATGTTTCCCTACCTTTTTTGTGTGGCAAAAAACCTAGAAAAGTGAATTCATGAATTGGTAATCCTGAGGCCGAGAGCGCAGCGATAACGGCTGAAGGACCCGGAATTGGAATAACTTGCACTTTTCCAGCAAGGACTCCCCTTGCTGGATTAAAATGCTCTTTGATTTGAGAAACAAGTAAAGCTCCCGGATCAGAAATCCCTGGTGTACCAGCGTCTGAAACTAATGCTAAATTTTTCCCTTCTTCTAGTAATCTTAAAATCTTTGCAAGCTTACTTTGTCTGTAGTTTTTTCCGATTACATCATCGGATGGATAACTCATAGTTATTTTACTGATACCATATTTATCTAAAATCTTCTTAGTCTCTCGAGTATCTTCACACAATATCAAATCCACACTTTTTAGTGTTTCGATAGCTCGGAGTGTAATGTCTCCCATATTTCCTATCGGTGTCGCCACCACATAAAATTTAGACATAAATTATTAATTAGATTTAATTTTTATAACATTTTGAACATTCCCAATATTCTTTTTTAGGGTCTTTAGGTTTTTTGTCCCCAAACGCAAAATAATGTCCGCCTCTATATGAATAATCATTGTATAAAATAATTTTAATTTTTTTACCACAAACAACACACGATCTTTCTATTCTATCTTTAATGATTTTTTTAAATTTTAATTTTCCCTTTTTCACTCACCTAATTCTACTCAATTTTAAAATATAACTCAATATAAATTTATTTCCTATACTTCCTAGTTCTCCATTTGTCTGCAATTTTTACACGAGTAAGTGAGCGTTCGAGTTCAGCTTCAAAGTGTTCAAAGTCCACATGTTCTTTATTTTCCATCAACTTCTTCAACTCTTCCGCGCGAGTTTTTGCTTTCTCTATTGCAATATCTGAAATTTCAGTAATATGTTCAGCAAAGTCTGCTAGTACAGCAACTTCTGTTTGGTCTTCTTTATTCTTCTTTATTTCCACAAATCCACCAACAACAGCCATTGGCACATGCTCACCGTTTATGAACGCAACAACATCTCCAGACACAAGACCAGTAATCAAAGAGATATGGTCTGGCAAAACTGTTATCTCACCAAGAGTGGTCGGCAAACTTACTTGGTCTACAATTTCTTCTAAGACGAGACGTTCTGGAGTTACTATTTTAAGTTTTAATTGTTTTGACATATATTTTTTAAAATTTTGAATAGTACTTTTTAAAATCATACGAAGGCCGACGGGCCAAAGTCTAAGCAAAAATTCAGTAGAATTTTATGCGGGTTTTTAAAAGTAACTATTCAAAATTTTTAAATTGCTCCTTTCATATAAAAATCATTTTCTGTTTTACTGTCATGTTTACCATCCAAAATTTCCCTAAAAGAACGAATAGTTTCGGAAAGTGGAACATAAACACCTTTTACTCCTGTAAATTGTTCAGCCACAAAGTTAGGTTGGGAAAGGAATTTTTGTATTTTACGAGCGCGAGCCACAAGTTCTTTGTCCGCTTCAGATAATTCTTCCATACCTAAAATTGCAATAATGTCTTGTAAGTCTTTATAGCGTTGAAGAACACGCTGAACTTCACGAGCTACAGTATAATGCTCCTTACCAACAATATTCGGATCAAGAATAGTACTCGAAGAATCAAGAGGATCAACAGCAGGATAAATACCAATTTCTGAAAGTGAACGATTTAAAACTACTGTAGAATCAAGGTGAGCAAATGTTGTAGCTGGAGCTGGGTCAGTTAAGTCATCAGCAGGCACATAAACAGCTTGCACAGAAGTTACAGAGCCTTTATCGGTAGAAGTAATACGCTCCTGAAGAATTCCCATTTCTGTACTCAAGGTAGGCTGATAACCCACAGCAGAAGGAATACGACCAAGCAAAGCAGATACCTCAGATCCAGCTTGAGTAAAACGAAAAATATTATCAATAAAAAGAAGAACATCTTTGCCTTCAACATCACGGAAGTATTCAGCCATTGTCAGTCCAGAAAGAGCAACACGCAAACGAGCGCCTGGCGGTTCATTCATTTGTCCAAACACCATAGCTACTTTTGGAAGGACTCCGGATTCTTTCATTTCATGATATAAATCATTCCCTTCACGAGTACGTTCCCCCACCCCAGCAAAAACAGAATATCCTCCATGATTTGATGCGATATTATGAATTAATTCTTGAATGACAACAGTTTTTCCTACACCCGCACCTCCGAAAAGCCCAACCTTCCCACCTTTCAAAACTGGACAAATAAGATCTATAACTTTAATACCAGTTTCTAGAATTTCAATTTTAGTTGCTTGCACTACATATTCTGGAGCTTTGCGATGAATCGGTAATTTTTTTGAATTTTCCAATGATTTATCTCCTTTCTGAATAGGAAGAGCATCTATTGCCTCACCTAAAACATTAAACATACGTCCAAGAGTAGCGTTTCCAACAGGCACAGAAATAGGTGTTCCGATATTAATTACCTTCATTCCACGAGAGAGACCATCCGTAGTGTCCATTGCCACTGCACGGACTATTCCACCACCTAAATGCTGTTCCACTTCAAGAATTATTTTCTTATCATCTTTTACTACTTCTAATGCAGTGTAGATATCTGGAAGATTCTCTCCAAAATCTACGTCAACAACCGGTCCTATAATTCTCTTTATTATGCCTACTGTTTTCATAAAAAAATAATTAATTATTAATTGATAATTTGTAATTGTTAATTGACTGACGCCATACCTGCACTAATTTCTGATATTTCTCTAGTAATATTTGCTTGACGGGCTTTATTGAATACTAATGTCAAATCATCAATCATCTCTCCGGAAGCTTCGCTTGCATTTTTCATAGCTACCATTCGAGACGACTGTTCTGACGCATTAGATTCAAGAAGCATCTGATAAATTTGCATTCTGGTAATTTTTTCGGCAAGTGATAAAATCAGTGTATTAAAATCTCCCTCCAATAAATAATCTATTTTGTTTGTTTTTTGTTCCACAAGTCTGGTAGAATCTGGTAAATTATCTATTAATTGTTTTAACTCTGTTTTTGAAATTGGTAAAATTTGTTTTATATTTGGTTTTTGATTAAGAGCTGACACAAAATCTGTATACGCAATTGAAACTTTATCGTAATGCAAAATACTATATTCATCTATCAGTAATTTAGAAATTGGAAGAACATCAGAAAGAGATATATTGTCTGGTAATTCAGTAAAACTAGCAATAATATTTTTATCAATACGACGCATTGCCGTATCTCCTTTTTTACCAATAGTTATAAAATCTATGTTGGTATTTTGATTTTCTGTTTTTAATAATGCAATAGTTTTTTTTATAACCTGAGCATTATAAGCACCACAAAGGCCACGATTAGAAGTTATTAGAACAAGCAGTATATTTTTTATTTCTCGCTCAATAAAAAGTGGACTTAAACTATCTTCTATATTCCTAGCAACTGATGTGAGCACTTCCCAAGAATATTCCGCATATAAACGGGAAGCAAGCGTGGAAGACACAGCGCGTTTCATCTTAGAAGCCGCCACAAGCTCCATCGCTTTAGTGATTTTTTTTGTATTCTTGACACTCTTTATTCTTCTTTTAATTTCTTTAGTTCCAGCCATTTTTAAAATCCTCAATTGCTTTTTTTAATTCCTCCTCGCCTTTATCATCCCACATTTTTTTCTCAGCAATTTGTTTATAAAAAACTTTTGCATTACGTTCACTATATTCCATGAATCCTTGTTCAAATTCTTTTATTTTATCAATTGCTACATCATCCATAAAACCTTTAGTAAGAGCATAAAGCGTGACAATTTGGTGTTCAATTTTTACTGGCGCATATTGAAGCTGTTTTAATACTTCTACCGCTCTCTTTCCGCGTTCAAGCTGGCGCTTGGTGGCATCATCAAGATCAGAACCAAATTGAGCAAATGCTTCAAGCTCACGAAACTGCGCTAAATCGAGTTTTAATGTCCCAGCCACTTTTTTCATTGCTTTAATCTGAGCACTAGAACCAACACGAGAAACAGAAAGACCAACATTTACCGCAGGCCTAATACCTTTATAAAAAAGATCAGTTTCTAGAAAAATTTGTCCATCAGTAATAGAAATAACATTTGTTGGAATATATGCTGACACATCGCCAGCCTGTGTTTCAATAATAGGCAAAGCTGTGATGGAACCTCCGCCATATTCTTTATTTCTACGACAAGCGCGTTCAAGCAAACGAGAATGCAAATAAAAAACATCTCCTGGGTATGCCTCGCGACCTGGTGGACGACGGAGCAAAAGAGAAATTTCACGATAAGCGACAGCGTGTTTAGAAAGATCATCATAAATAATCAAAACGTCTTTACCTTGATCCATAAAATATTCCGCAATAGTTACTCCTGTATATGGCGCAACATAAGAAAGTGAAGCAGCTTCTGAAGCGCCAGCTGATACGATAACTGTATAAGCCATCGCTCCGCCTTCTTCTAATCGCGCTTCAATCTTTCTCAATTTAGAATCTTTTTGACCAATAGAGACATACACGCATATCATATCTTGACCTTTTTGATTAAGAATTGTATCAATAACGATTGCGGTTTTTCCAGTTTGGCGATCACCAATAATAAGTTCGCGTTGCCCACGACCAATAGGAATAATCGCATCAATAACCTTTATACCAGTAGAAACTGGTTCTGAGACAGATAAGCGAGTAATAACACCTGAAGCCACTTTTTCAATTGGATAAGTTTGCAAACCGTTTTTTCCGGCTTTTATAGCGCCCTTGCCATCAATAGGAACACCAATGGCATTTACTACTCTCCCTAAAATACTATCAGAAACTGGAATTTCAAGAATTTTTCCAGTAGCTTTTACTTCATCCCCTTCTTTAATAGCAGAAAATTCCCCGAAAATAATTACCCCGACTGTATCTTCCTCTAAGTTAAGAGCCACCCCCGTCTCACCATTCAAAAAAGTTACCATTTCAGAAGATTTAATATCTGAAAGTCCAGAAACTTTTGCAATGCCATCAAAAACTTCTAATACTTTACCCACTTTTTCAACCTTAATTTCTGTTTTAAAATTTTCTATTTCTTTTTTTAAAATTTCTACGATATGGTTTGACATATATTTATTTTATTTTTCTTGTATTAAAAATTTTTCTAATTTCTGAAGTTTATTTTTGTATGTATTATCCAATATTTCATCTCCAACCTCAATCTTCATTCCGCCTAATAATTCTTCTTTTTTAAAAAATTCACCTATCACAATTTGCGCCTTATATTTTTCTTTAATTTCACTCTCTAATTTACTTTTCTCCTCTATCCCTATATTATTCGTAGTTGTTACTTTCATTCTAACAGTACCAGTTTTTTTATCAAAAATATTTTGCAAAGCACTTAAGACTTCATTAGACTTACCCAACATTCTTTTCTCTTTTATTATTTGAGCCGAGCGTTTAAGTACAAACGCCAAGCCCTGTCCCGACTTGTTTTTTGTTGCCTCATACACTGCTTCTGCTATATTTTTGGGAGAAATTTTTGCCATTATTTTATTTGTTTTTACTTATTTTTTTTCTGCCATAATTTTTTTAACGGCTAGCATCGCAAGTGTAACGAGTTCGTTTTTTGCTGATTCAACCAAAACTTTTTTATCAATTTCCATCTGCTCCGCTCTCTTTTTTGTCCATTCATTATTATCTGCTTTTATTCTATCTAGATTTTTTACTCTCAATTGATCTAACTCTTTAGTAAGTTCTTTTTGAGAATCAATTGCTATCTGTCTTAATTTTATTGTATTTTGTTTATATTCTTCGGCAGATTGTTGCAACAATTCATTAGATTTTTTTGCATCATCAATTCCTTTAGAAATTCTTTCACTACGTTCTACCATCAGCTTGGAAAGTGGCTTAAGAGCAAAAATATATAAAACAACAAAAACAACTCCGAAATTGATTGCTTGAGCAATAATAATTTTCCAATCTATATGAAATGTTGAAATAATTGAATCCATGGGTAGTTTTTGAAAATTTAAAATAGTTCTTAAGAAAAGCCTTGCGCAGGCTGACGAGCCGAGCAGTTCGCTAGCAAAGCTTTGCTAGATAGATTGCTTTTTGAAAGAAACTATTTTAAATTTTCAAATAATAATTCTAAATCGAAAATGCAATGACAAGCGCATAGATAGCGATTGCTTCAGCGAACGCACATGCAAGAAGCATCGGCACAAGAACCTTACCTGCTGCTTCAGGATTGCGACCAATTGATTCCATCGCTTTTGCACCAATAAACCCAATACCTAAACCTGGACCAAGAGCACCAAGACCAATAGCGATTGCTTTAGCAATAGGCGCTAAATTTACAACTGTACTAACTACTTCTTTTTCCATAATTTTTTCTTTGCCTCACCGAAGCCTCGGCAAAGCGGGTTAATCAAGCTAATAATTTCGACTAATAATTTATAATAAATTAAACTGTGGCTATTGCATGTTTCTTGTGTTCAGATTCATGCTCATCATGGTCCGTAGCTCCAATAGTAAAATAAACCACCAATAAAATTGAAAAAATCAATGCTTGGATAACTCCCACAAGTAATTCTAGAAAAAGAAAAGGTATCGGAACGATATAAGCCACTAGGGCTGCCATCGATACCAAAAGGACTTCTCCAGCAAATACATTTCCAAAAAGACGAAATGAAAGCGAAGCAACTTTTGCAAATTCACCAATAATTTCAATTAAACCAACAAAGAACGTGATTGGAGCTACAATAATTACAGTTTTGTCTTCTCTTATTTTTGTAAATATTTGCCCGAGCACCTTTAGATTAACATATTTATTAAAAGTTTTCCATAGGCCGATCGAAAAAACACCAAAGACATTTGCCCCAACAACTGCCATTACTGCAAGCGCGATTGTGGTATTTACATCAGCTGTACCTCCACGAAGAAATGGAATAAATGCCAGACCTTCCTCGCTTTTTTCTATGATTCCAAAACCACCGAAAGGAAGTATCCCCAACCAATTATTAATTAAAATAAAGAAAAAAACTGATATAGCGATTGGAAAAATTTTTACAGAGAGAGCTCTGCTATTTGTAACTTGGTCACAAAGACCAAGAGCATTTTCAATTATTAATTCAAAAATATTTTGCAATTTACCAGGAACTGTTTTAAGTCTTGAACGTAAAACGAAAGATAAAATTATAATAATAGCAACAACAACCCAAGAAGTTAGAAGAGCATTGGTAACAGTAAAACTTCCAGCATGAAATATTGGTTCGGCAAAAAGTGTAATTTCTTGAGATATCTTTTCCATATATTATATTTCCCGACTTTTGTCGAGATCCCGACTTTTGTCGGGACTAATGTCTTGTAATTTTTTTATATAATTCTTTACAACCCTATACATACCAAAACAAGTGACTAAAAAACCAATTCCGGCAAACACTAAAAATATAACTGGCTTTGTTCCGAAACGCACATCAAGCATTTTGCCAAAAACTAATGCCAACACAATAGGCACGACAATCCATGTCGAAACTTCACCCAGTATCTCCATCGCTGGTTTCCACCACGGACCAGAACTATTTTGATTGTTTTCTATTTTACTCACAAAAATAAAAGGTGTTTAGCCTTTCTTATAGTATAAATGAAAAATATTTCAGATGCAAATTTTAAACAATTACTCCTGTTTTGTCGCTTCAATATCTATTATTACCGAGTCAAGATCAGATATTGCCTGAAGAATTTTATTTTTTATATCACGTAAATTAATTAACAAAATTTGTCTTTTGTATTCATCCTCTGTTAAACCTTTTAAAATTGCAGCATTTAATCCACCATTAAAGGAACTATATACACCCTCAGAAGGCTTTGCTGTTTTACTAAATCTGTCAGGCATTACCATATTGTTCACTTCTACCTCAAGTTGTTCTACGATTTCTATTGCTTCATTAAATTTAGCTTGCTCAATTAATGAATTAGCTCTATCTTCTGCGGCAAACACCTTTCTTTTATTAAAAACCTTATCTGATGTAGCGCCTTCTTTCCCTTGTGGTTGTGAATTTTCCATATATATCTATTATAATAAATAATAACTGAAATACAATATTTTCTAGTTCTAATGATCTAATTATAACTTTTGCACGAAATTATTTCAAGGGCTTATTAGATTAAATTTTTGTATACGAAACCATGTGTCCAGTTTTTCTTACTAGCAAGAACTGTCCTTGCTAGTAAGAACTGTCCTTGCTAGTACGAAATTGGGTTTTGGAGTTCGTTGGGCATATAAAGATTGTATCAGTAATAATATATATTTACTATATTAACTTATTGCTATTGAATTCAGCAATATGTAGCTATTTACTTTCTTTGATTCATTGATATAATTCATTCATGAAAAAAAATAAGTTGAAAAAATCTAAAAAAGAAACTGGGTTACAAAAAGAAATAGTAAAGAAAGTTTCCTCGGGTGGTTTTATATTCTACATGGATAAAGAAACTTTTTGTGTTTATATACTTCTAATAAAGCATAGTAATGGTGAGATTTGGATTCCAAAAGGCAAATTAGAACCGGAAGAAAGCCAAATTGATGCAGCTTTTAGGGAGATAAAAGAAGAAGTTGGAATTGAATATGATCAACTAAAATATATTGACCTTTGTGCCACAGACAGTTATAGCTATGACCTAGATGAAAAACATACTCTATTTAAAGAATTATATATTAATGTGTTTAGCGTAGAGAATAAGCTTGCTCCAACATCTGCCGATTGGAATGATGTAAATAAAAAGATTGAATCTGCAGAATGGTATACTTATCGGGACGCCTTAAATGTTATCACTTTTAATAAAACTGAACTTAAGCGAGCCTATAATATATTTATTAAATCAGTAAATCAGGTAAATAGATTAGTTAATATTGCTGTAGAAAAAATTAGCGCTGACATTTCAAAATTTCCATGTGCATCTAATATTACTTGTATTTTTCTTTATGGTTCTATTTACAAAAAAATACACAAGGCCGACATACATGATACCGATATGACTATTGTCATTAAGGATGACAAGGTAGATATTACACCTTTACTTGTTTTTCTTGAAAAATATTTTGAAAATCTTGATTTTCATATTTATACCAATACTGAAATAAAAAACGACCTTTCTTTTTTCACAAGAGAATTTGTTTTAGAATATGTGACAAAAGGTTTATGTATCTATGGAAAAGATATATTACACGAACAGTATAAAAAAGTAACAAAAGAACAATACATTGAAAGTATATTTATACGTTCTGTGGAATACTTACAATTAGTTAGAAAGGTATATTATTCAAACAATCATAGTTTTGAATATAAACTTGCCTACCTTAAGAAATACGCTACCAGACTTGCACGCTGTATCATTCTCATAAAAGGATACGCTCTTTGGGATGAACTCGAGCGCATGCCTCCTGACCAGATTATTTCATTACTTTTTAAAAAAAAACATCTACCACAAGAGTTTAAAATAGAAGCTAAAGATTCAAAAATGTCATTAGGATATTATTACAGGCTTTTTTGCTATATTGGAAATAATCTTCATGAGATAAGGCGTAATCTTAAGAACAAAGAATAAGAATACCTTTTAGTGTATTCTAACCCAAAATTTCAGAAAATTTTCTATACGATTCTTCTTCAGATAATTGTTTAAAAGGTGCTTTCATAAGCGAGGCTCCGAGTTCTGTGGCTTTTTCTGTTGCGTTCTTTTCTATCAAAACTCTAGCAGCTCTAATGGCATCTACAACAATACCACCACTATTTGGACTGTCTTCATCGTCGAGAATAACATGAAGCGACGCTGGCACTTTACCAAACATTTCACCCACAAGAAAAAGTGATGCTCGCTTATGATCATAATTTTTTTCAGTATACACCATGCGAGCAATAGGTTTTACATCGTCAGTAGAAAGAACGCTACATAAAGCCAATTCTTTGCTTTCTTCTTTTGCATGCGGGCGATAGTGCAGATTGTGATGGTCAGCGTTTCCACCATAATTTGTTTGATCGGATTGTGTAATTTTGAAACCGCGACGTTTGAAAAGTTCAAGAAGCGCACGATTGACAACAGTCGCTCCAAACTGACTTTTTATATCATCACCAAAAAGCACCAGACTTTTTTGTGCAAATCGGTCTATCCATGCTTTATCTCGTCCTAACTTTGTCGGCATGCAATTTACAAAACTACAACCGGCCTCCAGGGCCGCCTCAGCATACGCAAAAGTTGCCTTGTCGCTTCCTGTTGGAAGATAGTTTAACACTATTTCTGCTCCGCTTGCTTTCAATTCTGCCACAACATCAACAGATAACTTTTTACTTTCATGGATAAAATAATCGCGATTTTCATCGATTACACTGTCATATGTTGGTCCTCTTTTAACAATAACCCTACTTGGCTCCAATTCGGCAATCATTATTGTACGATTCGGTTCTGCAACAATAGCTTCGTGAAGAGGCTTATCCACTTTACGTTCATCAATATCAAAAGCCGCGACAAACTCAATGTCGGAAACAGAATATCCGCCAACTTTAAAGTGAATAAGTCCGATAGTTTCATTGGGATTTTTTGAATAAAAAGTCACACCCTCAACGAGACTTTTTGCACAATTTCCAACTCCAACGATTGCAACTTTTATCTTTTTCATATTTTATATTATATGCTCTTTTTAATCATCAACAATTGATCTAAACTAAACGTAACCTCACCATAAGAATCTTTCAGATTAATTAAGATATTGTTATTTGCATCTCTGGAAATAGTCGCAGATTGCTCATCGTGTTTACGTATTTCATTTCTTTCAAAATTATTTTCATACCACGCGATGTATTTCTCTTTTGCTTGTTCCCCAAACAAAACTTCCTCTACTTTTGACCGGAAACAAGAATAAAAATATTCATTCGCACAAAAAACTCTAAATAATGATTTTGTATCGTACTTAAAACTAACCTTTTCCCATTTCTCTAATATTTCAATATATCTCAAAACGTAATCCGTAATTACATTACACATATCAACATATGAAGTGAAATCATAACCAGTTTCCTTTTTAAAACTATCAGAATGCTCGACTACGGCTCTGAATATATTTTTTTGTGCATCAGATAATCCCAAATGATTTTTAAATGCTTTAAAATTAGCATCCATTTTATATAACAAATTTGGATCAATCTTAACTTTAAAATCTCTCTCCAAATCTAAAATTTCTTTTGACTCATCGGGACTCACAAGAACTTCAGTTGTATCTATTGATCGCAGGTTGTTACCAGAAAACCCAACTGCTGTGCTTGAATTAATTCCTAAAGTTTTTTTTAGTACACGCAATCTTTTTTTTGATTCATCTAACAATGGAAGGTCTTTGTTCGCCCTGCTTTTATCAGAAATGTCGTGATCACCATGCCTTACAAATTGCAAAATAATGTTTGAATTTTCTTTATTCATATTTTTATATTTTCACCTAAAAACGCTTTCCTTCATAAATACTACATGATTATATCAAAAGTGCGGGATAAAAGCACAGGAAATTGAAACTACATAAATTATCCAAGATTTAAACCGACCCTTACCTCATTTAGTACTTCTATTTCTTTGGTCGCTTGAAATCCTAAAAATGTATTAACTCCTATACCCATATTGGGCTGAAGTGTGTAGATAGTTACATGAGTAGGTTGTGTGTCTGACTCAATTCCTAACTCTTGATTCATTAATTTGAAAAATTTATCAATATTAGAAATATCACACATAACAATAACGCTAACCCTTTCCCATCTTTGAACTAATCTAAATTCATTTCGATATTTTATAAAAGTTGTATCATTCTTTGACACAAAATCATAAAATAAATTAAGAATTTTTTCCTTAACATCATCACCATATTTTTCTTTTAAATCTCTAATGCAAACCAAACTACAGTGAAACTCTTCTTTCGCCGACAATTCATAACCTGAAACATTTAATTTAGGGGGTAAATTTTCTATGGTTAAAGGCAAATAAATATAGTCATCATCAAATTTATATTTTTCTCTTTTTTTTTCTTCTGGGCTTAAACCCATATTCATTGTTTCATTCATGACTCTAATTATACCAAAGTTTCAGCTCAATTATAATCTTTGAGGGAAACAGGTATATCTGCGTTTTTAGGGGATTCTGAGGCTTCAGAGGGCATATTGGAGGTCTCAGAACCCACTACAGAAACAGGCATAGACTCTTGAGAGCTTGCTGTTGGCGCTTACTTTAAGTTTTCTATAATCTTTGCATATGCATATTCTAATATAATTTATTTCAAAAGCTCATTAAACATCAGTCATATAATTTGTTAAAAATGTTTCAACTGCACGAACAGTATCTTCTTTTAATTTAGCATTACTAGCCGCAACCCAAGCAGCAAAATTATATAATTCTTGATTATCTACCTTAAGCCATTTTTTATTCTGAAAAAGAAAAATAAACAGTGTTGTCATCGCCAATCTTTTATTCCCGTTTTGAAATGGATGGTTCTTTATCATAAAATAAAAAAGTATTGACGCTTTTTTAACGAGTCCCGGATATAACTGTCTTCCTCCAAATGTTTGAAATGGTGACTCTATACATCTTTCAAGAGCATTTGTATAGCGAGTGCTAAAATCTGGAATTGGTTCATCCCAACTCATAGTTTCCTTTGCTAAACGAAGTGCCACATACTCTATATCTACGATTGTAAGTTGTTTTAATTTCATAATTATTCCCTACCAAGGAGTTTTAAGGTCTCTCCATATTCTTTTACAACTTTTTCCACACCTTTTTTAATATCTTCTTTTTTTTCTTCTGTTAGTATGCCTAAATTAGAGCCAGAAACTATTTCATTAACATGTTCCATAGAAATAGCATAAGAACGCCCAATTTTTTCAGCTGGGATTTGTCCCTTTTTTATTTTATTAAAAACTGCGATACGACTAATGCCAAGCATCTTTGCAAGCTCAGCTATAGATATTGCTTTTTTGCTTTTATTTTCCATAATAATTCTTTGTTAATGTAATACATTTTATATGTTAACAATTGTTAACTTATAAGTCAAGCAAGGCTCCTCAAGGTCTCTCCTTTCCCATCATTTTACTCCTCCTCAAGAAAAGACCTTTTCCCGCCATTGGTTTGCGTCTATGTATTATTTTTGTTATAGTTTTTTTGTTGAGCGTGTAGTTCAGTATAGGACGCTACGGGGATGATGTTTAAAAATATAGTT